>JBDHRV010000062.1:0-19087 GCA_039807745.1 Burkholderiales bacterium
TGGTCGGGGCGAGAGGATTTGAACCTCCGACCACCTGCACCCCATGCAGGTACGCTACCAGGCTGCGCTACGCCCCGAGAGCGCGCGATTATAGCAGAACGCCTCGCGCCGCGACGGGGTCGGAAACCCACCCGCGCCCGGGGATCCCGAATGCATGAGTCATGGCGTGCGCAGCAGGTCGATGAGCCCGCGCAGCTCGCTTTTCAGCTGTGCGAAATCGAGCTTGTCGGACGGCGCCGCGGCGCGCCGGTTGCCTTCCTGGCTCGCTGCGTCGAGTCGATTGCGGGCGCCGCTGATGGTGAAACCTTCCTCATACAGGAGCTGGCGGATGCGGCGGATGAGCAGCACCTCCTGGTGCTGGTAGTAGCGCCGGTTGCCACGCCGCTTGACGGGTTTGAGCTGTGCGAATTCCTGCTCCCAGTAGCGCAGCACGTGCGGCTTGACACCACACAGCTCCGAAACCTCGCCGATCGTGAAATAGCGCTTGGCGGGGATCGGCGGCAGCGGCTGCCTAACCGGCGTCGGCTCCACCGGCATTCTGCTCCACCATCGCCTTCAGCTTCTGGCTGGCGTGGAAAGTCACCACGCGACGCGCCGTGATCGGGATCTCCTCCCCGGTTTTGGGATTGCGACCCGGTCGCTGGGGTTTGTCGCGCAGCTGAAAGTTGCCGAAGCCGGAAAGCTTCACGCCCTCGCCCGCTTCGAGGGCAGTGCGCACTTCCTCGAAGAAAGACTCGACCATGTCCTTGGCTTCCCGCTTGTTGAGCCCGACCTTCTCGAAGAGCATGTCGGCCAGATCGGCCTTCGTGAGCGTCATCGTTTCCCCTTCTTTGGGAAGCCTGTCAGGAACGCAGGCTCGCACCGTGTTCTTGTTCCGCCGCCGTGATCAGTACGGCCATCGCGGCATCGGCTTCCTCGTCGGTCAGAGTCCGCTGAGTATCTTGCAAGAGAATGCGGAACGCAAGGCTTTTCTTCCCAATATCCAAGCCCTTACCTCGATACACGTCGAACAGGACGACCTCCCAGACGACATCCGGTGCGGCCCGTAGCAGGCAACCCTGGAGCGATGCGGCGCTCACTTTCTCGTCCACCACCAGCGCGAGATCCCGACGCACGGACGGGAAGCGGGAAAGTTCCTGGTAGGTCGGCACGGGCACCCCTTGCAGGTATTCTGCGTCCAGCTCGAACATGACGGGCGCGAGGGGCAGCTCGTACTTCCGCTGCCAGCGCGGATGGAGCTCGCCACACCACCCGACCGGTTGCCCTGCGAGGAACACCCGGGCCGCCCGGCCGGGGTGCAGTGCCGGATGGTGTGCCGGCTCGAAGGTCGGAGCAAGCGGGTGGCAGAGGGCTTCGAGATCGCCTTTCACGTCGAAGAAATCGATGTTGCGGGCGGGACTGCCCCACTGCTCGGGCAGAACCGGGCCGTAGGCCAGGCCTCCCACCCGGGTCGGCTGCTGCGTCCCCCCGGCGCCCAGGAACACGGTGCCGATCTCGAACAGACGCACCCGGATCTGGCGGCGATTCAGGTTGAAGCGCAGGCGGTCGACGAGCCCGCCCAGCAGGGTCGTGCGCATGACGCTCATCTGACTCGCGATCGGATTGGCGAGCACGAGCGGCGGCGGCACGCCGAAGTCCGCTTCCCAAGCTGGGTCGACGAAAGCATACGTCACCGCTTCCTGGTAATCGCGCAGCGCGAGGCCGGCCCGGAGTTCGCGGATGGTGCGCGTCGTCTCCGGCAGGGGCAGCATGGCCGAGGCGGTGGCAAGCGGCTGCGGCGCGATGCGGTCGTAGCCGTAGACACGCGCCACCTCCTCCACGAGATCCTCCTCGCGCACGATATCGAAGCGAAAGGACGGCGGCGTCACGGCCAGGCTGTCGCCGTCGCGAAGGACCAACATCGAAAGCCGCTCGAAGATCGCAGCCACGGCATCGGCACCGGGGTCGATGCCGAGCAGCTTCGGCACCCGCGCCGTGCGCAGCCGCACCGGGGGCCGCGCCGGAAGCTCGGTCAGCGCTTCAGTGATCGGCCCGGGCTCGCCGCCGCAGCACTCGAGGATCAGCCGGGTGGCACGCTCGAGGGCGCACGCGGCCATTCCGAAGTCCACGCCGCGCTCGAAGCGGTGGGACGAATCGCTGGCGAAGCCGAGTCTGCGACTGCGCCCGCCGATCGCCTGCGGCTCGAAGAAGGCGCTTTCCAGAAACAGGTCGACCGTGTCGTCGCCTACCGCGGTCGGCTTGCCGCCCATGATCCCCGCGAGCGCCACGGGTCCCGTGGCATCCGCGATCACGAGGTAGTCGGGAGCGAGCGCGACGTCCGCCTCATTGAGGCAAAGCAGCCGCTCGCCCGTGCGTGCGAAGCGCACGCGGATGTCGCCTTCGAGCTTCGCCAGATCGAACGCGTGCAGGGGCTGCCCCAGTTCGAGCATCACGTAGTTGGTGACATCGACCACGGCACCGATCGAGCGCAGGCCGCTCTTCTCCAGGCGCCGACGCATCCAGAGCGGCGTCGCCGCCCCGACGTTCACGTGGCGCACCACCCTGCCGCAGTAGCGCCGGCAGGCATCGCCGGCCTCGATGCGCACTGCGACGCGATCCGCGATGGTGGGCGTAACCGGCTCGATCGACACCGGGCGCAGCGTTGCACCGGTGAGCGCCGCGGCATCACGCGCGACCCCTAGGACGCTCAGGCAGTCGCCACGGTTGGAAGTGAGCTTGAGCGTGAGCAGACGGTCGTCGAGATCGTAATAGCTCCGAAAATCGGTTCCGACCGGCGCGTCCGACGGCAGCCGGAGCAGACCCGACGCATCGTCGCTCAGGCCAAGCTCGCGCGCGGAGCACAGCATGCCGGCGGAGGCGATCCCTCTTACGCTCGCTTCCCTGATCTCGATGCCGCCGGGAAGCTTCGCCCCGGGCAGCGCGCAGGGGACGCGCATTCCCGCCGCGACATCCGGTGCGCCGCAGACCACGGTTCGGGGCGTCCCGTGGCCGGCATCGACCTCGCATACGCGCAGGCGGTCGGCGTCAGGATGCGAGCCCACGTGGCGCACTTCGGCAACCACCACCCCGTCGAATCCGGGTGCAGCCCAGGCGATTTCCTCGACTTCCAGCCCTGCCATCGTCAACGCATGCGCGAGCGCTTCCGTGTCGAGCGCGGGATCGACGAAGGTACGCAGCCACTGTTCCGAGAATTTCATGCCTTCACCGGCACGCCATCAGTTGAACTGCCTGAGAAAGCGCAGATCGTTCTCGAAGAAGAGCCTCAAGTCGTCGACGCCATAGCGCAGCATGGCGATGCGATCGAGGCCCATGCCGAATGCGAAGCCCTGGTACTCCTCGGGATCGATGGCGACCTGTCGCAGCACGTTGGGGTGCACCATGCCGCAACCGCCGATTTCCAGCCAGCGCCCCTCGCCCCAGCGCATGTCGACCTCGGCCGATGGCTCGGTGAAGGGGAAGTAGCTCGCGCGGAACCGCACCACGAGGTCGTCCCGCTCGAACAGGCGCTGCAGGAAGTCGGTGAGGACGAACTTGAGATTCGCAAAGCTCACGTCGCGGTCGATCCAGAGACCCTCGATCTGGTGAAACATCGGCGAGTGGGTCGCGTCGTAGTCGACTCGGTACACACGACCGGGCGCGATGATCTTGATCGGCGGCCGATGGGTTTCCATGTAACGGATCTGAATCGGGGACGTGTGGGTGCGCAGCAGAGACTGCCCGCCTTCGAGGTAGAAGGTGTCGTGCATCGAGCGCGCCGGATGGTCTTGCGGCGTGTTGAGGGCGGTGAAGTTGTAGAAATCGGTTTCGACCTCCGGGCCCGAGGCGATCTCGAAGCCGAGGGAATGAAACAGGCCGGCAATGCGGTCGAGGGTGCGGGTGATCGGGTGCAGTCCCCCGCGCCCGGCGCCGCGTCCAGGCAACGTCACGTCGAGCGCCTCTTCCTGCAGACGCACCTCCATCCGGGCAACGCGAATCGCCTCGCGGCGCTCATCGAGCGCTGCTTCGAGCTTCGCTTTCGCTTCGTTAATACGGCTGCCAGCGGCCGGGCGCTCCGCCGGCGGCAGCTTGCCGAGCCCCTTCAGCAGATCCGTGAGCGCGCCGGTCTTCCCGAGAAAGCGCGCCTTGACCCGTTCCAGCTCGTCGGGGTCGTCGATGGCAGTGAAATGCGCGAGGGCCTCACCTACGATGGTGTCGAGATCCTGCATGGCACCCCTGTCGATTCAGACATAGCCGCAACCGCAGAAAAAAAAGGAGGCTCGCGCCTCCCCTTTTCACACTGGCGGACCTCAGAGGCCGAGACTCGCCTTCGCCTGCGCGGCAAAGCGGGCAAAAGCATCCTTGTCGTGCACCGCGATGTCGGCGAGGACCTTGCGATCGACCTCGACCGACGCCTTCTTGAGTCCGTTCATGAAAGCCGAGTAGGACAAACCGCACTCCCGCGCCGCGGCGTTGATGCGCGCGATCCAGAGCGCGCGGAATTCGCGTTTCTTGACGCGGCGGTCGCGATAGGCGTACTGCCCCGCCTTCATCACCGCCTCCTTGGCGATGCGAAACACGTTCTTGCGGCGACCGCGGAACCCCTTCGCGGCGTCCAGCACCTTCTTGTGGCGCGCGTGCGCCGTTACACCCCGCTTGACTCTTGGCATGGCATCGTCCCCCTCAGGTGTAAGGCATCATCGCGCGCACCGCGCGCACGTCGGCGGCGTTCACCTGGGTGGTGCCGCGCATATTGCGTTTGCGCTTGGTGGTCTTTTTCGTGAGGATGTGGCGCAGGAATGCCTTGGTTCGCTTGATCCCGCCACTGCCTTGGACGCGGAAGCGCTTGGCGGCGGCCCGCTTGGTCTTCATCTTGGGCATGACAACTCCTTCGTTCTAGCCTGACGCCGGGCGGCTTCGGGCGAAGCGCTTTGCGACCCGGACATCACTTGTATGTAAGTCCGGTCACTGCCGGACGGCATCGGGACTGCCTGCTGCTACTTCTTTTTCGGGGACAACACCATGATCATCTGCCGTCCCTCCATCTTGGGGAACTGCTCGATGACGCCATAGGGTTCCAGCTCGCCCTTGATCCGCTCCAGCAGGCGTACGCCGAACTCCTGGTGCGCCATTTCCCGCCCCCGGAAGCGCAGCGTGATCTTCGTCTTGTCTCCCTCTTCCAGGAACCGCACGAGATTCCTCAGCTTGATCTGGTAGTCTCCCTCGTCGGTGCCGGGTCGGAACTTCACTTCCTTGACCTGGATCTGCTTCTGCTTGAGCTTCGCCTCGTGGCGCTTCTTGCTCTCCCGGTACTTGAACTTGCCGTAATCCATCAGCCGGCATACCGGAGGTTGCGCCGTCGGCGCGATTTCCACCAGATCGACCTCCTTTTCTTCGGCCAGGGAGTTGGCGTGAGCGAGACTCACGATGCCGAGCTGCTCTCCTTCCAGACCGACCAACCGAATCTCGGGCGAGTTGATCTCACCGTTGATCCGTAGTTCCTTTTCCTGACTTATGCGAATTCCTCCAGGCTCGTTCGCTCTGGGTTGCCCACTGGGCGCCACGGCGCCGGGCGAACCCCCGTCTTAAGACTCTTTCGATTCACTTCGACGCGTCTCGGCTTCCGCCGTGAGCCGGCCAATCAAATCGGGTAGCGACATCGCACCCAAGTCTTTCCCGGACCGGGCACGCACCGAAACCGTTCGATTTGCGACCTCGCGCTCGCCGACGATCAGCTGGTACGGCAGCTTCTGCAAACTATGTTCGCGAATTTTATAGGTAATTTTCTCGTTCCTCAAGTCGGCAAGCGCGCGCAGGCCAGCCACCCTGAGTTGCGACACGGTGTCTCGCACGTAATCGACTTGTCCTTCGGAAACATTCATCACGACGACCTGAACTGGTGCAAGCCATAGCGGGAATGCACCACCATGGTGTTCGATGAGCATGCCGATGAAGCGCTCCATCGACCCCAGGATGGCTCGGTGCAGCATGATCGGCACCCGCCGGCTGTTGTCTTCGGCCACGTACTGCGCGTCGAGCCGCCCCGGCATCGAGAAGTCTAGCTGAATGGTTCCACATTGCCAGACCCGCCCGAGGCTGTCCTTGAGCGAGAACTCGACCTTGGGTCCGTAGAAAGCGCCTTCGCCGGGCTGCATCTCGAAGGTGCGACCGGTACTGCGCAGCGCCGACGCGAGCGCTGCCTCCGCCTCGTCCCATTGCTCTTCCGTCCCGACACGCTTCGGCGGGCGCGTCGACAGCTTGATCAGAATGTGATCGAAGCCGAAGTCCGCGTACACGCGTTCCAGCAGGTCGATGAAGCGCACGACCTCGCCCTCGATCTGATCCTCGGAACAGAAGATGTGCGCGTCGTCCTGGGTGAAGGCACGCACCCGCATCAGCCCGTGCAGCGCCCCGGACGGTTCATTGCGGTGACAGGAGCCGAACTCGGCGAGCCGCAGCGGCAGGTCGCGATAGCTCTTGATCCCTTGGTTGAACACCTGCACATGCCCCGGGCAGTTCATCGGCTTGACGGCAAAGTCCCGCGACTCGGATTCCGTCGTGAACATGTTCTCGCGGAAATTCTCCCAGTGTCCCGATTTCTCCCACAGCGACCGGTCGATCACCTGCGGGGTACGGATCTCCAGGTAGCCGTTGTCACGAAACACGGCGCGCATGTACTGCTCGATCTGCTGCCACAGCGTCCAGCCCTTGGGGTGCCAGAAGACCATCCCCGGTGCTTCGTCCTGATGGTGGAAGAGGTCGAGCTGCCGGCCAAGCTTGCGGTGGTCCCGCTTCTCGGCCTCCTCGAGCGCGTGCAGGTAGGCGTCCTGATCCTCTTTCTTAAGCCATGCCGTGCCGTAGATTCGCTGCAGCATCTCGTTCTTCGAATCGCCGCGCCAGTACGCACCGGCCACCGACATCAACTTGAAGACCTTCAGCCGCCCGGTAGACGGGACGTGCGGGCCACGGCACAGGTCGATGAAATCGCCCTGACGGTAGAGCGACACCGGCTCCTCGGCCGGGATGCTCGCGATGATCTGGGCCTTGTAGTGCTCGCCCATGTCCTTGAAGTAGCTGATAGCCTCCGAGCGATCCCACACCTCGCGCTGCACCGGAATGTCGCTCTTCGCGAGTTCGGCCATGCGCTTCTCGATGCGCGCCAGATCCTCGGGCGTGAAGGGTCGACTGAAGGAGAAATCGTAGTAGAACCCGTTCTCGATCACCGGACCGATCGTGACCTGCGCCTCGGGAAAGAGCTGCTTCACCGCGTGCGCGAGGAGGTGAGCGGAGGAGTGGCGAATGATCTCGATCGCCTCGGGGTCCCTCTCGGTGACGATCGCGACCTCGCTATCCTGCTCGATTGCAAAGGACGTATCCACGAGCCGGCCATTCACCTTGCCTGCGATCGCGGCACGCGCCAGCCCCGGTCCGATAGCGGCCGCCAGCGCGGCGATTGTCATCGCCTGCTCGACGCGTCGCTCGGACCCGTCGGGTAATCTGATTACGGGCATTTTCGGCTTTCTACTCTTCGGCTGACCTGAGCCAGGAACGGGAGTATGAAGGGATCAGCCATCACGGTGCAATCGGCCAACTCCGCAACAACGGTCAAGTATCAGTGCCCGCTCGACAAGACGAGGGCGTCGCCAATTCCACGGGCAACTTTGGCAGGGGCACGTTGTCCCACGGCTCGATGTTGGCGCGAAAATCGCTAGACGCGCTTCGGCTTCAAGCTGTGCCACAATGTTCTCGCTCAACACCCGAACGTTGGCCAGCTCCCCCGAGGTAGACTTGCGGTAGAGCGACCGACGGCAGCGGAGGTTCGCATGGAAGGAAACCCAACACACATCCTCTCGGCTTTCGGAGAGGCTTCAACAGCGGCAACAAGTCGCGGCGCGCACGAGACCGGAGCGAACTTCCTGGATCGTTTCCGGGAACGTTACGAGGGCGGGCTCGAAGAGGAGTATTCGCTCGCCGAGTATCTCGAGCTCTGCCGCACCAATCCCGCCGCGTACGCCACCGCCGCCGAGCGCATGCTGATGGCGATCGGCGAGCCGGAGATGATCGACACGCGCGCGGATCCGCGGCTGTCGCGCATCTTCTCCAATAAGATCGTTCGTGTCTATCCGGCTTTCCGCGACTTCTTCGGCATGGAGGACACGATCGAGCAGATCGTCGCCTACTTCAAGCACGCGGCTCAGGCTCTGGAGGAGCGCAAGCAGATTCTCTATCTGCTGGGCCCACCCGGTGGCGGCAAGAGCTCGCTCGCCGAGAAGCTGAAGAGTCTGATGGAGCAGATGCCCTTTTACGCGCTCAAGGGTTCGCCGGTAAACGAGACCCCGCTCGGTCTCTTCTCTGCGGAACAGGACGGCCCGGCACTCGAGGCGGAGTATGGCATTCCTCGCCGTCACTTCGATCCCATTCCGTCGCCGTGGGCAGTGAAACGGCTCCAGGAGTATGGGGGCGACCTCTCGAAGTTTCGGGTCGTCAAGCTGCGTCCTTCCGCGCTGGCGCAGATCGGGGTATGCAAGACCGAACCCGGGGACGAGAACAACCAGGACATCTCTTCGCTGGTCGGCAAGCTCGACATTCGCAAACTCGAACAGTATGCCCAGGACGACCCTGACGCCTACAGCTACTCGGGCGGCCTGTGTCGCGCCAATCAGGGGCTGCTCGAGTTCGTCGAGATGTTCAAGGCTCCGATCAAGGTGCTGCATCCGCTCCTCACCGCCACGCAGGAAGGCAACTACAAGGGTACGGAAGGCTTCGGCGCCATCCCATTCGACGGTATCGTGCTGGCCCACTCCAATGAATCCGAGTGGCAGAGCTTCCGCAACAACAAGAACAACGAGGCGTTCCTCGATCGCATCTACATTGTCAAGGTCCCGTACTGCCTGAGGGTCACGGACGAGATCCGCATCTACGAGAAGCTCATCGCGTACTCGTCGCTTGCGGAAGCGCCGTGCGCGCCGGGGACGCTTCGCATGATGGCGCAGTTCGCCGTGCTGACACGCCTCAAGGAGCCCGAGAATTCGAGCCTCTTCAGCAAGATGCGCGTGTACGACGGCGAGAATCTCAAGGACGTCGATCCGAAGGCCAAGTCGCTCCAGGAATATCGGGACTTTGGGGGCGTCGACGAGGGCATGACCGGCCTTTCCACGCGCTTCGCGTATAAGGTGCTCTCGAAGGTGTTCAACTTCGACCACAGCGAGATCGCGGCCAATCCCGTGCATCTCCTTTACGTGCTCGAACAGCAGATCGAGCGCGAGCAGTTCCCGGCCGAGCTCGAGAAGCGCTATCGCGCGTTCGTCAAGGAGCATCTCGCCGCGCCTTACGTCGAGTTCATCGGCAAGGAGATCCAGACGGCCTACCTCGAGTCGTATTCGGAGTACGGCCAGAACATCTTCGACCGCTACGTCACCTACGCCGACCTGTGGATTCAAGATCAGGAGTACCGCGATCCGAACACGGGCGAAATTCTCGACCGCGCAGCGCTGAACGACGAGCTGGAGAAAATCGAGAAGCCTGCCGGTATCGGCAATCCCAAGGACTTCCGCCACGAGATCGTCAACTTCGTGCTGCGGGCTCGCGCCGCCAACGCCGGCAAGAATCCGTCGTGGACCAGCTATGAGAAGCTGCGCTCAGTGATCGAGAAGAAGATGTTCTCCACTACCGAGGATCTGCTGCCGGTGATTTCGTTCAACGCCAAGGCATCCGACGAAGAGCGGAAGAAGCACCAGAACTTCGTAGATCGTATGGTCGAGAAGGGCTATACCCCGAAACAGGTGCGTTTGCTGGTAGAGTGGTACCTCCGCGTCAGGAAATCCAGCTAGGCCGTGGCCGACATCATCGACAGGCGGGAGAATCCGAGGCACAAGAGCGCCGTCAACCAGCAGCGCTTCCTGCGGCGTTATCGGGCGCAGGTTCGCGAAGCCGTCGCGCACGCCATCGCCGGCCGCAAGATCGCTGAAGCCGATCGCGATGCCAGCATCTCCATCCCGGCCCGCGACCTGAACGAACCGGTTTTCTCGCATGGGATCGGCGGTCGTCGCCAGATCGTCCTGCCGGGTAACCGGGAATTCGTGACCGGCGACGCGATTCAGCGCCCGCAAGGTGGAGGGGGTGGCGCGGGTGGGAGCGGTGCCTCGGACGATGCCGAGGGTGAAGATAGTTTCCGGTTCCGCTTATCCCGCGAGGAATTCCTCGACTTCTTCTTCGAGGACATGGCGCTGCCTGACCTCGTCAAGACACAGCTCGCCGCCGTCCCTCATCAGCGGCGTGTGAGGGCGGGTTACCGCATCGATGGCACACCCTCCAGCTTGGCCGTTGTCCGCACGATGCGCGAGTCGCTCGCACGCCGCATCGCTTTCGCGGGACCGGCGCTCGCCCGACTGCGGGAAGTCTGCGATGCACTCGACGCCCTCGGCGGCGATGCGGCCGACCCTGAAGACCCGCAGGTAGCAAAGCTCCTGCAAGAGCAGGAACTGCTGCGTGCGCACATCGGCCGCGTCCCGTTCATCGATACTTTCGATCTGCGTTACCGCAATCGTGTCACGCAACCGATACCCATAGCGCAAGCGGTCATGTTCTGCGTGATGGATGTATCGGGGTCGATGGACGAATCGCGCAAGGATCTCGCGAAGCGCTTCTTCATTCTTCTGCACCTCTTTCTCAAGCGCCACTACGACCGCATCGAGATCGTGTTCATCCGGCACCACACGTCGGCCAAGGTGGTCGACGAGGAGGAGTTCTTTCATTCCACCGAGAGCGGCGGCACGCGCGTGTCGAGCGCGCTGGAGATGACCATCGACGAGATCAGGGAGAAGTTCCCGCGCGATCGGTGGAACATCTACGTTGCCCAGGCGTCGGACGGCGACAACCTGGAAAGCGACTCTCCGCGGTGCCGCGAACTGCTCCTGAACGAGCTGCTGCCGATGGTGCAGTACATGGCGTACGTCGAGATCACCACTGGCGAGCCGCAGAATCTCTGGGTCCAATACGAACAGGTGCGCGCCGCACGGGCGAACTTCGCCTTGGGACGCATCCGCGACCGCGGCGATATCTTTCCCGTCCTGCGCGAGCTCTTCGCGAAGAAGGACAAAGAACGGACGGCGGCCTGATGCCATGACTACACAAGAGCCCGCACCCAAAGAATTGCCGGCGGCCAAGCCTCTGCCATTGCCGCTGCCCGAGGATTTCATGGACGCTGCCCCGCCCGCGCTGAGGCGTCGCGCGGGCGCCCCCCTGCCTGGCGGTTCCGAATGGTCGTTCAGTCTGGTGGAGCGCTACGACCGCGAGATCGCCCGCGTCGCCGGAGCCTACGGTCTCGACACCTTTCCCAATCAGATCGAGATCATCAGCGCCGAGCAGATGATGGACGCCTACGCGTCCAACGGTATGCCGATCGGCTACTATCACTGGTCTTTCGGCAAACACTTCCTCGCGACGGAGCAGACCTACAAGCGCGGTCGCATGGGTCTCGCCTACGAGATCGTGATCAATTCGAGCCCCTGTATCGCGTATCTGCTCGAAGAGAACACCATGCCGATGCAGGCGCTTGTGATCGCGCATGCCTCGTATGGACACAACTCGTTCTTCAAGGGCAACTACCTTTTTCGTACCTGGACTCAGCCCGACGCCATCATCGACTATCTCCTGTTCGCCCGACAATACCTAGCCGAGTGCGAGCAGCGCTACGGCGAAGAGGAGGTGGAACGGACGCTGGACGCCTGCCACGCGCTGGCCAATTTCGGCGTCGACCGCTACAAGCGCCCAGCCAAGCGTTCGCTCGCGCAGGAACGGGTACGCCTCAAGGAACGTGAGGAGCACCTGCAGCAACAGGTGAACGAACTCTGGCGCACGCTGCCTCGGCGTCAGATCGAGAACGCGGAACCGGAGGAACAGCGCTTCCCGCCCGAGCCGCAGGAGAATCTCCTTTACTTCCTTGAGAAGCACGCGCCGCTACTCGAACCGTGGCAGCGCGAGATCGCTCGCATCGTCCGCAAGCTTGCCCAGTACTTCTACCCGCAGCGCCAGACGCAGGTGATGAACGAGGGTTGGGCGACCTTCTGGCACTACACGATCATGCAGACGCTGTACGACGAAGGTCTGCTCGCCGACAGCTTCCTCCTCGAGATCCTGCATTCGCACACCAACGTTCTCGCGCAGCCGGGATTCGACAACCCGCACTTCGGTGGCATCAACCCCTATGCCTTGGGTTTCGCAATGTATCGCGACATACAGCGCATATGCCAGTCGCCCACTGAAGAGGATCGTCGGTGGTTTCCCGATGTGGCCGGTTCGGATTGGTTGCGCACGCTCGATTTCGCGATGCGCAACTTCAAGGACGAGAGTTTCATCCAGCAGTTCCTGTCGCCGAAAGTCATGCGCGATTTCCGGCTGTTCTGCCTGATCGACGATGACGACAAGCCGCATCTCGAGGTGGGCGCCATCCACGACGACGCCGGTTACCGCGCCTTGCGAACAACCCTGGCGCAGCAGTACGCGCTAAGCGAACGTGAGCCGAACATTCAGGTCGTGAACGTCGATGTGCGTGGCGATCGCTCCCTGACGCTGCGCCACTATCGCAACGACCGCCGCCCGCTTACCCCCCCCTACAAGGACGTGCTGCGCCATCTCGCCTATTTGTGGGGTTTTACCGTCCGCCTCGAAACCGCCAACGAGGACGGCACTGTCGTCCCGACGCACGAATGCCGGGTGGAGAAGCGGCGCGTCGGCGCACTATCGCCCTCCGTGCTCCTGCGCAACCTGTCCTAAGCGCCCGGACGGGTTGCCCGACGCGGGCTCATGCGTCCAAGATCACCGCGAAGCCGACGTAGCTCATACGCTCGCCGTCAAAGGACATCAGGTTCGCGTCCGACTGCAGCCGCGGGTTGGCCATTACCTTCTTCATACCCTCGGCACGCATGCCCCGCGAGGGGTATCGTCCCGTCGAACACCTGCGCGAAGGCGCCTCGTGAGCGGCGGATGAGATAGAACTGGCGGACGGGGTCGTGAAGGGATTGGGCGGCGGCGCCGATGATGGGAATACCCCTATCAATCCAGTATTCCTCTGAAATCGGGGCATGTATTGTCTCGCTCGATGATCACCTCAGGCTGGCGCGGCCACTCGATCGCAAACGCCGGATCGTTCCACCGCACGCCGCGAGCGCTGGACGCGTCGTAGATGTTACTCATCTGGTAAAGAACCTCGGTGCCGTCAACCAGCGTGATGAAACCATGCGCGAAACCCTCGGGAATGTAGAGCTGCCGCCCGTTCTCGGCCGTCAGTTCCGCACCGATCCACTGCTTGAACGTTGGCGAACCGGGCCGCAGGTCGATGATGCAGTCCCAGATCGCGCCCATCGTGCAGCGAACCAGCTTGGCCTGCGCGAAGGGGGGCAGTTGCAGGTGCATGCCGCGCAGCGTGCCGGCCTTCTTGTTGAAGGAGACGTTGCACTCGAAGAGGTCGGAATTGCAGCCGTGCTCGCGCATTTCCCTTGCCGACCAAGTGCGCGCGAAGAATCCTCGCGCATCCTCGAAGCGTACGGGATCAATGACGAAAGCGCCGCTCAGCAGGGTCTCAGTGAATCGCATGGGTGCTCAGGCTCCGGGCAACGGTGATCGGCCGCAGCGTCTCATCCGGCATGTCATCGGTGAGCCGTTTCTTGATGTGCGATCTGCGCCAGGTCGCGCACGCGGTGATTCTCGCCGGCCTGTCCGATGTTGGACGCATAATTGTACACCCCCTCCTCCGGCGTTCGCAGCATGCTGACGAACGCGTCTGAACTCGATCAGATCTACCTCGGCAGGATGGCGACTTGGCCCGACGGCACCGCAGTACGCCTGGGAGTCGCATCCGAGAAGCGCGCGCTGCGGGCCTTGACGCTCGATGGCCAGGAACCCACGCCGATGAACGCTACGTCCGGAGCCTATCCCCATTTCAGGCGTTTGTTTCTGGTGACCCGTGCAAGGCGCTCGACGGCAGTCGAGCGCTTCGTCGTCTTCGTGCGGTCCGCCGCCGTGCGTCACATGCTCACCAGCAAGGGACAGTGGATTCCATGAAGTCGCCGCAGGTAGCAAGGCCGAGCGAGGCCCGGTTGATTTCGGTGATCGGCTGGGTCGCCACCGCGGTGGCGTTGACGGCCGCGCTCGTCTTACCGGCGGGCTACGCGCTGTTGGCATACCGCAACCTGGCTTCCCGCACAGACCTCCACGCTCAAGTCGAGGCAGCGGAAATCAGTGCGCTCATCAGCCGCAGCGCCGAGTACTGGAGGTATGAGCTCCATCGAATGGAAGAACTGCTCAGTCGCTACCAGGTCGAGCTGGACGATTACGCAGCCGGTGTGTACGACGCGAATGGCGTTCGCCTCTTGCGTGTAGGCGTGTCCCCGGAGTGGCCGCTGCTCCGGCGTTCGCGCGCGCTTCATGATTCCGGGCGGGTAGTCGGCCGTGTCGAAATCGAGCGCTCGCTGCGGCCGGTCGCATATGGCACAGCGATGGCGGCGCTGTTTGGCCTCCTCCTCGGTACCGCGATCTTCTGCGCACTCCGGCAGCTGCCAACGCGCGCGCTCCGGCAAATGACCAGGAAGCTGGAACAGGAAAGGGCACTGCTGCGGGAGAGTGAGGAGCGCTACCGCACCGTCGCCAACTTCACCCACGATTGGGAATATTGGCTGGCACCGGACGGCAGTCTGCCGTATCTGTCCCCTTCCTGCGAGGATGTTACCGGATACGCGGCCAAGGAGTTTCAACGCGATCCGGGACTGATGTTGAGGATTGTGCACCCCGACGACCGCGCACGGGTCTCAAGACACTTTCGCAAATCGGCTGCCGCGCGCGCAACCAGCGACAGACACCACGAGGGGGATTTTCGCATTCTTACCCGTAGCGGCGAAGAGCGCTGGATCAACCACGTGTGTCGCGCCGTCTTCAGCCACAGCGGGCAGTATCTCGGCCGTCGCGCCAGCAACCGGGACATCACCCAGCGGAAACAGGCCGAGGAGGAGTTGCGCGTCGCCGCCGCCGCGTTTGACGCACAGGAAGGCATCGTGGTTACCGACGCCAAGATGGTGATCATGCGCGCCAATCGCGCCTTCGAGGAGATTACCGGCTATACACCTGCGAGAATCGTGGGACGCACGCCTCGCTTCATCTCCTCGGCGCACCACGACAAGGTCTTCTTCGGCGGTGTCTGGGACAGCATCAAGCGCACCGGTTCGTGGAAGGGGGAGCTCTGGATCCGACGGCGCGGCGGCGAAGTGTTCCCTGGATGGGCGACCATCAGCGCCGTGAAGACCAACGACGGCGTAGTCACCCGTTACGTCGGCACGCTGACGGACATCACGCAGCGCAAGGCGGCGGAGGCGGCGATCGCGCATCTTGCGTTCTATGATCCGCTCACCCAGTTACCCAACCGGCGGCTCCTGCTGGACCGGCTGCAGCACGCCGTTGCGGCCTGCGCTCGGGGTCGGCAACATGGGGCTGTCATCTTCATCGACCTGGACAATTTCAAGACCCTGAACGACACCCGTGGTCATGACGTGGGCGATCTGCTGCTCCAGGATATCGCTCACCGCCTTCTCAACTGTGTGCGCGAGGGCGACACGGTGGCACGGCTCGGGGGCGATGAGTACGTGGTCGTGCTGGAGCGCCTGAGCGAGAGTCGCGACGAGGCCGCGGCGCAGGCCGAAACCGTGGGCGAGAAGGTCTTGTCGATAATCAGTCAACCCTCCCTCCTCGCCGCACAGGAACACCACGGATCCGCCAGCATCGGGATTTCCCTTTTCGCGTCATCCGGGCAGACCGTCGACGATCTGCTGAAAGAGGCCGATCTGGCGATGTACCAGGCAAAGGCTGCGGGCCGCAGCACGCTTCGCTTCTTCGATCCCGAGATGCAGGCCGCAATAACCGCGCGCGCGGCAATGGAGGCCGAGCTGCGGCGAGCTCTTCGGGAGAGTCAGTTCTCGCTGCTCTATCAACCCCAGGTGGATTCCGAGGGACGCGTCACGGGCGTCGAGGCACTCGTGCGCTGGCGGAACCCGCAGCGCGGCCTCGTGTCGCCGTCGGAGTTCATTCCCCTCGCCGAGGAAACGGGGCTGATCCTCCCCCTTGGTCGTTGGGTGCTTGAATCCGCCTGCGCCCAGTTGGCAGCGTGGTCAGCCAAGCCGGACACCGCCGGGCTCGCGATAGCGGTAAACGTCAGCGCCCGCGAGTTTCACCATCCGGATTTTGCGCAAGGTGTGATGGACGCGCTCGATCGCACGGACGCCGATCCGCGGAAGCTCACCCTGGAGTTCACGGAGAGCCTGTTGCTGAACGACATGGAGGATGCCATCACGAAAATGGCCGCTCTGAAAGCGCGCGGTGTCGGCCTGTCTCTCGACGACTTCGGCACCGGCTATTCGTCGCTCAGGTACGTAAAGCACTTGCCACTGGATCAGTTGAAAATCGATCAGTCGTTCGTGCGGGACGTGTTGACCGATCCAAACGATGCCGCCATCGCCCGCGCCATCCTCGCCCTGGGTCAAAGCCTCGATCTATCAGTGATAGCCGAGGGGATAGAAACCGAAGCGCAGCGGGACTTTCTCGCCAACAATGGCTGCCGCGCGTTCCAGGGCTATCTCTTTGGACGCCCGGTTAGCGTGGAGGCGCTGCATGTGAAGAGAACCGAGGCACCCTGACCGCCTCCGGCCCGGGGCTCCATGTCCGACATCAGTTCTCCATCCTCGCCAGTCGCGCGCTTTCGAGCCACAGTCTTTCTGCAGCGACATCGTCTTGCGCCTCCAGCGCCGGCGATGCGATGCGGCACCGATGGAAGTACTCGCCGCTGTCGTGGGCGACATCGTCGGACGTAGCGAGATGGACGATCGTTTTGGCGCCCTCCTCCGGCGAGATCGCCAGGAGTTTGGCGAGCCGGATGACCCACGCGCCCAGTCCTCCGCTTTCGTCGCCAAAGCGCGTCCCGACGAAACCGGGATGCAGACAGTTGGCGGTGACCCCGGTCCCGGCGAGGCGACGCGCAAGCTCGCGCGTGTAGAGGATATTGCACAGCTTGGAGCGCCCGTAGACCTTGAAGCCCGAGTAGCCGCGCGTCGATTGCAGATCGTCGAAGTCAAGCCGCGCACCCCGGTGCGCCTCCGAGGCGGTATTGATCACCCGCGACTGTGCCGACGCGACCAGGCGTTCGCGCAGGCCGTGCGTCAACACGAAGTAGGCCATGTGGTTGAGCGCGAAGGTGCGCTCCAGTCGGTCCTCGGTGACGCGGCGCTTGTTGAACATGGCGCCGGCGTTGTTGATCAGCACGTCGATGCGCGGTTCCGCCTCGGCGATCTCGCTCGCCACGCGCTTCATCTCGGCAAGACGCGAGAGGTCCGCGAAGTGAACGCCGTGCGCAATGCCGGGGGCTCTCTCGCGCAGTCGCGCCAAGGTGGCCTCCGCGCGGCCCCGGTCGCGCGCGACCAGCACGATGCGGGCGCCAAGCTTTGCCAGCCGCTCCGCCGCGACCTGCCCGATACCGGAGGTTGCTCCGGTTATGACGACGACCTTGCCCTTCACGGAAGCGCCCGCCGCTTCGTGCCGTCGCGGCAGTGATCGGACAGCTTCGCCACGATCGCGTATCGCCCCTTGTCCCGACCCGAGGTGGGCGGATTCATGAATTCGGCGATCAGAGGTTCGAAGCCCAGTTCGCCCAGCATCACGAGCACGCGCGAGGGCAGGTGCGAATCGTAGAAAAACGTCTCGCCGAACATCGTGTCCGTGAAGGCCGGATGCTCTGACCCGCCGACCGTAAGCATGATTCTCCCGCCAGAGTCGAGACTCATGGCCATTCGCGCGAGCAGTCGTGCATGCACCGAACGCTCGAGATGGAAGAGCGTATCCCAGCAGACGATTGCCGCGCAGCCAGCCGGGATGGCGTAGTCCTCGAGTCGCGATTCGATCCAGGTCGCCTCGGGGAAGCGCGCACGAGCGATCGCGAGCAGCTGCGCAGCCTGATCCACGCCCGTGACGCGGTGTCCGCGCGCGAGCAGGTATTCGGCGATGGGTCGTCCGGTGCCGCACCCCAGGTCGAGGATGGCCGAGCGCCGCGGCAGCCCCTCCAGAAGCGCATCGATGTATTCCCGCTCGCGACCGTAGAAAGCGAAGCGTGCCCGATCCCATTCGGGCGCGATGCGGTTGTAGGCCTCCCGGTTCATGGCGAAAGGCGCTTTCTCGGGGAGAGCCTGTGGCGTCCGGCGCTTCTCGTGCTCCGCGCGCTCACCCCACCCGGACACTGATCCCTTCCTCCCGCGTCGAGAGCTCCATGGTCTCGCCGGGCGCGAGCAGGAACTCCTGCAAGGGCGAGAACTGAAACGTCGCGCTCGTGAAGACGCGCACCCGCAGCGGCGCGGTTGCCTCGTTCGTGAGCGATAACGGCACGGCGCCCGCAGTACCCCCCGAGGCGGTGGAACCGCTACGGAGATACCCGCGCACCGCGTCTGCGATGCCAACCGGATCGCCCGCCGGAAGCACCGTGAAGGCGAGCTCCGCTGCGACATTGAGCGCCAGCGTCGCGCCCGGCGGCACGCTGTGATCGCGGCTGCGCGCGCCGCTCGGTGTGCCTGCCTCGTCGAGCCAGGGCGAATCACCGTCGCTCATGAACGCATTGGATCGATGCCAGACGCGAACGATGAAGGCGCGCGCGGGGTCGGTGTTGCGAATGCGCAGCGCCGGCATCAGAAGCACGACCGGACCCACGTCGCGAACGCGACGAGCAGGTCGGGACGGAAGTAGGCGGCGAAGCCCCACGCGAGCGCCGCGGCGAGCCCGCCTGCCGCGAGCAGGCGCAGCGCGGCACCACGTCGCGACGCAATCATGCGCGCGCCCCCGCGCTCGCCGGTGCCGCTACCGGCCGCTCGTCGATCGGAAGGTTGAGGAGCGCGGCGACCACCGCGAGGCCGATGCAGAGAATCCACACGAGCTGATACGAGCCGGTGGCGTCGAACAGATAACCGCCGAGCCATGCGCCGAGGAAGCTGCCGATCTGGTGGCTGAAGAACACGAAGCCCGATAGCATGGAGAGATACTGCACGCCGAAAATCTGCGCGACGATGCCGTTGGTGAGCGGTACCGTGGA
>JBDHRV010000063.1:0-19085 GCA_039807745.1 Burkholderiales bacterium
GGCGGCTACGACGCGACCGAAGGTTGGACAGGCGACAAGTCAAACGTGCTCGCCGAAGTGCCGCGTGCCGGGCGTGGCGCAACGCTGCGAGATGATGCGTGGACTGAAGCTGGGTACTGGTCGACGCTCGATGTCCACCTCAAGGATGCGAGAGACGCGGCCGAGAAGCTGAGCACCGCGCTCTCGCTGACCGGCGACACGAGGACGGCCGTCGTGGAGGCGTCAGGGCTCCATGACCTCGGTAAGGCGCATCCGCAGTGGCAGGCAGCGTTGCCTGATCGCTCCGGCATTCCCGACGCGCTGCTCGCGAAGAGCCCGCGCGTCGTCGCCGCCGATGTCGTGGGGGATGTCTCCGCCACCCGCGCAGACTTCGCGAGGCTCCGGGCGCAGGCGCGTGAGTTGCCGGAGCAGGCGCGGCGCCGCGGTCGTGAAGACGTTGTTCGCCTTCGGTGGGCCATCGACGACAAGCTCAGCGATGCCGAGCTGAAAGCGCTACGCGCCGTCGCTGGTGTTCGCTGGGCAGGCCACCTCCAGTTCCGCCCCGGGCTTCGCCACGAGGTCGCCTCCGCCCTGGCGATGTGGCGGAAGTACCGCGACAGCGAGACGAAGCCGTATCCGGCGCTCGCGGTCTACTTGGCGGCCACGCACCACGGAAAGGCGCGCACCGTGATGCGCTCGACGACGGGCGAAGGCGATGACGTCTTCGGCGTGCGGGGCGAGCCGAGCTTGCTCGTAATCGGCGACGATCGGTGGCCGCTCGACTTCTCGATCGCGAAGGACGGTGCCGAGGGACGATGGGAGAGTGACGAGTTCGTGTTGACCGGGCACGGGTGGACGGGCCTCGTCGCCGATCTGCTTGGCCCGTGGCGGCCGGAAGAGAGGAGCGACGCCGGCGCTGTGCCAGAGGGCGAACCGAGGCATCTCGGTCCCTTCGCCCTCGCATATCTCGAAGCGCTCGTCCGCATCGCGGACTGGCGTGCGAGTGAGGATCCGAGTGTGGGTGTGCGGCCTGGCGACATTTCGGAGACTGCGCGATGAATAGCGATGCCAACGTATGCCGAGTGCACATTGAGTTCGAGAGAGTTCAAGCATGGCTGTTCTCAGCGCCTCGTCTGCGCGCAATGGTGGGTGCCAATGCGTTACTTGGCGAGACCTTGCGCGTTGAGCTGCCGAAGCTGGCACGCGAGACGGGGCGATGGGCGCTTGCGCCGAGCGCGGAGTCGCACCCTGCCGCCGACCCGAGCGACCCGCTGAAGGACCACGATGATCCCGCTGCTGACGCGAAGGCGGGAATCCTCGCGCGCGACGGTGGGCACTTCGAGGCTCAGTTCGCGAGCGGTGCGGAAGCGTTCTCCGACGCGGCCGGCCAGCTCCTGCGCTCGAACCTGCCGGGCCTGCGCTTCCGCGTCTCCATCGATGGCGAGCCGCGCACCAAGAGCGCGGTTCACCACTCGACCGAGCTGCCGGTGCTCGCGCCCTGCGAGTGGACCGGGCGCGGGCTCGCGTCGGCCATCGTCGAGCAGGGCGACGAGCGCCCTGCCGTCTCTCTCGACGTCGCGCAGCGGCATAAGGCGGCGAAGCGCACCGAGGACGGCACGGCCGTCGACGTCGCGAGCCTGCTAAGCGCGAAGACGAAGCTCCAGAGGCTTGAGCGCGCCCAAGAGCTGAAGGAGCTCGTCGGCAACGGCTACCTCGCGCTCATCCACGCCGATGGCAACGCCGTCGGTAGTGGCCTCGGCAAAGGTAAGTCGGACAGCGAGCGTGCGGCGTTCTTCCATCGCAATCGCGTGCTTCTCCGACGCGCGGTGAGGAAGGCCATCGACGTGCACTGCCCTGACCAAGGCCAGGCGCCGCTCATCCCGCTGATGCTCGGCGGCGATGACCTGTTGCTCGTGACTCGCGCGGAGATCGCTCTGCCGTTTGTGGTCACGCTCTGCGAGGAGCTCGATGTGCTCCAGAAGGAGAGCACTGGCTTCGAGCTGACCCTCGGCGTGGGCGTGGTCATCGCCAAACACACCATTCCCATTCATCGGGTGCACGAGATCGCCGAGCAGCTCGCAACTTCGGCGAAGCGGCGCTTTCGTGGCCTCGATACGGACAAGAAGTGCTCCGTCGTCGACTGGGCCGTCTTCAGCACCGCGTGGGTCGACGAGCCTGAAGAGGTGCGAACGCGCGACTGGATGCGCGGAAGCGACCAGGAGCTGCGCGTGCTCTCGCAGCGCCCCGTCGATGTGCTCGGCGACATGCGCATCGATTCGCTGCAAGGGCTGGTGCGCGGCGCGGGCCAGCTCACGCGAGCGCCACGCTCGCAGCTTCGCTACCTCGTCGAGCAACTCCCGCGTGGGCGTGCCCTCTCGGAGCTAGCGTTTGCCGAGCTGCCGCAGGAGGCAAAGGCCCCCCTCGCCGAAGCGGGCGTGACGTCGCCGTGGCGGCCTGCCGGCAACGCATCGATCACCGCGCTGCTCGACCTCGTGGAGATTGCCGAGATCGGGCGGCTGGGTCGCACAACCGAGCACGCCAACACCAGCGAGGAGGCCGCCCATGTCTGAGAAGTGGGTTCGCCAGACGCTCTCCGCCGAGCTGCTCTCGGACGCCCACCTCGGCTCCGGCTCGGGTGGCGGCGGCATCGACTCGCTCGTCGCGCGCGATCGACACGACCGTCCCGTCATCTGGTCTTCGCACGTCGAGGGCGTCCTGCGCGACGCCGCGCGAAGGCTACGTGGCGATGAAGCAGCCGGAAGGTTCTTAGGTCGTGCCGGTGGCGAGCAGCAACGCGCGGTCTTCACCTCGCTCTACACGAAGGACAACCCCGAGAGCCGCATCTGGCGCTCGACCGCACGCGAGGCCTTCGACAACCGCGCGCCGAAGGACGACACGCTGCGGGTCATCGAGTATGTGCCCAAGGGGCTGAAGCTCGTTGGCGAGGTCGAGCTGCCCGCCAGCCAGGTCGATACGCTGAAGAGGCTCGTGCAGGAGGTCGACGCGCTCGGCGGCGGTCGCTCCACCGGCGCGGGGCGGGTGAAGCTCTCGCTGTCCGAGGTGCCGAGCAAGTCCCGGGAGATTGGAGCGTCGACGGGCCGCCTCGCGCTGCTCCTCAAGAACCGCGATCCGCTCTGCATCACCGCGACGGCGACGCCCGACAACCTGATCCCGAGCCTCGCGTTCGTGCCGGGCCGCACGCTGCTCGGTGCCGTCGCCGCGTGGCTGATCGCCGGGGGCGATCGCGACACGGCCTCGCTGCTCACGTCGGCGAAGGTCTCGGTGAGCGACGCGCTGCCGCTGCCGCACGCGCCGTCGAACCTCGAAGGCGTGGAGGTGCTGCCCGCGCCGCTCTCGCTCCAGAGCGAGAAGCCGCGAGGCACGGCTGGTGACGTCCCCTGGTGGGCACAGCCGATCGCGCCGACGAAGCGGCTCGATGCGTGGGGAGCGAAGGAGAAACTTAAGCGCCCCGAGGACGATCTCTTCGTCTACCGCGAGAACCGGAGCTTGGCGTGGACCACGTTCCGTCCGTCGCGCCGGGTGCGGCTGCGAAACGGGCGTCCCGATCCCAAGCAGGCCGACGCCTCGCTCTTCGCCATCGAGCAGATCGTCGAGGAGACGTACTTTCTCGCGGAGCTTCAGGGTTCGGCAGAGGACCTGAAGAAGCTCGCGGAGAAGCTCGCGCCCGTGCTCGAAGGCCGTCGCTGGCTGCGCGTGGGACGTGCCGGGGCGCCCGTCGAGGTGGCGCAGCTCGCGTGGTCTGGCGATGCGCGCGCCCCGAGGGCGGAGGCCAAAGGGCTGCTCACGCTCACGTCGGATCTGCTCGTGCGGGATGAGCACCTGCGCTGGTGCACGGCGCTCGACGATGCCGCGCTCAAGGAGCTCTTGGGCGACGAGATCACCGTCGGAGAATCGCTTCAAGACAGCGAGATGGTCCACGGCTTCAACGGCACCTCCCGACTCTGGCGCATGCCCGCGGCCGCCGTTCGGCGTGGATCGGTCTTCGAGGTGTCGGGGGCGGGCGTCGCGAAGCTCGCGGGGCGCACCGCCAAGAACGATTGGCTCGGCGAGCGCACGCACGAGGGCTTCGGGCGCTTCCGCATCGATACCTCGCTCCCAGGAGTGACGAGCGAGACCTCCGCGAGCAGTGCTAAGGCGCCGCCCGCTGACGTCCCGGAAGAGACCGTCGCCGCGGAGACGAAGAAGTGGTTCAAGGCGCACAAGTCGCTGGCGGCGCCCGGTGGCAGCGATGATCGAAAGCCGAGCCTCTCGCAGTGGCTCGATCTCGTCGGCGAGCTGGAGGCGAACAGCCTGCACGCGCTCACCAGCCGTCTCGAACCCAAGACGGCTGGCGGCAGGAACTGGATGCACAAGGACGCGAAGGCGATCCTCTACAAGCTCAACGACAGAGCGCTGCAGCCGCAGCAGCGCGCTCTTCACGCGCGCCTCTTCGTGCGCTGGCTGCGCGCCGACATGCGCAAGGGGGCTCGATGACCACGACCACGAAGCTCACGCTGTTCACCGCCACCCTCGTGCAGGACTCGGCGCTCTCGGTGTCGGGGCTCGATCGGGAGACCAGCGCCGACCAGCCCTTCGTGCTCATCGATGGTGTGCCGACGATCGTTGGACGCGGCCTCAAGGGCGCCGCCGTCGCGATGGCCAAGCGCTTCTTCGACCCGTTGCCGCGTGCGATCTCTGACGACATCAAGCACGGCGCACTGCGTCGCTCGGCCTGGGAGTTCGCCGACGCGACGACGCAGGGCGTTCTGCGCATCCGCGCGGGCGTCGGCATTCGCCACAAGACGGGAGCCCGTGCGGGCGGCGTGCTCTACGACCGCGAGGTCATTCCCGCAGGCACGATGTGGCAGCTCAGCTTCCGCGTCGAACGTTCGTACGCGCTCGATGACGCCGAGTTCGAAGAGGCCGAAGGCATCCTCGGCTACGTGCTCGCCGAGCACTGGGCCAAGGGGCGCTGCTGGCTCGGAGGTGGTGCCGCGCGCGGACTCGGCTGGTGCCACGTCGATGAGCTGAAGGCGTATCGTTTCGACGACGCGGCCTACGAGGTCTGGGTGAAGTCAGGCCGCACGACACTTCCGAGGGTGCTCGCGGTCGTGCCGGTCGTCTCGCCGACGCGCTCGTGGTGCTTCCGCACGCTCGACGTGAACGTCTCCTTCGGTGAGTACAAGCCCGAGCCCAGCGACGCCGCCTGGGGCGTCGACATGTTCGCCGTCGGTCCGCACGACACCGAGCGCGCGGTGCAGCCGACGGGTGACGGCGTGTGGGCCAAGCCTGCGTGGGCAACGAGCGCGCCGACGCCCGACGCGCTGGCCACCGATCGTGCGCTGCTCATGGACGGGGTTCGCCCGTTACTCCCCGGCGCGAGCGTACGCGGCCCGCTGCGTCATGCCTTCTCTCGCCTGGAGCGCGCGGCAGGCCGCGACATCAAGGATCCGCACGTCGTGCAGGGGGATGTCGGCGAGAACGATCTCGCGGGCCAAGCATTCGGCACCGTCAGCAAGAGCAGCCGCATCCTCATCCGCGATGCGCGTGCTGAAGGCGAGTGGGCGGCGGCCAAGCTGCACATGCACGCGGAGGACGAGTTCTCCGCGGGCTCCTACGGCAGCGCCAAGCGCGACACGGTGCGCGTGCTCCGGGGCACGTTCCCGGTGCGCATCGTCGTCGAAGGCGCGACGCGTGAAGAAGTCGCGCCGCTGGTGAAGCTCATCGATCGTCAGGTCGCGCTCGGCGCGCTCGGGCACCTCCCGGTCGGCGGCCACAAGACGCGCGGCGCAGGCGCTGGCTATTGGCAAGCGAAGGCGTGGGTATGGGACGACGTGCTGAAGGTTCGCGACTGGACGCCGCCGAAGGCGCCCACAGAGCAGGTGAAGAACGGCGCGCGCTCGAAGCACGCCTTCATCGGATGCCCCGACGCTGCCGACGCCTGGGTGCGTACGAACACCGGGGCAGTCACGGAGCCGCTCACACTCGGAGCGGCCGCGCAGCTCGCGAGGGCCGCGCTCTGCGAGAAGCTGGTTGCGTGGTGGTGCGATCCGACCATCGATCTCGCACTGACCACGCCGCCTTCGATCTTCGGTCGCACCTGGCCCATCGACGACGACAAGCTCCAGGTGGACGAGATCGCGTTCTACGCTGAGCGCGCGGTCTGGCGTGCCGTCCGCACGTCGAGCGGCGCGCGGTTCGTGCTCATCGAGGAACTTGGAGCGAGGGCCGACGACGCGAAGCAGGTCCGCGTGGTCCACACGCCTGCACGGTTACACGGTTTCCAACGCTTCTCTTCGGCCAACACCGGTCCGGGCAACGTGCTCCTACGCGAGTGGCACGTCGCCGAGGAAGTGCTCGGCTTCACCCTCACCCAGGAGCAGCGCTGATGCCCGGCAGACCCGGCAAGCAACACCGCATCCGTGTTCGCACGCTCGACGGCAAGCCGCGCGACCAGAGCGCGATCAACAAGCTGAAGAGCAACCAGCTCGGGATGCCGCACCTCACCGTCGTCGGAACCGCGGTCGCGACCGAGTTCATCATCTGCGCATCGAAGGACACGCACATCGTGCAGGTGCGCCCGAAGCTTCAAGGCGCTGGTCTAGTGGCGATCGAAGGCGGCGATACGGCCATCGCAGCGGCTACCGCACCGAAACCGGCGCAGCAGCAACCTCGGCAGGGCGGGTTCCAGCAGCAGCGAGGGAGCCATCAACAGCGGGGCGGTGGGCAACAACGCTCACGACAGGGTCGGCAAGGAGCCTCCGCGAACAGCGCGCAACCGCTCCCCGACAAGCCATACGGCTTCGTCTCGCTCCCGAAAGAGCTGGCGACCGCCGCGCCTATCTGGCACGACGGCGCGAGCAGGCAGGGCCGCCATTCGGGCGAGATCCGCTTCGAACTCGAGACGCTCACGCCGCTCCTCGTCGGCTGGGAGCGCGGTCAGGTCGGCGACACCGAAAGCGACTGGCCCGTGCCTTCGAACCTTCCGACCGTCGGCCAACTCAAGGACAAGAAGTCGGTGCTCTGCCCGCTGCGCGCGCCGTGGGGCAAGCGGCCCGTTATCATCCCCGGCGACTCGCTGAAAGGCCTATTGCGCCACGAGCTGGGCGCTCTGCTCGGCGCCCCGATGGAGCGCGTCGCCGAGCGCTCGTACTCGTACCGGCCGAACTCGCTCTTTCCGAACCAACCAAACCCGAAGCTCATCGCGCGCATCGCTCGTGTGCCGAACGACGGCATCGAGATGAAGGCGCTCGACGGCACGACGCAGGTCCGTGTGCCGACAAGGTTAGAACTGCTGCCGACGAACCTCCGCTACGACAAGAAGCGCGAACAAGACGCGAACTACTACCGCTTCGATGACGGCAACGGCGCGACGTATCGAGGCGGCCAGGGCGCTGGAGAGAAACTCAACTCCAAGCGCAACTTGCACAAGAGGCTCACCGTCAACCCGAACCAGTCGACCGAGATGGCAGCGCTCTCGCAGTCGGTGCAGGAGGCATACCTCGCGACGGTCCGTCACCTCGTCGACCTCGTCCATGGGCACTTCTCCGAGCGCCATCCCGATGTGCCCAAGACGGTCGCAGGAGACGCGGCTCGCACGCGCATCCTCAATGCCGCTAAGGACGAAATCTTCCAGCCCGGCGATCTCGTCTGGGTCGAGTGGGACACCGAGAAGAAGTGCATCGTCTCGCTCGGCTGGCACTACTACTACCGCTGGGCCTACACGGACTCGGTTCGCAAGACGGGTGGCAAGCTCGAACGGCACGGACTCTTCCCGCTCGACAAGGAGCGCGAGAAGGACGGAGATGGCGCACCGGAGGAGCTGTCGGCGGTGCGGCGGCTCCTCGGGTACACGGGGGACAACGAGGGCAGCGCGGGCATCGGCGCAGGTGACCACGCGCAGCTCATGGGCCGCGTCTTCGTCAACGCGGGGCTCGAGGTCGTCGGCGAGAACGACTCCGACGAGCATCGCTTCCTGGGCCCGACGTTCCTCAAAGAGCTCGGCATGCCTCGTCCGAGCGCGGTCGAGCACTATCTGAAGCAGCCGCACCATCCGCGCGCGCGGCCCTCGGACAACGCCACGCTCGTGACCTACGGCGATGCCGCTGGCTACGACGCACCCGGCGAGCTGGCGGGCCGCAAGTTCTACCTCGATCGCCAGAACGCCGTGGCGGAGGACACCTCCCACACGAACAAGCAGAACGACCGCAGCACGTTCGCCCTCGAGGCGTCGAAGCCTGGGCGCAAGTTCCGATTCACCGTGCGCTTCCGCGATCTCGATGCCGCCGAGCTGGCGGCGATCGTCGTCGCGCTCAGCCCCGACCAGTTCAAGAGTGCGCTTGGTGGCACGCACGCCGACGGCTACTGCTCGAAGCTGGGCTACGGGCGCCCTCTCGGCTGGGGCAGCGTGCGCATCGGGGCCAAGCAGCTCCTGCTGCTCGACGAAGCTGGTGAGGTGCCAACGCTAAACCCCGAGGCCGACCTCGCAGCCTGGGTGACGAAGAATCACCAGAAGACATCGACACAAGACGAGTGGCTCGCTATCCATCGCCGCAACCATCCGAACGCCGCGGACTACCCGCGCGCGAAAGACCGCGACGGTAACGAGAACATCTACACGTTCCACACGACGCTTCGCGCCGAGCACTCGCGTAAGCGCCGCTACAAGAACGGCAGGTCGCCATGACCACGCTGCTCGTGATGACGGCGGGCCAAACCGACGTGCAGCTGGTCGTGAACGAGCAGCGGCACAAGCTCGACGGCAACACCTGCGGCACGCTGCACGACGCCATCAAGGAGCGCTCGTGGTCGGTGGTCGATGCTCCGAGGGACAGGTGTCGAGACCTCACCAAGGTGTTACCCGAAGGCGACGTACCTCTCTGCACGCCGAAGCTCGACGCCGTGCTCGCGCACCTCGCCCCCTCACTGCCAACGTCGGTGCTCATCTTCGAGACGAGGCGGCAGGATGCGAGGGATCCGCGCTTCGCGGGCGAGGTCATGGATCGCCGACTTCGCGATCGTGGCGTGGAGAACGTGACGCGCGTGGCGTTTCTTTCAGGAGACGAACGGCTCGAAGATCCATTGAACGAGGTCGACGCGGTCGTTCGGCGCGCGATCGTCGCCACGCTGTCGAATGCCATCGGTCTCGCCACGGCGAACATGAAACCGGAGGACCGCGTGTTCGTGGCAACGACGGGCGGTCTCGCGGCTGCCAACGAGCTCATCAACGAGCTGGTGCGCCTGCACTGCGTCGGCGGGCCGAGGGTCACGGCACTCGAGGTGCCCGATGGTGACCACGCCAACCAGGTCGATCGAGCTGTCGAAGAGAAGTTCCACCCCGCAGCCGGCTACGGCGCTCGCTGGCATGCCCTCTCGCTCGTCGGAAAGGGCAACCTCCACGGCGCATGGGGGGCCGTCAGTCACCTCGAAGGCGCGCCTGGCCAGGAATGGACGCAGGTCCTCAAATGGCTGGCGCACTTTGCATCATCGCTGCCGCTGCCGGCGCAATGCGACCTCGCGGTTCTGAACCACCAGCGCATGGCGGTCCGAGCCGGGCTGCGCGTTGAGCTGGCGCTTCGCGCGGGCGACATCCCGAGAGCGGTTCACGGCACCGTGGCGTTCTTCGAGGCCGCGCTCTGGGACAGGCTCGGTGAGCGCATCGAGCGCTCCTCAGACCCGACGAGGCGCCGATTCTTCAAGATCAAGAGCGGTGACGCGCCGACGGGCGACAAGCTTCTCCGACAAAGTGACGGCTCCGACGACGATCGGAAGCGCCCGTTCGAGTTGAAAGACACGGACGGCGGCATCGGTTGGTACTGGGTTTACGACGGTGACGGCGGTCCCGGTGCGCGTATCGCCAAGCACTTCCTCCGGAGCGACGCTTTGACGAAGTTCGATCGCGCGCTCGGGAACAACATCCGCGAGCTTCGCAACGACATTGCCCACAACGAGCCTACGCCCAGCTTGATGAACGACGCGCGCACTCGCATGCAGGACGCGAAGCTCTGGTCGAGCACTGACACTTTCCTGAGCGAGTCGCTCGTTCAGGACGTCCTGAAGGAGCTTGGCGAGAGCACGCCGGAGATGCTGCTCAAGAATCTGCTGGTGAATGTTCGCGAGCAGCTGGTCTCGTCTCCGCACCCCGTTACCCCGAACACGAGCCCGCCGAAGGGAGAAGTGCGCGATGGCCGCTGAACTTCGGCTTCCCGTGCTGGCGCTGCCCGGTCTGTCGCCCGATAGCCTCGGCAATTACCTCGCGTCGCTCGGCCTCTTGCGGGTGCTGTCTCGAAGATGGTCGAGCACGCGGATCGCGTGGCGAGACGAGGCGCTGCAGGTGGTCGGTGGTCCGCCGACGCTCGATGACCTGCTCGACGAGTTGGTGCGGATCGCTGGTACACAGGTCGACTCGGAGGTCAGCAAGCGCGAATGGACCCAGTACGACAAGGCGTGGTCTGACGCGCAGAAGAAGGGCACGAAAGCGAAATCGGGTGCGCCGCTCGCTCTCTGGCAAGCAGAGGCCCAGGAGGCCCAGCTTCAGTTCTTCGCTGCCCACGCAGTGCCCCACGCTCGCGTGAGCTTCAATCCGCTCCTTGGCAGTGGCGGCAACGCAGGTCGCCGCGACTTCGCGGCGGGCTGGAAGCAGGCCGTCGATGTGCTGGCGGCAGCGCCCAAATTGGCCAGGGGACGAGGGAAGAAGAAATCGGAGGCCAGCGCCGGTGGCTCGGCGGCGCCAGACGAGAGGCGAAGCGCACTGCATGCATTCCTCCTCGGTCAACCTATTACGTGGATGGTCGAGAAACTGGCGGCAGGCTCGTGGTTCAGCGAAGCAACGAAACTCTACAACAGCGGTCAGTCGCCCTGGCGCGAAGGGCAGATCTCGCCGTGGGCGATGGTGCTTGCTTGCGAAGGGCTGGCGTTCCTCGCGGGTGGTGCATCTCGGCGACTCGGGGCTCGCTCGGCGCGCGTGGTCGGCGCCTTCCCTTTCGTCACGCAGTCGGCCGCCCCGGAGGCCGCAGGTGAAGCGGGTCGAATCCTCGGCGAGATCTGGACTCCGCTGTGGAGCCGACCGATGTCGCTCGCCGAGGCGAGTACGCTGTTCTCGCGTGGGCGCGCTGAGCTGCATGGGCGTGGAGCGCTCACGCCCGCCGCGTTCGCGACGGCAATTCTCGAGCGCGGTGTGGATGCGGGTGTCAGCGAGTTCCGCCGATTCACCCTTGGCCGAACGACCAGCGCCAACACCTTCGAGCCCCGCTTGGAGGCTCGCTTCGCGCTCGACAACGGCTCTGATGCGACGGGCGCTGCCGCGTCGCTCACGCTCGAACGTGTCACCGCTCTCATTGAACAGAGCAGCTTCCCTCGTGACCGGAAAGTGGGGCAGCGCTGGCGCTTCGTGGGACTTCGAGGACCCATCGAATGGGCGCTCCTCGACGTCGCTGCAGAGCCGCACCGTTCCGAAGCGGGCATTGCGCTGCTCGATGCGATCGTCAGTGCGCTGGATCGCATCGATCGCAACCGGAGCTTCCGCGAGGGCAAGGTTCGCTGGGAGCCGTTGCCGCTCGAATGGTTGCCGTCGCTGTTCGCCGATGAACAACCCGGAGTCGAGGCACGGCTCGCTTTGTCGCTCGTATCGGCCTTCTCGGTCGCACAGCCCTGCGCCACGTATCGTTTCGGCGTCGAGTGGAAATACGGCCTTACCTACGCGAACTACACGCACACGGAGCGTCCTCCGGCGCGCTGGGTTTGGGGTCCTGGTGAGCTGGCTCGAGTCCTTGCCGTTATGTTGTCGAGAAGACTCCTCGACCAAGAGGCGGACGCGGACGGGCCCCATCGACGTGGCCGCGCCCCCCTTCCAGCGACGACGTCGCAGGTACGGCATTGGCTCGCCGGTGATCTCGACGAGTCGCTGATCTCTGCGTGGCTCTCTCGTCTCGCGCTCTTCGATTGGAGAAGAGTTCCGCAGGAGCTTCGTTCGCTCATCCAGAGGGACGCCAGCACCCCGCGAGCAGACGGGGAGTTGGCGTTGCTAGGACTTCTGCAGCCCCTCGTCGACCAGCGCCCGTTGGCCATCCGCAGCCTGTCATCGAATGATCTGCTCTCCGCGAACACCGGCGCACGCACCACGGAAGCGGCGCGCACGCTGGTCACGCTGATCCGCGCGGGAACCCTCGACGCCGCGCTGCGGCTCGCGAGCAGCCGCTACGCGATGGCAGGCGCGCGCCTCGCCTCGTTCGACGCGACGTTCGCCACACACGCCCCGGACCGCCTCGCCGCGGCCCTGCTGTTCACCATCTCCGACCGCGATCGGGCGGTCTTGTTTGAACGCTGGCTTCGTCCTCGTCGCCGGCAAGAAAGGAGCGAAGCACATGTCTGAAGCAGAGAAGAAGACCCCCCCGAAGAAGCTCACGCCCGCCGACGTTCTGAAGGGCGAGTCACCGCTCGTCCTGACCGCGACGCTCGAGCCGATCGTCGGCGACCGGTTCCAGCCCGCCGGGTTCCCCGAGATCGGCCACGTCATCTACAAGGCCCCGCGCAAGGATGGCAACACCGAGAATGTCTGCATCGTCGACAGTGCGGCGAGCATGGCCAACCACCTAGAGGCGGTCTGCCAGCGTGGCGCGCACGACCTCGATCTCGTCGACGAGCTCAGCGGCATGCCCTATATCCGTTGCGTCACGGGCGAGCTGGTCGGTGACAAGCTCCCGAACGACAAGCGCGAGACGATCGTCACCAGTCTCACCGAAGGCCACCGCATCGCCTCGTCCTACTTCCTGGATGGCGCATCGCTGAAGAGCGATGGCGGCAAGGGGGATGGCACATTCGAGGGCGAGCTCATCACGAAGTTCGGCATCGTGTTGCCCGGAAGCTCGAAGGCGCACCCGCCGCCCGAGAAGTGGTGGGACGTGTTCAAGAACATCTTCGAGGTCGATCCGAACTCCCTCGTCCACGGAGTGCTCTTCCCGCAGTGGCAGATCAAGATCCAGCGCGCTCTCACGGCTCACCTCGAGGCCTTCGGTGCGGGTCGCGTCGATCGCTCCGGCGTGAAGTTCGACCGGCTCGGCAAGACGACGTCTGGGCAGCCGATCTTTGCGGTCGATGACGCGACCGCCGAGTCGATCCGAGCGACGTTCGTTCTCGACGTCAGCCTCATCCGCTCATTTGGGCGCAAGAGGGGCGAGAACACGGTCGGCCTTTCGGAAAAGCAGCAGGAGTTCCTCGTCGCGCTCGCGCTGTGGAAGATCGAGAGGCTCCTCGCATCGCCCTTCCGCTTTCGGTCCGGCTGCTACCTCCGTCGCACGACACTCAAGAGCTACGAGCAGGAGATCGTACTCGACGCCGACATTGCGGCAGCAATCACTGCGGCGGGCTTCGGCGCGCAGCGGGTCACGGACGTCTTCTGGCCGCGTGAGGAGCTGTACCGAGAAGGTCAGGCTGAGGCCGTCAAGAGCGCCGACGACAGCGATGACACCGATCAGAACGACACATGAAGCTCGTCCTCCGACAGGAGTTCCCACTCGGCCGCTTCCACGCCACGCCGTGGCGCGTGAACCCATTCGACGATCCTCATGGCGAATGGCCGCCGAGCCCATGGCGCCTCGTTCGCGCCGTCACTGCGCGCTGGTACCAGTGGGCGCGCGAAGCGGAAAAGGAGCCCGACCGCGCGCAGCTCGATAAGCTGCAGAGTGCGCTCTGCACGAGCACCTACGCGTTCCATCTGCCGCCCGACGCAAGGAAGGGAAGCCCGCTCCGGCAGTACCACCCAACCGATTTCGGTTGGCGACCGGCCGAGAAGAAGAAAGCGGGAACGCGCAGCTACGGCACAAGCCTCGTGCAGGACAACTACTGGTGTGTGCCGCCCGAGGCTCCCGTGTGGTGGTTCATCGAGGGCGATGACTGGGTCAACGAGTTGCAGGCGGTGCTCGCCCGGTGCCTCGAGCGTATGACGTACTTCGGGCGTGCCGAGACGCTCACGCGCATTCGCGTGGCGGCTTCGACCGACGAGATTCCTGAGGCCAACTGCACACTCGCCGACAGGCGCACGGCGGGCGCAGCGCCTGTGCTGTCACCGCTCGCGCAAGCCACGCGAGAAGACATCGAGCGTACGACCGACAACCCCGAGGCCGTGAAGCGAGCTGTCCCGCCCGGTGCGCAATGGCTCTACGCGGGGCGACCGCAACGGCCTGCAGCCCGCGAGCGCCGCCGCGTACCTGAGCATCGACCAGATTGCCATCTGATGCAGTTCGCCATCGGCTGGAACGTCGCGCCGGAACGTCGCGCGATCGTGCGACTCACGGCGCGGTTTCGTGGGGCCGTGCTCCGTGAGTTGCTGCGGTTGAAGACGGGTGACGCTTCGGCCAACTGGACGAGAGCCAGCCGCGATGTGCGCGAGGCGGTCGCCGACATGACCGGCAAAGACGCGAACGGCGACGCGCTGAAAGGGCATCGCCACACGGAGTTTCTGGCTTGGTGTGAGAAAGGTCGGCCCACGCGCCTCCTGGTCTGGCGGGGCTCGCGCGCGTTCGATGCCGACGAGCAGGAGGCGATCCTGCTCGCAGCCGCGCGCGACGTGTCGTGGGCAGCAGCAGGCTCGGACTCCGATGAGTGGAAGGTGCGTCTCGTCCCACTGGACCGAGCGGTCCCGCCACCGCCGGGATTCGGCAGCCAATCGTCGAAGGTCTGGGAGTCGGTGACGCCGTACGTTCCGCCGCGTCATCATCTCCGAGGAGGAAAGGAGCGAGAACGGGAGTCGGCGGTCGAGCAAATCCGTCGCGAACTCCAGCTGCGCGGGCTCACCGCGCATGTCGAGGTCGAGCCGGTCGGATCACCCGCTTGGGTATCGGTACATGTTCCTCGACGAGAGACGAACAGGCGCGCGCTCATCGGTGACCGCCGAGGACAGATGTTCCGGTTGCGGTTCGCGTCCCCTGTTACTGGGCCGGTGCGCTTGGGACACTCGAGCAGCTTCGGCCTCGGCCTGTTCCGCCCCGTTGACACTCGTTCTACTGCGGAAGAAACTCGCGACCATGACTTGGCTCGAATCGATCGCACGCTGGCGCGCGCTGCCGCCACAGGAGAAGATCCGCATTCGTCTGCAACGGGTGCCGCATCAGGTCGCCCAGAGCATGGCGTTCGAGCGCGAGCCGGTGAGTTTGAGTCGGCTGGAGGAACTACACCGCCGCCTGAATGCGCCACGCGCCGCATCGACACCGCGCTCGGACTCTTGAGCTACTGCCAGCTTGCGCCGCACCTTGCGGAACGAGCGCTGCTCATAGCAGACAGCGTCGCCAGAGGCCGTTTCGCGGCCAACGCAATCGACGACGATTTCATTCGGCTGCTGCACCAGCAGTTGTGCGGCGACCTCGTTCCGGCCTTCGCCGGCCGCTGGCGCGACCGCCCTGTCACCGTCGGCAGCCACGAACCGCCACCCCCGCACGCCGTAGCGAGCGCCATGCGCGATTACGTGCTGGACTTGAACGAGCGGCTCAGGCACGTCGAAGACTCGCCCGCGCGCCTGCTTGAAACGCTTGCCTTCGCCGAGCATCGGCTGCTCTACATCCACCCCTTCGTCGACTTCAACGGCCGCGTGACGCGGCTGTTTCTCGGTGAACTGCTGCGGCGCCTGGACCTGCCGGCGGTGGACTTGGCGCCGGAAGACGGCGAGCCGAGGGAGCGTTACTTCGCCGCGCTGCGCGCGGCCGACGCGCGCGACCTCGTGCCGCTGCAGGCCGTCTGGCAAGAGCGCCTCGCGCGCGGGTAGCTTGAAGATGAACCGGTAGGCGAGTACCGGTGTACCCAAGACGGCCCCCGATCCCACCCGGGAATGTCGCATCGCAGACGGGATCGCCGTCGACGCCTACTGCTACCTTGAACAGAAGCTGCCGTGCCCTTTACCGCGCGCCGCACGGCTGCGCGCCCGCTGTCGCCACTGAAGAAGGGTGAGTGCGTGGAAGCGGTGCGCATGGCTCCCGAAAACCTCTGTACCGAGCGCATGTCCGTCATGGTCCGCATCGCGAATCGCGAGTTCGGTGTGCCGATCGAGCAGTCGGATATCCTCGGCGGTGACGAAGACGCGCATACCGCCCTCGCCGACTGGCGCTACTGGCTCGCGCGAGTATTCGCTCCGAGCGAGCCGAGGGTCCAGATTACGGCGGGCGGCGAGATCAGTACACCCCCTCATAGCCGGGTATCACGTCCCCAGATCGGCCAGGTGGCGCGGGCGGCCCATCTCCGAACCGCGCGCGATCCAGCGCCCGTGGCTGATCCACGACGATCTGACAACTTTCTTTCAGGCGATCCCGTAGGTTGAGATTCGTGACCCAGACTTCGCCGCGCTTCACCGGAGCTTCGAGCGCGAGCGACGCGAAGCCGGCGCCCTGACATTGCTTCGCGCCTCTGCGCGTTCGAGCGCTTCGTTGTCGAGCGGCAGCGCCTCTTCGGCGATCGCAAGTGCCTCGCGGCGGATCGCCGAATCGCCGTAAGCAGCCCTAGCCTCGGCGACGAAGGCCGCCAGGAACCGCTCGCGCTCGCGACGCGCAAGGAACTCGGCGATCGCAATCCGCGCAACCTCGGACTGCGCGATCCCTTCTCGGCGTGCTTCCTGTCCGAGCTTTTCCTACAGCTCGTCCGGTAGCCGTAGACTGAATCCGGCCATGGTCTCCTCACATTGCAGTTCGTAAGACATCATGCAGGGCAACACGACACACGACAACGAAACCATCCCGCGGCAGGCCGAGCTGCCGTTGGCGTTCCCCGAGCTGTCTGGGGACCTCCCGCTCCTGCCCGCGCGCATGGTGAACGAATACCAGTACTGCCCGCGTCTCGCCTACCTCGAATGGGTGCAGGGCGAGTGGGCCGACTCGGCGGATACCGTCGAAGGCAGGCACGTTCACCGGCGTGTGGACCAGCCGCGCGGCGACCTCCCGGAGCCGGAGACGGCGGAAGAGGGCGAGCGTGTGCACGCGCGGTCGATCACGCTGTCGTCGAACCGCCTCGGTCTCATCGCGAAGCTGGATCTGATCGAGGGTGACGGTTCCGTGGTCACGCCGGTCGACTACAAGAAAGGGAAGCGTCCCCACGTCGCGAGGGGCGCCTACGATCCCGAGCGCGTACAGCTCTGCATCCAGGGGATGATCCTGCAGGAGCACGGCTACACGTGCACCGAGGGCGTCCTGTACTACGCCGAGAGCCGCGAGCGTGTCGCGATTGCATTCGACGACGAGCTGCGGGCGATGACACAAAATGCCATCGACGGTCTGCGGCTGATCGCCGCCGGCGGGCAGATGCCGCCCCCGCTCGAAGACAGCCCGAAGTGCGCCCGCTGTTCGCTGGTGGGCATCTGCCTGCCGGACGAGGTGAATTTTCTGCGGCGGGCTGCCGCGAGCCCGCGCCCGCTCGCGGTCGGCCGCGACGAAGCGCTGCCGCTCTACGTGCAGGCGCACAGTGCCAAGGTGGCCAAGCGCGGCGAAGTGCTGGAGGTGTCGATCGAGGACACGAAGATGCAGGACGCGCGGCTCGTCGACATCTCTCAGGTCGTGCTGATGGGCAACATCTACGTCACCACTCCCACGCTGCACGAGCTCATGACGCGCGAGATTCCTGTCTCCTGGCATTCGTTCGGCGGCTGGTTCATCGGCCACACTGTCGGCACCGGCCACAAGAACGTCGAGCTGCGCACTGCTCAGTACCGGACGAGCTTCGATCAGGCGGCGTGCCTGCGCATCGCGAAGGGGCTTGTCGTGGCAAAGATCCAGAACTGTCGCACGCTGCTGCGCCGGAACTGGAAGCGCGAAAACCGGCCGGACGAAATCCTCGATGGCTTTCAGGAAGACATCCGCCGGGCGCAGCGGGCGCGCGACCTGGCCGAGCTGCTCGGCAGCGAGGGACAGGCGGCCGCGCGCTACTTCGGCAGCTTCGGCGCGATGCTGAGCGCGGATCGCGACGGTGCCACGCTCCGCTTCGACTTCATGACCCGGAACCGGCGCCCGCCGGCCGATCCGGTGAACGCGCTGCTCTCCTTCGCCTACGCGCTGCTGGTGCGCGCCTGGACCGTCACGGCGACCGCGGTCGGCTTCGACGCCTATCGTGGCTTCTATCATCAGCCCCGTTACGGACGCCCCGCCCTCGCACTCGACCTGATGGAGCCCTTTCGGCCACTCATCGCGGACTCCAGCGTCATTCAGGCGATCAACAACGGCGAGGTGCGCCCCACGGACTTCATCTCGGCGGCGGGGAGCGTCGCCTTGAGGCCGGACGGGCGCAAGCGGTTCATCGCCGCCTTCGAGCGCCGGCTCGGGCACGAGGTCACGCACCCGCTCTTCGGCTATCGGGCGAGCTACCGCCGCATCATGGAGCTGCAGGCCCGTCTCCTCGGCCGCCACCTGCTGGGCGAGCTCGAGGACTACCCCAACTTCACGACCCGGTGAATATGGACGAGCACCTGTACATCGTCGCGTACGACATCGCGGATCCCAAACGCTGGCGTCGCGTGTTCCGCGTGATGAAGGGCTACGGCGACTGGCTGCAGCTCTCCGTCTTCCAGTGTCGGATGGGCGAGCGGCGGCGGGCCGAGCTCATCCACTTCCTCGACAACATCATCCATCACGGAGAGGACCACATCGTGATCCTCGATCTCGGTCCGGCGGAGCGCGTGCTGCCGCGTGTCACGAGTCTCGGGAAGACATATACTGAGGTCGTGCGGGAAGCGATCGTCGTATGACCGGTTTCCGCCGTGGCTTCGCGAGCGCTGCGGTGCTGCCAGGAATGCCGGGGAGCGCTCGCGAGCGCCAGCTCTTTGAAAAGTCGGAGCAATCGTTGAGTGGTAGAGTACTGTCTGGCCGTTCGTATGCACCGGGCTTACCCTCGAACCGCAGCGCTCGCAACATGGGGCGCATCGCCAGGTCTGGAGCGGGGTTCGAGGGCGACCGTTATCCGCGGCGATTCGCCGCGGCCTCATTGAAGCGTCGTAGGACTCAGCGGAACGGAGGAACAGACGCGCAGTTATCCGCGGCGATTCGCCGCGGCCTCATTGAAGCGGGGCGGATGCGCCAATGTGCGCCGGGACACTAATCAGGTTATCCGCGGCGATTCGCCGCGGCCTCATTGAAGCTTGC
>JBDHRV010000242.1:0-2974 GCA_039807745.1 Burkholderiales bacterium
TCGCTCGTTGGGTCGTTCGCTTGGCGGTGCTGGTCGGACTTTTCGTGCCCATACTGGCGTTGGCACTGGAGGGGGTACCGGGCGCGGTTCTGCCGGCAGACTACAAGCCCTGGCCGCGCGAGGTGAAGAACGGCGCCATCACCTATTCGATCTACGAGCCGCAGACCGAGAGCTGGAACGGTTCCGACCTCAGGTTTCGCGCGGCGGTCGCCGTGACGGCAGACGGCAGCACCCGCTACGGCATCGCGTTCGGTCAGGCACGCACCTGGATCGAGAGCGGCACGGGGCTGGTCAAACTCGAGAGCATCAAGATCGAGCGCGTGAACTTCCCGACCGCGGCGGACGGCGGCGCGGAGTACCTGCGCGATCTGCAGCGAGGCGCCACGGGTACGTGGTTGGTGCGCCGCGATCAGCTCGATCCGTCGCAGGCCGTGCAGCAGCGGGTGCCCGTGCGCAACGATCCGCCACGCATCTTCGTGAGCTACTCGCCGGCGCTGCTCGTGCTGATCGACGGGCAGCCGGTGCTGCGCAAGCTGGCCGATACCTCGTTCGAGCGCGTCATCAATACACGCGCGCTGCTGCTCAAGGATTCGTACAGCGGGCGCTTCTATCTGCGTGCTTTCGACGGCTGGCTCACGGCGCGTGAAGTGATCGGGCCGTGGCAGACCGTCACGGGTGATACATCGCGGTTGGAGGATGCGCGGCGGCGCGTCGGTGCCGATGCGGTCGATCTGCTCGAGGGCGGCGAGGGACGGCCGAGCCTGAAGGGCGGGGCGCCCGTCATCTACGTGAGCACGACACCGGCCGAGTTGATCGTTCTGACCGGCGAGCCGCAGCTGGAGCCGATCGCGGGCACCAAGGTGTTGTGGGTGAAGAACACGGCGGCACCGCTCATGCTCGACACCGGCACCGATCAGTACTTCGCGGTGATCTCTGGTCGCTGGTTCCGTGCGCCGACGCTGAACGGACCCTGGAGCTTCGCACCGGCTGATCAACTCCCTGGCGATCTCGCGCTGATTCCCGACAGCCACGCGCTCGCGCCAGTGCGTGCGGCGGTGCCCGGGACGCCGCAAGCCCAGGAAGCCGTGATCGCGAATACGGTCCCGCAGACGGCCAACGTTCGGCGCAGCGAGGCGCGCTTCGAGCCGACGGTCGACGGCGAGGCGCAGCTGCGCTCGATCGAAGGCACCTCGCTGCTCTATGTCGTCAATTCGCCGACGCCGATCATTCGCGTGGCCCCGGATAGCTGGTATGCGGTTGACCGCGGCGTATGGTTCACGGCGCGCAGCCTCGATGAGTCTTGGGAAGTCGCCACCTGGGTGCCGCCGGTGATCTACACCATCCCCGCCACCTCGCCGCTGCATTACGTGACCTACGTCAAGGTCTACGGCGCCACGCCGGACGAAGTGTTCACGGGATACACGCCGGGTTACCTGGGTGCGGTCGTGGCGCCGACGGGGACAGTCGTGCAGGGCACGGGCGCGTACGCCTCGCCCTGGATTGGCAGCGCCTGGTACGGCACGCCGTGGACGTACGGATTTGGCTGGAGTGTGGGCGTCGGAAGCTTTTGGCCGTGCTGGGATCCCTGGTGCTCGCCGTGGTGGGGACCTGCCTGGGGCGGGTGGTGGCGCCCCCCGGTGTGGGCTTGGGGCGCGCGCCCATGGTGGGGCTGGGGACCGCGCCCGGGCTGGGGCTGGGGTCGACACCCGGGTTCGGGCTGGGGTCGACACCCGGGTTCGGGCTGGGGGCGGCCTCCGGGATGGGCCGGATGGCATCCGCCCGTCTACCATCCGCCGCTGCCGCGCCCGCCCATTGCGCTGCCGCCCGGACGTCCGCCCGGCGTGCGTCCGCCGATCGCGATGCCGCCCCCGGCGCGGCCGCTGCCGGGTTCACCGATCGGGCCGGGCTGGGGTCAGGCAGGAAGCGGCAGGGGGCCCGGCTGGGGCAACGCTGCGACCACGCCCGGCGTAGGGTCGCCGCGACCGATGCCGATTGCGCCATCCGTCGGGGCGCCCCCCTTTCCGCAAACCTTCCGCGGCCAGCCTCAGGTGACCCCGCCGCGGGTCGGCGGGATGGCGGCGCCCGTGCGGCCCTTTGGCGCACCGATGATCGCTCCCGGGCACGTGCCGCGCGTCGAATCCATCGCCCGCCCGCTCCCCGGTGGCGCGTCCCCAGGACCGGCTTTTCGCGGCGGTCAGCCGATCGCGCCGCCGCTGACGGTGTCTCCCCCACGCGGACCGACGGGGGGATTTCCCGCACCTGGCGCTGGCCTTACGCCGGGCGGCCAGCCGCGCTTCGTTGCCCCGCCGAGCGCGGCGCCGCGCGCCTTCGGCGGGATGCCGTCGCCGGCTGCACCTGCGATGGCGCCACGCGGCCCGGCACCGGGGATGGGCGCCCCGGTCGGCGGGTTCCGGGGCGCTGCTCCAGGAGGCGGACCTCAAGGCGGTTTCGGCGGCCCAGCGGGACCGCGCGGACCAGGGTGGGGCGGGTCGCGGTAGGTTCGGACTCAGTGCGCCCGTTCGTCCCGGCGTTGCGGCGGATAGACGCCGGCGAGTCGTGCGATCAGGATCGATACGAACAATGCCCCGACGATTTGCTCCTGGATACAGGCCGAACGCGCCAGTCCCGAGAGCGGTGCCAGGTCGCCGAAGCCGGTGCTGGTGAGCACGGTGAAGCTGAAGTAAAGCAGTTGCGGGAAATCGGCATTGGTCGCGACACCTCCCACGCCAAACGAGAGCGGGTAGAAGTATTCGATCAGCGAGTACAGGTACGCCCATAACACGCCGAGCATCAGGTACGCAGCCGCGGCGCCCCAGAGTCGGTCGGCAGTCATGACACCCCGTTGAAAGACGTAACGGAGCAGCACGGTGAGCGTCGCGAGGTAGAGTCCGGTTGCGAACACCCAGGACCACATCAGCATGTCGGTCCGTTCGCTTGCGAGCGCATGCCATTGCAGCACGAGTGCCGGGACGGC
>JBDHRV010000243.1:0-2953 GCA_039807745.1 Burkholderiales bacterium
GCCAGGTCGGCGATGTCCTGATCCGTCAGGTTCGCCGCCTGAGGCGCCATGATGGCGTTCTTGCGGGCACCGCTCTTGTAGTCCTTCAGCGCCTTCACGAGGTAGTCGGGCTGCTGACCCGCGAGGCGCGGGAAATCGGCCACCGCGCTGTTGCCGTCGGCGCCGTGACACGCGGCACAGACCGTGGACTTCTGTTTGCCGGCATCGGCACTGCCCGCGAGAGCGGGTGCGGCAGCCAGGGCCAGTGAGACCAGCAAGACAAGGCGTCTTCTCTGCATCACGCTCCTCCCCTCACTTCGCCGACGCGCTGACCGGCGCGCCGAGCGGGGCCGAATAGAACGCTGCCAGATCCGCCATGTCCTGATCGGTGAGCGTCGCGGCAATGGCCCTCATCGACGGGTGACTGCGCTCTCCGCTCTTGTACGCCTGCAGCGCCTTCACGATGTACGCGGCGTGCTGCCCCCCGATCTTCGGCACCGAGTAGACTTCGGGGAACGCGGTGCGGTAATCGGGAATGCCGTGACAGCCCTGGCACATCGAATCCTTCAATTTGCCCGCCGCGGCATTTCCGTCCGCGGCAAGCGCGGGCAACGCCGTGAACAACGCCGAGGCCAAGCCGATGACATAGATGGAAGCGCGCACGATACCGATTCTCCTCACGCGTGCAAGGTCTTGTTACAGGGCACGGACTCTAGCGGAATGGCGGCACAGGGTCAAACCCACGCCTGCCCGAGGCGTCGGAAATGCCTATAAACTACGGGCTTTTTCCGCTCGACCGTGCTCTCTTCCGACAATCTTGCCTGCGTCCGCGGCGAAAGAAGGATCTTCTCCGGCATCACGTTCGCCCTGCCGCCCGGCGCAGTCCTCGTCGTCACGGGCGCGAACGGCAGCGGCAAAACGAGTCTGCTGCGGATCGTGTGCGGTCTCGCCGAGGCCGCCGCGGGCGAAGTACGCTGGAACGGCTCGAACGCGCGCTCCCTCGGTGACGATTACCGCGCCGAGCTGGCCTACGTCGGGCATCAGAACGGGTTGAAGGACGATCTTTCCGCCGCCGAGAACATTCGCGTTTGGGCCGGGATCGCCGGCATCGCGGTCGATCGGGACAGCGCGCGCGATGCACTGGGACGGCTCGGTCTCGATGCGCGCGCGCAGTCTCCGGTACGCTGGCTGTCGCAGGGTCAGAAGCGGCGCGTCGCGCTCGCGCGCCTGCTGGTTGCGAAGCGAGCGCTCTGGGTGCTGGACGAACCTTTCGCGGGCCTCGACCGCGCGTCGACCGCGACCGTCGAGGCGCTGCTGCAGGGACATCTCGCAGGCGGCGGCATGGCAATGCTCACCACCCACCAGGATCTCGGGGAGATCGCAGCCCCCGTGCGACGCCTCGATCTCGACAGCTGATGGGCGCGGCGCTCGGCTGGATCATTCGTCGCGACCTCCTGCTGGCGGTGCGACAGCGCACCGACGTCGCGACCACGGTCGTGTTCTTCGTGATCGTCGTCAGCCTCTTTCCGCTGGGAGTCGGTCCGGAGATGGAAAAGCTGCGCCCGCTCGCCGCCGGGGTGCTATGGGTGGCCGCCCTGCTCGCCTCGATGCTCTCGCTCGGGCGGCTCTTCGCGGCGGACTACGCCGACGGCTCGCTCGAGCAGCTGCTGATCGCCCCGCAGCCCCTCTCCCTGCTGGTGCTGGGCAAGATCGTCGCGCACTGGCTGGTATCGGGCGTGCCGCTGGTCCTGATCGCACCGGTCCTCGGCATCCAGTACGACCTGACCGGCACCGCGCTCGCGGTCATGACGCTGTCGCTGCTGATCGGCACGCCGGTGCTCTCGGCCATAGGCGCCGTGGGAGCCGCGCTGACCCTGGGCTTGCGCGGCGGCGGCGTGCTGATCGCGCTCCTCGTGCTGCCGCTGTACGTGCCGGTGATCATCTTCGGCGCCGGCGCGGTCGAAGCCACGCAATCGGGCATCGGACCGGAGGGGCATCTGTCGCTGCTCGGCGCCTTTCTCCTGCTGTCCATGGTGATCGGCCCGATCGCCGCCGCCACGGCGCTCAGAATCTCCGTAGAATGACGCCCGCCGCGAATCCCGGGTCATTCATGTCTCACCGTCTTGTCAACTGGTTCAAGTACGCCTCCCCCGCGACCTTCTACGGGTTCGCGGGCCGGCTCGTGCCGTGGTTCGCGACCGGTTCCGTCGTGCTCTTCGCGATCGGGCTCTACCTCGGCTTTTTCGTGGCCCCCACGGATTTTCAGCAGGGCGAAGCCTACCGTATCATCTTCATCCACGTGCCCGCGGCGTGGATGTCCATGTTCCTGTATCTCGTGATGGCGGGTTACGCCGCGCTCGGCCTGATTCTCAACACGCGCCTCTCGGGCATGATGGCGCAGGCGATCGCGCCCACCGGCGCCCTGTTTACCTTCATCGCACTCTGGAGCGGCGCACTCTGGGGGCGACCGACCTGGGGCGCTTACTGGGTGTGGGATGCGCGCCTCACCTCGGAGCTGATCCTGCTGTTTCTGTACTTCGGTTTCATCGCGCTGCAGGCATCGATCGAAGACCCGCGGCGTGCGGACCGCGCGGGTGCCGTGCTCGCCATCGTCGGTGCGATCAACGTGCCGATCATCTATTTCTCGGTGCAGTGGTGGAACACGCTGCACCAGGGCGCCTCGGTGAGCCTGACCCAGGCACCGTCGATGGCCTCGGTGATGCTCGCCGGCATGCTGGTCATGGCGTTCGCGTGCTGGTTCTACTCGATCGCGGTGGTGCTCGCGCGGGTGCGCACGATCATCCTGGAGCGCGAACGCGGCTCGGCGTGGGTGGCGGATCAGCTGGCGGGTGGGCACGCATGAGCGCTCCGCACGGCCGCCCGAAGGAGCGCGAAGTCCCTCTCGGAGGGACCGCGCCCAGCGCGAGGGTGCCCAAACTGAGCGCTCCGCACGGCCGCCCGAAGGAGCGCGAAG
>JBDHRV010000064.1:0-18664 GCA_039807745.1 Burkholderiales bacterium
CGAGGACGAGCGTCCACGCCACGATCTTCGGGAGGAGTGGGCTCCAGAGACGGTCCGTGAGGGCGCGCCCAAAGGCCATCATGGCTCCACGCCTCGACCCTTCAACACGAGTGCATCCACCATGACGGTACCGGGTGTCGCGCCTGGGCGCAGTTGCACCGATTCGAGGGCGATACCGGCGCCCGCGGCGAGCGCGCCGACCCAGCGGATCAGGGCAGCGTAGGAGACCGGTTCCAATGCCACGTGAAAGCGCCCGCCCGCGACCTCGGTGACGGACTTGATGCGCGGGCGCATGCCGGCCGCCGCCGCGGCGGACTCGATGGCAACGCGAGGCGGCTCGTTCACCGCCGCGGACTGCCGCCCTGCGCGCAGGCGCCGTGCCTCCTGCGCGTCGGCCGCGAACTGCGCCGACTGGACGAGCAGCTGCGGCAGGGTCGCACGCAGCCGCGTGTGCTCGGCGCGCAGGGGTTCCCACACGAGGCCGTAGAGCACGAGGAAAGCGACGGTCACGGCGCCGCAGACGAGTGCGGTTCGCTCGCGCGAGGTACGGGTCTGCCAGGCGGCGCGCAGCGCGTCCATCGTCAGCCCTCAGCCGTAACGACCAGCATCGCCGCGTCACCGGAAGGCCCGGCCGAGGTCCGCTCCACCCGCACCCGGCAGCCAGGTACCGCGAGCCGCTTCGCGAGCGCGTCGTGCTCTGCCCCCGCCGGCAGCGTGACCTCCAGCTCGAGGGTGCCGCGTTCGTAGCGCAAGCGCTCGGTGTGCAGCCCTTCCGCCGTCAGCACGGGTCCCAATGCCGCAAGCAGCGGCACGAAGTCCGATGCGTCCGGCTCGCCCGCCTCCCGCCGCAGCCGGCCGAGACCGCGCCGCATCTGCAGCGGTGCGTCGACGACCACCTTGGCATCGGGGAAAAGCTCCCGGAACTGCGTCTCCATCTGCGCTCTGAGCGCGTGCTGCGCGGCGGAGAGCCGCCACCAGTCGCCGACGGTGAGGAGCGTGTGCAGCGCGAGGACTGCTGCCGCGGCGATTGCCGCCAGCCTGACCGGGCGCGACATGCCGGTCGCATTCCCCGCGGGGGCGCCGGACAGAAGATCGGTCGACCGCGCAGTGCGGGCGTCGATCAGCTCCGGTCGCCATTCGCCCCCATTTCGTACCGGGATGTCGAGCGCACGGCGCCACGGCTCGAAGTCGGGCACCGGAGTGTCGGGTGCGCTAAGCGCGAGGATTTCGTCGGGAGCCTCGCCTTGGCGCCGGTGCGTGTTGCGTGCAAGCCGCAGGGCGAGCGGCAAGGCACCCGCGTCGTCGCCCAGGTCGAGCGCGATGATCTCGCCCGCCCCGAGGCACGCGAAGCCACCAGCGGGCGAGCGCACGACGAGCCAGACGTGGGCGGTCTCCTCCGCGGCGAGTCGCGCCGCGAGTTCGGTCTCCACGATGAAGCGCGCGGGGCACAAACCATGGGCCGCGAGTGCCTCGACCGCGGCGGCAAGCCAGGCCTTGTCGACCACCGCGACCAGACTCGCGCCACCGCGGACGTGCTCGACCAACGCGACGTGGACCTGCTCCGGGGTCGTCGCCAGCGCCTCCTCGACCGCGAGCGGGAGCAGCTTCGCCAGCCTACCCCCACGCACGTCTGGCAGGTCGACGCGCACCAGATGTACCGCGCTCGCCGGCGCCACGACGATCGACGTCTGCGCGGGCGGTATCTCCGACAGCCGCGCGACGCCAGTCTCCCGGCCGCTTCCCGTGTACCGGGCGTAGCGGAACGCGCGATCGTCGGCATCGGGCGCGGGCCAGCCTTCAGGGAGGTGCAGCTGCAGGACCGAACCGTCGCGGGGGCAGGACGACATCAACCGAACTCCTCGGTGATCGAGCGCACCGTGGGCCCTTCGCGCCCGACGAGCCCGCGGTAGCCGGCGCTGATCCGCCCGGCGCGAACGGTGCCGCGCACGGCGAAGTAATCACTCCGGACATCCAGCAGGTCGCTGGCCGCTTGCACGGCCGACGTCGGCAACCGTCGTGTGAACTCCAGCTTCGAGCCGTACGGTTCCTTGTCGCGGGCCGCGACGATCGCTTGCGCCGTGCTGAGGGATATCCCCGGCAGGAGCGCCGCGAGCAGTTCCGCGCTCGCCGAATTCACGTTCACCCTGGTCGCGCCGGGCAGCGCGGTGAGGTATGGCTCGAGACGGCGCAGGCGATCCGCGGTGAAGCCCTTCACCAGCAGGAGTTCTCCGATCTCCCCGATTTCGCGGTTGGCGGCACGGTACGGCGGCTCGCGGCCGGCGTAGTACGCGTCCTCGGCGCCTTGGGGATCGGTGACCTCGCCGTCGGTGTCGATCCAGTCGAGGACGGCATCCGCAAGCGACTCGGGCAGCCCGACGCGCGCCAGCAGACGCCGGAACGCGGCGAGATCGACCTCGCTCGTGCCGTGGCTGTCGGCCAGGTTGTTCACGTTGAACTTGGCTTGCTCGTCGGTGAGGAGAGCGCTGATGGTGGCGCCGTCGATTGCCATGGCAGGGAGGCTTCGTGCCCAGGCCTCGCCCCGGTGGTCCACCCGCGGGTCGTCCTGCGCGATCAGCACGGCGGCGGACATCGCGGCGGCATGCACGAGCTGACGGGCCTGGCGCGCAGCCGCGATGTTTTCGGCCTGGCGGGTGGCGAGCGTGCCCTGCCAGGCGAGGACGGTGCCGATGCTCGCGACCGTGCCGGCGATGAGGATGGCGGAGATCGCGGCGAAGCCCCCCGATCGCCGGTGCAGGCTCATGAGCGCGCTCCGGCGGGCAGCGGCACGAGCCGCTGGATCCGCCCGCCTGCCGCGAGCTGAATCGTGACGTCGATCCCGTTGGGCAAGGTCGCGTCGACCGAGCCGGTTCGGACGACGTGCGCCGCTTTGCCGTCCGGCCCGCTCTGCACGGAGACTGGCCACTGTGTCCGCCATGTTCCGGCCACATCGCGATAGCGCAGCGTCAACGTCGACACGCCACGCAGCACCACCGTGACGCTCGGGTGGGTCTGCCTGGCCTGATCGAGGTCCGGCCACGCGAGCCGCTCGAGCGCGCCGTCCCGGACCCGATAACCGATCCGGCGCGGCGGCGTCGCAAAACCCGACGCGTCGGTGCTGCCGCTGCGTATGAAGGTGATCACCGGTTGTCCGGGCTGAGCCGTTTCAACGCCGAGCACGGGCGCCAGCACCTGGTCCGCGGGGCCGCGGACCGGGCGTGCGTGCGCCGCCGCGAAATCCCGCTCCATCCAGGCGACCGCGCGGGCGACGTCGCGCCACTGCCGGTAGTCCTGCGTCACCCGTTCGCGGGTTACGAGCACGGTATCGAGCACGCGGTAGCCGGCTGCCGCCAGGACGCCGAAGATGGCGATGGCGACGAGCATCTCGACGAGTGTGAAACCGGCTTCGCGGTCACGGCGTGCGGATCGCATAGCCCACCGCCTGCGCCAACGTGCGACCGGGAATGCCGGCCAGAAAGACCTGGACATCGATGCGACGATTCAGGGGCATCGGCGTCACCGAAACCCGCTCTCGCCACGTGAAGGCAACCCCTGCCTGCACGGCGGTGCCGGAACGTTCGCCCAGTTCGGGCGCGCGGCCGAGGCGGTATTCCGCGAGGCGGTTCTCCGCCACCCAGCCAGCGAGCAAACGCTCACGAAAATCGAGCGCGGCGTCGGTCGCGATGGAGCAGGCGCGCAGCGCCGCGGTCAACGCGACCGCGAAGATGGCGAGCGCGACGAGTACTTCCACCAGCGTGAAGCCGCGCTCAGACGCCATTGCCCATGACCACCCGGGTCATCGCCCCGACCTCGACGGCTGCCCGCTCGCTCCCGGCCCCGAGGACGATGCGTACTGGAGCCGCGAGCGCGGAGGGAGACAGAACCACCAGGCCTCCCGCCGCGACCTTCGTGCCTCCGACCTCGACGTCGACCAGTCGCACCGGCTGGGCGAGGCGGCGCGCCGCGAAGCTGTCGCCGTCGACTGCGGTCCATGTGCCATCCGGCCCGCGCCGTAGATACTGATACGCGTCGTCTGCGCCGCGCCAGGCGAGCGGGGCGCCGGTCATGACCGCCTCGTCCTGCGCCTGCTCCAGCCCCGCCGCGAGACGCGCCGCTTCCTCGCGCAGGGTTTCGCGGTCGTCGCCGCGCAGATTGACCGCCAAGAAAGCAACGGTGATCCCGACCAGCAGTGCGACCACCAGTACCTCGACGAGCGTGAAACCGCGGGCAGACGGTCCGCCGTGGCGGACCCGAACAGGCGCCATCACCGACTCCGCTGGAATGATGCCGACTAGTTGAAGATGTCGGCGTTCACGCCGTCTCCGCCCGCTTGCCCGTCCGCGGCGAGACTGAAGACATCGATCTCGCCCCGCAGCCCAGGATTCAGGTACTGGTACTCGCGACCCCAGGGATCCTTGGCCGCCCGGTCCAGATAGCCGCCCCGCTTCCAGTTCGATGGGATCGGCGCGCTCGTGGGCGCCGTCACCAGTGCCTGCAGGCCCTGCTCCGTGCTCGGGTAGAAGGAGTTGTCGAGCCGGTAGAGCTTGAGCGCCTGGACGATCCCGGCGATGTCGGCGCGTGCTGCAACCACGCGTGCCTCGTCAGGGCGGCTCATGATCTTGGGTACGACGATCGCCGCCAGCACGGCGAGGATGACGACCACGACCATGACCTCGATAAGGGTGAAGCCGCGATTGCCGCGCAATGGGTTGGGATGTGACATGGGTGCCGTAAACCCCGAAAAGTGTCTGAACATCTTGGGACGACGGATCGGGCTGCGGCGCGACTCTGGCCGGCGCAAGCACGAAGTCATCGTGTCTCGTGGGTGTCGGGAAAACCGACGAACGGCGGGAAAGCAGAATCCATACCGCAGCGTGCCAGAGCTGCCGCTGCGGACGGCAGCGCGCTACGGGCTGCGCAGCCCCTCGTCGAGGGAGCGGATGACGGGATACAGGAGGTAGGACATGACCGTGCGATCTCCGAACACCACTTCCGCGGTCAGTGTCATGCCGGGAAGAAATCGAACGTCCGTGGGCACCCCTTCCAGGGTCTTGTCCTCCAGCGTCACACGCGCCAGATAAAACGCTTCGCGCCCGGAGTCCTGCTCTTCTGCGGCGCCCTGCGGCCGGACGAACGAGTCTTCACTGACCGTGCGCACCCGTCCCTTGATGACCCCATACTGCTGGAAGGGAAACGCATCGAGCTTGATGCGGGCCGGATCGCCCGCGCGCAGATAGCTGATGTAACGGGCATCGATCTGAACCTCGGCCTCCAGCGGCGCATCGAGTGGAACGAGGGTCAACAGCGGCTCGGCTTCCTTCAGCACGGACCCGACCGAACGTTTCGCGATCTCCTGCACCACCCCGTCGGCAGGCGCGGTCACGACCGTGAGCTCGGTCTTTCGCTCGGCCTTCTTGAGCTGATCGGCCACGGCGTCGCGATCGCGCTTCACGACCACCAGTTCTTCCATCACTTTCTCGCGCCAGTCCTGAGTGAAGGCGGCGCGGTCGGCTTCCAGCTTGGCGATCTCGCGCGCGAGCTGGCCCGAGGTGTTCAGGAGCTGCTCCAGATCGCGTTCTGTCTGCAGACGATCGCGCTGGGTTTCGAGAACCTTCAGCTTGGGCACGTAGTTGCCCTCGCGCAGCGACTCGTGCATGCGCTGGATCTCGAGGTTCTTCTGCAGCCGCTCGCGCAGCACCGCCTCCTCCCGCTTGTTGCCGGCGATGGCAGTCTTGAGGCGCTTGATGTTCTCGTCGAGCGACGTGAGCCGAGATTCCAGATTGGCGCGCCGCTCCTGAAAGATCCGCGACTGCAGCAGCTCCTCGGCGTTGGCAGGCGTGCCGGCAGGCGCCTTGGCGCCGGAGAGCTCCGCTTCGAGCCGCTTCGTCTGCGCATCGAGGCTCGCGTGCCGCACACTCAATTGCGAGAGATCGGAGCTCGCGAACGTCGGATCGAACATCGCGAGCCGCGCGCCCTTCTTCACGATCTGGCCGACCTGGACGTCGATGCTGCGGATCATCGACGGCTCCAGCGGCTGCACGACGATGGTCGGAGTGGTGGTGATGAGCTTGCCACGGCCGACGACGATGCGATCGACCTTGGCGAAGGATGCCCAGGTGGCTGCCGTCAGGAGCAAACCGGCCAGCACGTAGAGCGTGGCGCGCGCCTGCCACGGCATCGGCTCCTTCTCGATCGCCTCCGCGTCGGACAGGAAGTCGCCGTGATCGGCTGCGCTCAGGGGATCATTGGCCATCGTCGCCGCGCCTTCCCGCTACAGATGCTTCGTCTGCTGGTTCCACAGGCGCTGATAGATCGCGCACCGCCGCACCAGATCGTGGTGCGGGCCGATATCGGCGATGCGTCCCTGATCGAGCACGACGATCCGATCGCACTGGACCAGCGTCGTGAGCCGATGGGAGATGATGAGGACGGTGCGCCCGGCGCGGATGCGGCCGAGTTGCGCGAGGAAGATCGCCTCACTCTCCGGGTCCAGCGCGCTGGTAGCCTCGTCGAGGACCAGGAAGCGCGGCTGCGTGAGCAGTGCGCGCGCAATCGCCAGGCGCTGCTTCTGGCCGCCGGAGAAATTCTCGGCGTTCTCTTCGATCGCGGTATCGAAACCCTGTGGCAGCCGCTCGATGAACTCGTGCGCGCCCGCGATCTGCGCGGCCGCGACCACTTCCTCCATCGAGGCCCAGGGCTTGGTCGCCGCGATGTTCTCTCGGATCGAGCCGCGGAAGAGAAAACTGTCCTGGAGCACGGCACCGATGTTACGGCGCAGGTGCGGCAGATCGATCTCGCGAATGTCGACACCGTCGAAGCGGATGACGCCCTCCTGCACCGGGTAGAGACCCTGCATCAGGCGCGTCACCGTCGTCTTGCCCGACCCGCTCTTGCCGACGATGCCGATGAGCGAACCCGCCGGAATACGGAGCGAAACCTGGTCGACCACCGGATTGCCTCCGGGCGCGTACCGGAAGCTCACACGGTCGAGCTCGACGGTGCCGGTCAGGCGCGGGGTCAGGCCCGAGGTGCGCCGCTGCTCCGGAGGATGGTTCATCACCGTTCCCAGCATGCGGACCGACAGCGCCGTTTCCTGATATTCCTGCACCAGAGAGACGATCTGCACGAGCGGTGTCACGACTCGTCCCGAGAGCATCTGAAAGGCGATCAGCGCGCCGATCGTGAGCTGATGATCGAACACGGCCTGGGCGCCGAAAGCGATGATGGCAACGACCATGGCTTTTTCCAGAAAGCCGGTGGCCGCCTGCGCCGAGATGCCGATCTTCCCGACCCGGAAGTGCGTCCGGATCGCGGCAGCGGTCCGATCGTCCCATTTGCGGCGCTGAATGGGTTCGATGGCGAGCGTCTTCACGGTGCGCATCCCGTGAATGGCTTCGACCAGCATGGCCTGTTTCTCCGCCTCGGCGTTGTACAGGTCGAGCAGCCGGCGGCGGAAGGGACCGATCATGGACGCCACGATGGCGGCGATCGCCGCCGCGAAAACGAACACGATTGCCGTCAGTCGCGGACTGTAGAAGAGCAGCACCGGTATGACGACGAGCAGCGCGCAGGCGTCGAGCAGCGTGAGGAACATCCGCCCGGTCAGGAACTGGCGGATCTTCTCCGCTTGCTGCATGTGGCGCACGACCACGCCAGCGGAGCATCCCTCGAAGTAGTCGATGGGCAGGGCGAGCAGGTGACTGAACGTGCGCGTCGCGAGCCGCAGGTCGATCTTGTTGGATGCATAAAGGAGCAGATACTGGCGAACGAACCCGAACACCGACTCGAACAGCAGGGCGAGCATCACGCCGACGGTGAGAACGTAGAGCGTCGAGGTGCTTTCGTGCGCGACGACCTTGTCGATCACCAGCTGGAAGAAGATCGGGACCGCGAGTGCGACGACGTAAAGGGCAACGGTTCCGACCGCCACGTCGCGAAACGCCTGTCCCTGCCGCAGGAGCTCCGGCACGAACCAGCGCAGACCGAAGGGTTGGTGCGGATCGCTGAGACGGTAGTCGCGCTGGATGAAGATCACCTCCCCCGTCCAGCGCTGCTGGAAGCGCTCGGCCTCGAGCAGGAAGACGCCCGTCTGGGCTGCGAGCGGATCGAATATCGCGACGCGCATCCCGTCGGCACCCTGCTGGATGCCGGCAACCACTATGCTATTGCCATTGTCGAGCCGCACGATGACGGGATAGGCTCGGTCCAGTGCGACCAGGCGCTCGAACCGCAGCCGCTCGGCCCGCGCCCGCAGCCCCAGTTTCTGCGCAATCGACACCAGTTGCGGCAAGGAAGGCTCTTGGTCCGCGAGGCCGTGTTCGAGAACGAGTTTGTCGCGCGACGTCGAGAGGCCGAAGTGCGCGGCGACGGCCACCAGGCAGCGCAGGGCCGTATGGGCTCCCGCCTGGGCATCTTCCGGACCCCGCGGCTCACTTGAGTCGCCTTCCTGTCTTGCGCCGGGACCGGGAATTACCTCGGCATCGGGACGCTCGGTTTCTCCGGCAACTAGGCGCATGATCTGGTCAACACGGCATTTGCGCGCGCAATCTCAGCGCGGTTTCAAGACTCGGGGAGCAGAAGGATTCGGCGAGCCTATCGAGGACGCCGGATTGGGCGATGTCAAGGCGACGGACGTAAGGAGTAAAGCGGCGAAAACGGCTAGCTCGTGCTCGGTGTGCCCAGCCGTGCAGTCATCGGGGGCTGCACGGCGCGTCAGGACCGGCCCGGCGGAAAATTCGGCGACCCGGCCGGCTTCGCTCCTTCCTTTCCAGAAGCGCTGTCGAGACGCCGCACGACGCCGCCCTGTATCAGCTCCCGGCCCACCCGTTCGATCAGGTCGCGGGCATTCATGAAGCTCTCCAGCGTCATGATGATGCGCTGCCGATGCACTGGCTTGGGATTGCCGTCGGCATCCTTCTCGGAGGGTGACGCGCTGAAGGTATCGATCCGGACGGTCGGTCCGGTGACGGTGATCTCACTGATGCCGTCTATGAAGACTTCGTCGTGCATCGCTTGAACTCCCTTGGAAGACCGAATGCCCCGGTGGGTCTCGGAGATTGATCTTCGCTTACGTTTAGTCTACGCTCAAACATACTGAAATGTCAGGTTTCGCTCGTTGTCGCCGCCCTGTCAATGGGTCCTTTCAGGTGCCATAAAACTAGAAACAAAAGAGTTTGAATTTCTTTTCTGCGCCGGGCCTTACGACGGTTGCTTGAACACTTACGGAGAAGCGTAATTGCTCAAGAGGTGGCGACTACGAGCTGTCTCGCAGGGTTCGATCGGATCAGCAGGGGGTGACCGTTCGTCGCCTAATGCGGACCGATCCCGCCTCTGCGTCCGGCACCCCCGGACAGCCCCGCTCGCATTGTACGCTGCGCTAAAGCACGTGCCCGGAAGGAAAACCCCGAGCGTCCCCTGGAAAAGCCAATCCCCGCCTTGCAGCCCGCAGACCAACGCCATCGGCGTAGTTCTGCGGAGAATCGAGTCGGGACGATCGGGCCGACGTCCGCCCAAGCCGTGGAATTCGTGCACCAAACTCGCGTATTGGTAACTCAGGAAGGAGAGGAGGAACATGCGAATCAGCTACCCGACCAAGAGAGGCGCGCCCTGGGGCGATTTGAAACGGGAGTTCGACCAGCGCATACCTTGTGCCAAGGACGCGATCGCCGACAGCGGGCTTCTGGATTTTCGCAGCCTCCTCCCGACGACGATGATCCTCGATGCAGGAATGGCGATGGGACTAGTCAGCCCCGTTGCCCGCCATGGCGGCGCGGCGCCCTATGCCCATGGACTCGCCATCGAACGCGACGGCAATGCCACCGCGGCCCCCGTGGAGGAGGAGCTCAATGCCGGCTTGGGCGTCTCCACCAGTGCGGCATCGACTGACGAGGCAGTCGCGTTTCCCAACGCGGCGTACAACCCGAGCGTCGCTTTGACCGGCCTGACCACGAACAGCGCCGAAGCCCTGGTTGTTCCCGCCGTGAGCGCACCCTCGGCGCCGGTCGAGCAGGATGCCGTAGGCGGCGGTCTTAGCGTCGCGACCTCTCTCGAACTGGCCTACGAGGATCCGGGTTCGCTCTCGGACGATGGCACTCAGGCTTCGCCGCTCGCGGTCACCGATCCCGCGAGAGAGATCAGGGCGCCGCGCGAGAAGCTGGCTGGCTCACCCCGCGGCGACCGCATCGTAGGCGGGCCGGGACGCAACGAGATCGATGGCCGCGAAGGCAACGACGAGCTCGTCGGCGGGGCGAGCGACGACGTCTTCATCGGGGGTGCAGGCGATGACGTCCTCGATGGCGGGGCCGGTGCGGATATCGCCCGCTATCGCGGCTCCGTTCTCGAATACGACATCTCCAGGATCTCTTCCACACAGGCGCGAATCCGGCACGCCCGGTTCCGGCCCGGCCAGAACGACGGCAACGATCTGGCGCGTAACGTCAAGCGGCTCGATTTCAAGGACCGCAAGGTCTTTCTCGACGGCTCCAACAACGCGCCGCAGGCCCAGGCCGACGAGGGATTGTCGGTCGTCGATGGCAGATCGCTGACGATACCGTTCAGCCGATTGCTCGGTAACGATGTCGATTTCGACGGCGACCGGTTGACCATCACTCAGGTCAAAGGAAAGCCGGCCGACAGCGCCAGGATCGTCGGGAATTCGGTCGTTTTCACGCCGCCCGTGGGGATCCAGTGGGCGCTCGCCGATTTCTCGTCCTACGAGACCACCTTCCTCTACACCGTGTCGGACGGCAAGGGAGGAACGGCGACGGCGTCCGCTGCCGTCACCATCAACCGCCCGCGAGACCTGCGGGGGCTCCGGACAGGACCTGCGGATATCTCACAGGATGGAGCCGGTGGCCCAGGCGAATCTCCCGGCGCGATCTTCACCAAGGTGTCGGGCCAGTCGGTGGCGGGGACCGGCGCCGACGACCTGATCCTCGTCCCGAGCTCGGGCGCCATGACGGGCGGGACCGTGGATGGCGCGGGCGGCGTCGACGAGTTGCGCTTCACGAACGTGGGCACGGCGCAGACGCTCACGCTCGGCAGCACGCTCACCAATGTCGAGCAGGTCGTGATCGGGACCGGGAGCGGGCCGATCGCCGACACCAGCGGCACGACGGCCAACAACGTCAACGCGAGCGGCGTCGGTTATGGCTTGCTGATGACGGGCAATGCGGGCGCCAACACTCTTACCGGGACCGCCTTTGGAGACCAGATCGACGGCGGGATCGGCGTCGACCGGATGGTCGGTGGAGCGGGAAGCGATACCTATTCTGTGGACAACACGGGTGATATCGTCACCGAATCGTCGAGCACCGGTGGTACGGACACGGTGTTCGCGAGCGTGAGTTACACGCTTCCCGCCCGCGTAGAGAATCTCACGCTGACCGGCACGGGCAACATCAACGGCACCGGCAACTCGCTTGCCAACACCCTCGTCGGCAACGCCGGCAACAACACGTTGAGCGGTAGTGGCGGCACCGATACCCTCGACGGCGGCTTGGGCGCCGACTCCATGGCGGGCGGGACCGGCAACGACACCTACGTCGTGGACAACGTGGACGATGTCGTGACCGAGGCCTCGGGTGCTGGCACCGACACGGTGCGCTCGAGCCTCGCCTACACGCTAGGTAGCAACGTCGAGCATCTGGTACTGACCGGCACCGACCACATCGCTGGCACCGGCAACACCCTCAACAACACGATCACGGGCAACGCCGGCAACAACGCGCTCGACGGGGGCAGCGGCACCGATACGATGATCGGCGGCGCGGGCGACGACAGTTACTTCATCAGTGTCGCGACCGACGTCGTGACCGAAAACGCGGGGGAAGGCACCGACACGGTCAATGCAGGCGTCACCTACACGCTCGGGGCGAACATCGAGAACCTGGTGCTGACCGGCACCGCGAACCTCAACGGCACGGGTAACGCGCTCGACAACCTGCTCACCGGCAACGCGGGCAACAACCTCCTCGATGGGCTGACGGGGGTCGACACGGCACGCTTTTCGGGGGCACGCGCCAACTACAGCGTAGCTACCGAAGCGGGTGGCGGCTTCCTCGTCACCGATCTTCGCACCGGCGCACCCGATGGCGCCGATACCGTGCGTAACGTCGAACTCCTGCAGTTTGCCGATGTCACGGAGCCGCCGGGTGGCCCCAACCAGCCGCCGGTGGCAAACAACGACAGCGGGTTTGTCACGCCCCTCAATACGCCGCTCACCATCGCGGCCGCAACGCTGCTCGCCAACGATACCGACGCCAACGGCAATCCGCTTACCGTCAGCGCCGTGAGCAATCCCAGTAACGGTACCGTCGTACTCAACGCCGGTAACGTCGTGTTCACTCCAACGAGCGGCTACGGCGGCCCTGCGAGCTTCACGTACACCGCGAGCGACGGCCAGGCCACCAGCAACTCGGCGACCGTCTCCCTTACCGTGAGCGCCGCCAACGAGATCGTGCTGGAGAACGCAAAGCCGGGCAATCCTAAGACCGAGTGGGACGTCACGAACTACGACACGAGGATCGAAGGCTACGCCGCCCAGTTCAGCGTGAACAAGGGCGAAGACGTCCAGTTCAAAATCAAGTCGGATGCTGCTTACCAGATCGACATCTATCGGCTCGGGTATTACGCTGGGGACGGCGCCCGCAAGGTCGCAACGATCGGTTCCTTGCCGATCTCGTCGCAGCCGAACCCGGTGACCGATGCTTCCACTGGGCTCGTCGATGCCGGCAACTGGAGCGTGTCCGCGACCTGGGCCATGCCTGCCGACGCGGTTTCAGGGGTCTACGTCGCGAAGCTGGTGCGCAATGGCGGCGGCGCCAATCACATCCCCTTCGTCGTGCGCGACGACACTGGTAACTCGGATCTCCTCTTTCAGACCGCGGACACCACCTGGCAGGCCTACAACGACTGGGGCGGCAACAGCCTTTATTCCGGATCGCCCGCAGGGCGGGCCTACAAGGTCAGCTACAACCGGCCGATGAACACGCGGTTCGGCAGCGCGCCCGGCCAACCCGAGGATTTCCTGTTCGATTCGGAGTACCCGACGATCCGCTTTCTCGAAGCCAACGGCTACGACGTTTCGTATTTCTCCGGCATCGACAGCGACCGTCGCGGGACCGAGATCCAGGAACACGACATCTTCCTGTCTGTCGGCCACGACGAGTACTGGTCCGCGGGACAGCGGGCGAACGTTGAGGCGGCGCGCGACGCGGGGGTCGATCTGGCGTTCTTCAGCGGCAACGAGGTGTTCTGGAAGACGCGCTGGGAGGACAACTACGCCACGCTGGTCTCGTACAAGGAAACCCATCCGACGGGCATCGACGATCCCGAAGCGCCGGCCACCGGAACTTGGCGCGATCCGCGGTTCGGCACTGATGCAGGACGTCCCGAGAATTCGCTGACCGGCCAGATCTTCATGGTCAACGACGGCAGCGACCCACCCACCAGGATCACGGTGCCGGCGGAAGACGGCCAGCTGCGATTCTGGCGCAACACCGGCCTCGGCTCGAGTTCTACGCAGCTTACCTCGGACATTCTCTCCTACGAATGGGACGAGGACTTGGACAACGGCTCCCGGCCAGCCGGGCTGATCCGGCTTTCTTCGACGACCGACCCCAGCACCAGCTACCTGCAGGACCACGGGTCGACCTACGGGACGGCACCGGCGACGCACAGTCTCACGATGTACCGGGCGCCGAGCGGCGCGCTCGTGTTCGGGGCTGGCACCACGCAATGGGGCTGGGGTCTCGATGCCGTACATGATGGTTCGTCGCCCATCGACAGCCGCATTCGGCAAGCGACGGTGAATCTGTTCGCCGACATGGGCGTACAGCCGACCACGCTCATATCCGGGCTGACGGCAGCCACTGCCTCGACCGACACGACCCGGCCGACCTCGACCATCACGTCGCCCACCGGCGGCAGCACCCTGCAGCCGGGGACGCCGGTAACGATCACCGGCACTGCGTCCGACGTCGGCGGGCGCGTCGGGGGTATGGAGGTATCCACCGACGGCGGCACGACGTGGCGACGCGCGGAGGGAAGATCGAACTGGTCCTACAGCTGGACGCCGACCGTCAACGGCAGCTTCAACATCAAGAGCCGCGCGGCCGACGACAGCCTCAATCTCGAAACACCTGGAGCCGGCGTGAACGTCACCGTCGGCTCGGGCGGGGGCGGTTCCGGGACCTTCTCGCTCTGGAGTGCCTCGACCACGCCAGCCGTCGTCACGGACCCTGACGCCGCCCCCATCGAGGTGGGTGTGAAGTTCGTTCCCGGCCAAGCCGGCCAGATCACCGGCATCCGCTTCTACAAGGGACCGCAGAACCTCGGCACGCACATCGGCAATCTGTGGACTTCGACCGGTACGCAACTCGCGACCGCCACCTTCACCAACGAGACCGCGAGCGGCTGGCAGCAGGTCAATTTCACGAACCCGGTTGCGGTGACCGCGGGGACGACTTACGTCGCTTCGTATTTCGCGCCGCAGGGCAAGTATTCGGTCAACGAAAACTACTTCAATTCGGCCTATACCAACGGCCCGCTGACCGCCCCCGCGACCGGCACCTCGGGAGGCAACGGCGTCTATCGCTACAACGCCACGAGCGCGTTTCCGAACTCGACCTTCGCCGCCTCGAACTACTGGGTCGACGTCGTATTCCAGACGGGACCTGTGAACCAGCCGCCGATAGCGAATCCCGACACGCGCTCGACCAACGAAGACACGGCCTTGACGTTGGCCGCGACCGACCTCACGAGCAACGACACCGATCCGGAGAACAATCCGTTGAGCATCACCGCCGTTGGCGGCGCCACGAACGGCGCCGTCGTGCTTAACGGCAGCAACGTGACCTTCACGCCGGCCGCGAACTACAACGGCCCGGCCGTGTTCACCTACACCCTCTCGGACGGCAACAGCACCGCCACGGGCAACGTGAGCGTCACCGTCAATCCGGTGAACGATCCGCCGGTGGCAGTGAACGACAGCGGCTTCACGACACCATTCCAGACGGTCCTCAACATTCCGACATCGACGCTGCTCGGCAATGACACCGATGCGGACAACGACACGCTCACGGTGGAATCTGTCCAGGGTGCGGTGAACGGCACGGTTACGCCTCCCGGTCAGACTGGCAACGTGGTCTTCACACCAAACCCTGGCTATAGCGGGCCCGCGAGCTTCACGTACACGATCAAGGATCCAAGCAACGCACAAGCGACGGCGACGGTCAGCCTCACCGTCGGTGCGTCAGGCAATCAGCCACCGAACGCGGTTGCGGACAGCGCCACGACCAACGAAGACAGCCCGGTGACGATCAGTGTCCTCGCCAACGACACCGATCCGGACGGCCACCCGCTCACGGTCACGCTTCTGAACCTCACCGGAACACAGGGCAGCGCGACCATCAATGCCAACAACACCATCACCTACAACCCCGGCGCGGCGTTCCAGTCGCTGGATGCCGGTCAGCAGGGGACGGACACGTTCACCTACACGGTCTCCGACAGCCAAGGCGCAACGGCTACGGCGGCGGTGACCGTGACCGTCACCGGCCTCGACGACGCGGGCCCCAATCGGATTGTTGCGGAAAACCAGCTGCCGGGGACGCCGCAAAGCGTATGGGGCATCAACGGGCCGACGACCGCGATCGAAGGTTTCGCGACCGACATCAGCGTCGACCAGGGCCAGCGAATCGACTTCAAGGTCAACACCGTCGCGTCCGACTATCGCATCGACATCTACCGGATGGGCTATTACCAGGGGAATGGGGCGCGCTATATCACGTCGATAGAACCCTCCGCCTTCCCCAACCAGCCGGCGCCTTTACGCGACACCTCCACCGGCCTGGCCGACGCCGGAAACTGGAGCGTCACCGCGTCCTGGAACGTCCCGACCGACGCCGTCTCCGGTGTCTACATCGGGCATCTCGTAAGAGAGGACGGCACGCTCGGCGAGAACCACATGTACTTCGTGGTGCGCGACGACGACGGGCGCTCGGATCTGTTGGTCCAGACCGCCGACGCGACCTGGCAAGCGTACAACCTGTGGGGCGGCGAGAACTTCTACACCGGAACCCCGTCGTCGCCGACCCAGGCGAAGAAGGTGAGCTACAACCGGCCGTTCGGCACCGCGACCAACTCCGTCAACGCCCCGCTTTTCGATGCCGAGTATCCGATGATCCGCTGGCTCGAAGCCAACGGCTACAACGCGAGCTACACCACGAACGTCGATACCGAGCGTCGGGGACAGGAACTGCTCGAGCACAAGGCGTTCGTGTCGATGGGCCACGACGAATACTGGTCCAACCAGCAACGGGTCAATGTCGAGGCCGCACGCGATGCCGGCGTCGATCTCGCCTTCTTCTCCGGCAACGAGGTGTACTGGAAGACGCGGTGGGAAAACAGCATCGATGGATCGGGCACCCCGAATCGAACGCTCGTCAGCTACAAGGAAACCTGGTCGAACGCCAAGGTCGACCCCAATCCGGCCTGGACGGGAACATGGCGCGACCCGCGCTTCAGCCCACCTGCCGACGGAGGCCGCCCGGAAAACCGATTGACCGGGACGATCTTCCAGGTCGATTCCTATCGAACGGATACGATCGAGGTGCCGGCGGCTGATGGCAAGATGCGCTTCTGGCGCAACACCAGCATCGCCAATCTCGGTGCCGGTCAGACCGCGACCTTGAACCCGAATGTTCTAGGCTACGAATGGGACGAGGACCGGGACAACGGCTTCCGGCCGCCCGGCGCGATCAAGCTTTCCACGACGACGCTGGGTGTCTCACAGTATCTGCTCGACTACGGCAACAGCACGGGACCTGCGACGGCGACGCACAATCTGACCCTGTACAAGGCGCCGAGCGGGGCGCTCGTCTTCGGGGCCGGCACGACCCGCTGGTCGTGGGGGTTGGACAGCGAACACATCAACGAAACGTCTACGCCCGATCCGCGCATGCAGCAGGCCACCGTCAACCTGTTCGCGGACATGGGCATCCAGCCTGGCTCGCTGCAGGCTGGACTGGTGCCGACGAGCGCATCGACCGACGCCGTCGCGCCGGTCTCGTCGATCACGACGCCGAGCGGTGGCAGTTCCTTCCCGGTCGGCCAGACCGTCACCATCACCGGAACCGCGTCCGACACCGGCGGGCGAGTCGGCGGCGTCGAAGTCTCCGTCGACAATGGTACGAGCTGGCACCCGGCCTCCGGTCGGGAGAACTGGTCCTATTCGTGGCGGCCGACGACCCCCGGATCGGCCGTCATCAAGTCGCGAGCGACCGACGACAGCCTCAACATGCAGGTTCCCGGTGCTGGCGTCACGGTCAACGTGCAGGCTGCGACCGGACCGTGGAGCCTCTTTGGCACTACTGCCGTTCCGACGCAGATCAACGTGAACGATCCAAATCCGGTAGAGCTTGGCGTCAAGTTCAGGTCGGATATCGATGCCTCGATCACGTCCCTGCGCTTCTACAAGGGTTCACAAGACACGGGAACACACGTCGGCAGCATCTGGACGGCGACCGGTACCAGGCTCGCCAGCGCGACTTTCACGAACGAGACGGCGAGCGGCTGGCAGCAGGTCGACTTCGCTACGCCGGTCGCGGTGCAGGCAGGTCAGACCTACGTCGCGTCCTACCACACCCCGACCGGATTCTATTCGGCGGACGTCGGTTATTTCTCCACCCAGGGCGTCGACGTGGGACCGCTGCATGCGCCGGCGAGTCCGCTGGTCTCGGGAGGTAATGGCGTGTATGCGTATGGCGCGAGCGCGTTTCCGACCAATACCTGGAACGGATCGAACTACTGGGTCGATGTTGTCATGGCCAATGCCTAGAGGCGAGGCGCGGCCGGCAGTGTCCTTAGTCGCCCAGCGCCGAACGGATCAGGGCGCAAGTCGCCGGCAGGCCGGCGGATTCGATCGCAAAGCACGGCACCGTTTCGGCGATGCGGACCGCCGCGTCGAGGCCTCGGTTGGCATGCGACAAGGCGTTGAGGGCCGTCAGGTAAAGGCGCGCGCCCGCTTCCGCGGGACTGATCCTGCGCAGTTCAGGCTGATCGAGTTCGGGACGGTACTTCAGAAGAAATACCCCGCCCAGCGGCCGCGCGTCGGTGGTCACCTCGGCCGGCAGCGCGCTGACCGGCACGTGGAGAGTTCGACCCAGGTCTATCGTTTCCGCCGGCAGCGGATAATCGGGAGGCCGCTGCTTCAGACATAGCGCGTGAGGGTATGGATGTACCCGCATCGACTCGAGATCGATGGCGCTCAACTCGTCGCTGAGATAGCGGAAGCCGTGGTGGAGGAGCGCCCAAGCGGTGGTGGACTTGCCGCTGCCCGAGTCCGCGGCAAGCAGGTACGCCTTGCCTTCCCATTCGAGTGCCGCTGCGTGCACAAAATAGAGGTCGGGTCTCCTCTTCTGCACTTCGACGGTGATGTCCTTCTCCAACAGGAAGAGCAGTTCGTCGGGGTCTGCCCAAGGAATGCAACGGGAATGTTGACCAGCGCAAAGTAGAGACGTCGTGGACCCGCCTTCGATCAGATAATCCAGTCTGGGCGACGGCGCCGTGTTTGCCGCCATTGCTGCGAACTTAGCCGCTATGAGTCCGAATAACTCGGGCTCCGCGCACACCACCCGAACGCATTCACCTGCGACCCAGAACGAGA
>JBDHRV010000065.1:0-18646 GCA_039807745.1 Burkholderiales bacterium
CCCGGCGAGCGTCACCAAAAACTCCAAGCACGGTGCCACCGCCGTCAACGCCGCGCTCTCGCGTCGCATCCCCGCAAAGGCGCGGGGCCCCTGCTCCGTTGAGCGCGGCGTTACTCCCACTCCAGCGCTCCTTTCTTCCATTCGTAGATGAATCCCACCACGAGGATGCCGAGGAAAATCATCATGGCGACGAAACCGAACACGCCGATGTCGTCGAGCACGACCGCCCACGGAAAGAGAAATGCGATCTCGAGGTCGAACAGGATGAAGAGGATGGCAACCAGGTAGTAGCGGACGTCGAACTTCATCCGCGCGTCCTCGAACGCCTCGAAGCCGCATTCGTAGGGAGAGAGCTTTTCGCTGTCGGGGCGATGCACGCCGAGGAGTCGCGATACGCCGCCGCCCATGACCATGGGGCCGATACCGACCGCGAGTCCGACGAGGACGAAGAGGAGGACAGGGAAGTAGTTTTCTAGCATGGCGCGGGGTCCCTATCTGTCTTTCAGCTTAGCGACAACGCCATTTTCGCATCTATCGTCACGACTGTCCGATCCTCTTTTTCGTTCGTTGGTTCGGTCAAGACTGCCGGCTCGCATCGGCGATCGCACAGTGCGGAAACCAGAATTGCGTTGGTGCCGATGGGGAGACTCGAACTCCCACGGCTTTCGCCACCGCCCCCTCAAGACGGCGTGTCTACCAATTTCACCACATCGGCCCGACTGCGACACCCGCTGGAGTTCACCCCCCCGCGTGCGCCCAGGTCACTTGGGAACCTCCGGCGCCTTGGAGCCATCGGCAGCCGCCGGCGAAGGAACGGATTTGTCGGCCGTGGCGGGGGACACCGGCTCGGTCTTGTGAGTCGCCATGACTCCCCGATCCCGTGACTTACTCGCCGAAAAATACGTCAAGCCGAGGCTGGTGACGAAGAACACGGCCGCCAGCACCGCCGTGGTGCGACTCAGGAAATTCGCCGAGCCGGTAGCGCCGAAGAGACTGCCCGACGCGCCGCTGCCGAACGCCGCCCCCATATCCGCACCCTTGCCGTGCTGGAGCAGCACCAAGCCGATCACGACCAGCGCCGCAATCACGTGCAACACTACGATCACCAGTTCCATTCGCTTCCGTTTACCGTGACAGAACCCCACGCCGCGCGGCGGCGCCGAACCCCGCCCTGACCATCCGCGCGCCTACCCGGCGCCGCCCGCCCCGCAGATCGCGAGGAACTCGCTTGCGACCAGCGACGCGCCCCCGATGAGACCGCCGTCGATGTCGGACATCGCGAACAGGCTCGCCGCGTTATTGCCTTTCACGCTCCCGCCGTAGAGGATCAACAGGTTTGCCGCGACTGTCGCATCCAGTTTCTTGACGCGCTCGCGAATGAACGCGTGCACCGCCTGCGCCTGTTCCGGCGTGGCGGTGCGTCCGGTCCCGATCGCCCACACTGGCTCGTATGCGACGACCGACCGTGCCAGCCCGCCGGCGCCGAGGACAGCGGTCACCGCATCCAGTTGCTCGCCCACCACGCGCTCCGTGATCCCGCCCTCACGCTCGGCCAGCGTCTCGCCGACGCAGACGATGGGAACGAGCCCCGCATCGAGCGCCGCTTGAGCCTTGCGCGCCACGAGCGCGCTATCCTCGCCGTACAGCGTACGACGCTCGGAGTGACCCACGATCACATACCGGCAGCCGAAATCGCGAAGCATTCCGGCAGCCACTTCACCGGTGTATGCGCCTTTTGCGAATTCGCTCATGTTCTGCGCACCCCACGTCACCGCACTGCCCGCGAGCGCCTGCTGCGCCTGCGCGAGATACGGAAATGGCACGCACACCGCGGCTTCCACGCCCCCCCCGCTCGGTGCTCCACTGCGAACCGCATCGAGCAGCGCCGCGTTCTCCGCGAGACTGCCGAACATCTTCCAATTGCCCGCAACCAGCTTTTTTCGCATGTGACCTCCCCTTGCAAAGCCCGCAGATGGTATCGCTCGACAGGCCACTGGTCAACGGCGCGTGCATTGCACAGCGGCGGCCGACGTGCGCTCGACCTCGCCACTCGCAGATGGAATGGTCAGCCAAAGCGCCCGGTGATGTAGTCTTCGGTCTGCTTGTGCTTCGGCTTCAGGAAGATAGTGTCGGTCAGATCGAACTCGATCACCTCGCCCAGATACATGTACGCGGTGAAGTCCGAAACTCGCGCGGCCTGCTGCATGTTGTGCGTGACGATGACGATCGTGACCTTGGTCTTGAGGTCGGTGACGAGTTCCTCGATGCTTGCCGTCGCGATCGGGTCGAGCGCGGAGGTCGGCTCGTCGAAGAGCAGAATTTCGGGATCGGTCGCCAGCGCGCGGGCGATGCACAACCGCTGCTGCTGACCGCCGGAGAGATTGAACGCGAGGTCGTTCAGCCGGTCCTTCGCCTCGTCCCAGAGCGCCGCGCCGCGCAGCGCCTCCTCGACTTTTTCGTCGAGGATGCCCTTGCGCTTCACCCCGCGCACGCGCAGCCCGTATGCGACGTTCTCGTAGATCGACTTCGGGAACGGGTTCGGTTTCTGGAACACCATGCTGATGCGCATGCGCACCTCGATCGGGTCGACGTTGGCGGCGAGCACGTTCACGTTGTCCGGGTAGAGCTTGATCTCGCCCACGTAGCGGTTGCCCGGATAAAGATCGTGCATGCGGTTGAAACAGCGCAGCAGCGTCGACTTGCCGCAGCCCGAAGGGCCGATCAGCGCCGTCACCTTCTTCTCGTAGATCGGGACGTTGATGTTCTTCAGCGCCTGGAAGTCCCGATAGTAGAAATCGAGGTGGTCGACCGATGACTTGACCGGGAGGTCGGCGACGTGGGGCACGGCTGCCATGGCTGCTCCTACCACTTCAGGTTCTTGCGCAGGCGGTAGCGCAGCCAGATCGCCAGCCCGTTCATGAGCAGCGTCATGACGACGAGCACGATGCCCGCCGCCGCGGCGTTCACCTGGAACGCCTCTTCGGGCCGCGATACCCAGTTGAACATCTGGATCGGCATCACGGTGAAGGGCGCCATCAGCCATTCGAAGGACACGAAGGGAAACGTGTCGGTCAGCGGCGGCGGCGGCAGGAACGCGATGAAGGTGAGCGCGCCGATCGTGATGATGGGTGCGGTCTCGCCTATCGCCCGCGCGAGGCCGATGATGACGCCGGTGAGAATGCCGGCCGACGAATAGGGGATGATGTGATCGCGTGTCGTTTGCCACTTGGTGGCGCCGAGCGCGTAGGCACCCTCGCGGATCCCGACCGGGATGGCGCGAATCGCCTCGCGCGTGGCCACGATGACGACCGGGAGAATGAGCAGGGCGAGCGTCAGCCCGGCGGACAGAATGCTGCGGCCGAAGCCCAGTGCGTAGACGAACACACCGAGTGCGAGCAGGCCGTAGACGATGGACGGCACGCCGGCCAGGTTGGTGACGTTGATCTCGATGATGTCGGTCAGCCAGTTCTTCGGCGCGTATTCCTCGAGGTAGACACCGGCCATTACGCCGAGCGGCACGGCGGCCAGAGCCGTCACGAGCATCACGAGGACCGAGCCCACCCAGGCGGAAAGGATCCCGGCCTGGCCCGCCTTGCGCGACGGGAAACTGGTGAAGAACTCCGGCGTCAGGCGCTCCCAGCCGTGCCATACCATGCTCAGGAAAAGGGCGGCGAACGCAAGCACGCCCACCATCAGGCAGAGCAGGCCGATCACGATGAAGATGCGGTCCCACCGCTTGTGCTTCGCGATGAGATCGCGGATTTCCTGCAGACTCTCGGCGGTCTTTTCCGTTCCGATGCTCATGGCTCAGTAAGCCTCCCGATACTTGCGGCGCAACCAGTGCCCGCCGATGTTGAATCCGAGCGTCATGAGCAGCAGCGTCAGCCCGGCGGCGAAGATCGTCTGATAGCCCACGCCACCGTGTGGAAGATCGCCTAAGCTCACGGCGACGATGTAGGCGGTGATGGTCTGCGCCGGCTCCATCGGGTTCAAGGTGAAGTTGGGCTGATTGCCGGCGGCGATCGCGAGCACCATGGTCTCGCCCACCGCGCGCGAGATACCGAGAATGTACGCGGCGGCAATCCCCGAAAACGCGGCTGGAACCACCACGTTGGATGCCGTCTGCAGACGCGTGGCGCCCATGGCGAAGGAGCCCTCGCGCAACCCCATCGGCACCGCGCGCATCGCATCCTCGCAGATCGAGCTCACGTAAGGCACGATCATGATGCCCATGACCAGCCCCGCGCTCAGCATGTTGAAGCCCGGCAGATTGGGCAACAGCAGCTGCAGGATCGGCGTCACGAAGAGCAGCGCGAAATAGCCGTAGACCACCGTCGGGATGCCGGCGAGCAGTTCGAGGAACGGCTTGGCGATCTCGCGCGCGCGAAAGCCCGCGAACTCGGACAGGTAGATGGCGATGATGGTACCCATCGGCACCGCCACGCAGAGCGCGATGCTGGAAGTGACGAGAGTGCCCATCAGCAGCGGCAGGATGCCGTACTTCGGGTTGTCGAAGAGCGGTGTCCATTCGGTGCCGGAGATGAAGTCCCAGATCGGAACATGCTCGAAGAACAACAGCGATTCCTCGACCAGCACCACCACGATGGCGATGGTGGTCAACACCGACGACAGCGCTGCGAAAAACAACGCCGTTTCGATCAGCTTCTCCTTGATGCGGGTCGAGGCCCGCCGCCGCAGGTGCGAGGGGGCGACAGCGGGGCCCCGGACGGAGGCTGGAGTGTGTGTTTCGTTCACGATGGTCGTGCCGTTGCCCATATGCCGGAGCCCGGTATTGTAGTGGCACCCGCGTGCCGGGAGGGCGCCGGCTGCGCCCTCCTGGTGGACCGTCGTGAGGATTACAGGCTGGCTTCCTTCTTGACGAGGTCCTCGATCTTGAGGCCCACATCGGACTTGCCGCCGAACACGGTGCCGAGCTTCTTCTTGTCGACATGCTCGGCGTTGACCGCATAAATGCCGGCGGGCAGAGACACGTACTTCACTTCCTTGACGAGTGCCGGTGCGTGCTTCAGGTAGAAGTGCACGAATTCCTTGACCTCGGGCTTCTCCAGTGCCTTTTCGCTTACGTAGATGAAGACCGGACGCGACAGAGGCTGGTAGGAGCCGTCCTCCACTGCCTTCTCGGACGGTGCGACGGGTCCTTTGCCGCCGTCGATGCTGGCAGCGCCAAGCTTCTTGGTATTCTCCGCATAGTAGGCATAGCCGAAGTAGCCAAGACCGCCCTTGTCACGGGCCACGCCCTGCACGAGGGTGTTGTCGTCCTCTGACGCGGTGTAGTCCGCCCGGCTCGACTTCGCCTTGCCAACGATGGCCTCGGTGAAGTACTCGAAGGTGCCGGAGTCGGTGCCGGGGCCGTAGAGCTTGAGCGGGACATCGGGGAAGTCGGGCCGCACCTGATTCCAGTTGGTGATCTTGCCCTGTGCTTCGGGCTCCCATATCTTCTTCAGGTCCGCGACCGTGAGGGTCTTCGCCCATGCGTTCTGCGGGTGGATGACCACGGTCAGCGCATCATAGGCAACAGGCAGCTCGACGTACTTGATGCCGACCTTGGCACAGTCTTCCATCTCGGACTTCTTGATCGGTCGTGAGGCGTCCGCGATGTCGATCTCGCCGCGGCAGAACTTCTTGAAGCCACCGCCGGTGCCCGAGATGCCCACCGTCACCCTGACGGCGCCCTTTTTCTCCTTCTGAAATTCCTCGGCGACGGCTTCGGTGATCGGAAAGACTGTGCTGGAGCCATCGACGGTGACGATCGGAGCGGCACCGAGGACGGGCGCCGCCCCGCCGGCCAGCAAACTGATCATCGCAAGGGACGCAGAAAGGGACGGCAGGGATCCGGATCTGGTTTTTGACATCTGTGCCATGAGGGCTTTTCTCCTGGTTGGGGACGATCGTGGGCATGGTAGGGGCAGTTCGTTACCGTTTTGTTGCAGTTAGCGCCGCCGTCACACTTCGCCGACCCGGATACAGCATTCTCCCGGCGCTCGCCGATACCGGCGCATGGTGGTGACTGATCCGGTCTGAATCGATCCCGGCGGTGTTTCGCACCGTGTTGGAGAGCTGCGATGAGCGCGACTGCGCCCGGCCCTGCCTGCGAGTTTCTGACTCAGGACACCAGCGGGGTCGCGCCGGAGCGTGTCAGGGCGTCGGTTGCCTGGGTAGCTCGGCGAAGACACACTGGCCGAGCGAATTCGTGTCCGTCCCGGGATACCAGCCGCCGAGAAAGGCGGAGAAATCTCCGCGCCCGATCTTGCCTTCGAAAAGCCGGGAAAGTGCATCGATCATGTTGGAATCGGATTGGATCAGTGTCGAAATATTGCTGTTTCCGATCGGATAACCGTTGCACTTTGCGGAGACGCGGTCGAGGAATTGATTGAAACCGGGGTAACGGCCATCGAGGGAATCAGTGGCCGTGTCCTTGTAGAGAAGAGCGCCGGTGTCCTTTACCGCCGTGCAGCCTGCGCACAAGGGCAAGGCGATCAGCGCCAAGATTCCAATGCGCACGGGCGTGATCATCGCGCGCTCGCCGTCGCAGCCTGCTCAACGCTCTGCGCAATCTCTTCCGCCCAGCGCTGTACCTGTCCATGCGACCGTCCTTCCACCATGACCCGGATCAGAGGCTCGGTGCCGGACGCACGCAGCAGAACCCGACCCTCGCCGTGCAGGTCGCCTTCCGCGGCGTCGAGCGCCGCACGCACGTCCGGCGCCTGCTGAAAATCGAAACGCTCCGGTACCCGGACGTTGATCAGGATCTGCGGATACAGTTCCACCGGACTCGCCAGTTCGGCGAGCGCGTGCCCGCTCTCCCGTATCGCCCACAGCACCTGGAGCGCCGAGACGATGCCGTCGCCGGTCGTGTGCTTGTCGAGGCAGATGATATGGCCGGAGTTCTCGCCGCCCAGGGTCCAGCCCTTTTCGAGCAGAAGTTCGAGCACGTAACGGTCGCCCACCTTGGCGCGCGCGAACGGGATGCCGAGGCGTCCCAGTGCGTGCTCGAGCGCGAGATTGGTCATCTGCGTGCCGACCACACCGCCCGCCAGCGCATCCAGCCCCTGACGATGGGCTGCGATGACGTACAGGAGCTGGTCGCCGTCGTAGGTGTTGCCCGCGTCGTCGACCATGACCAGGCGGTCGCCGTCGCCGTCGAAGGCGATCCCGTACTGCGCGCCGTGTTCGCGCACCGCGCGCCGCAGCCCCTCGGGATGCACCGCGCCGCATCCTTCGTTGATGTTGAGGCCATCGGGCTGACTGCCGATCGCGACGACGTCCGCGCCCAGCTCGTGGAACACCGGGCGGGCGATGTGATAGGTCGCGCCGTGCGCGGAATCGAGCACCACCTTGAGCCCGCGCAGGTCGAGCGAGTTCGGAAAGGTGCTCTTGCAGAACTCTATGTAGCGCCCCGCTGCGTCGTTGACGCGCCACGCCTTGCCCAGCTTGGCGGAGGCAGCGCACGCGATCGGCTCTTCGAGCCGTGCCTCGATCGCGCGCTCGGTTACGTCGGGCAGCTTGTCGCCGCCAGCCGAGAAGAACTTGATCCCGTTGTCCTCGAAGGGGTTGTGCGAGGCGCTGATCACGATGCCTGCGGAAAGGCGCAGCGCCCGCGTCAGGTACGCCACCGCCGGCGTGGGCATCGGACCGGCGAGGTACACGTCCACGCCTGCGGCCGACAGTCCTGCCTGCAACGCCGACTCAAGCATGTAGCCCGAGATGCGCGTGTCCTTGCCGATCAGCACCGCCGGGTGATCGCCGTTGCGACGCGCCCTGCCCTCGCCCACCAGCACCTTGCCCGCCGCGTAGCCCAGGTGCATCACGAACTCGGGGGTGATGGGTTCCTCCCCCACGCGGCCCCGCACGCCATCCGTACCGAAGTATTTTCTATTCATGGTCCAATTCTATCGCGCCGTAAACCGCGAGGGCATCCCGGGTCGCCCCCACGTCGTGCACTCTTACGATCGCCGCACCCCGGTAGACGGCGACCAGCGCCGCCGCGACGCTGGAGGGAACGCGCTCCCCGACATTCCTGGCGGTGATCGTTCCGAGCACCGACTTGCGCGACAGGCCGGCCAGCACCGGCAGTCCCAGCGCCGTGACCTTGTCGAGATGTCGCAGCAGATCGATATTGTGTGCCTTGGTCTTGCCGAAACCGAATCCCGGATCGATGACGATGCGTTCGCGATCGATACCCGCGGCCTCGCACGCCGCGATGCGATCGTGCAGGAACGCGCACACCTCACCCACCACGTCCCCATACTTCGGATCGAGCTGCATGGTTTGCGGCGTGCCGCGCATGTGCATGAGGCACACTGCCGCATCCGAGCGCACCACCGCGTCCAGCGCGCCCGGCTCGCGCAGCGCCTTCACGTCGTTCACCATGCTGGCACCCGCCGCCAGCGCCGCCACCATCACCTCGGGCTTGTAGGTGTCGATCGAGAGTGGAACCGGGCTGTCGGCGATGCGTTCGAGCACGGGAAGCACCCGATCCAGTTCCTCTGCTGCCGGCACGGGAGCCGCGCCGGGCCGAGTCGACTCCCCCCCGATATCCAGGATATCGGCGCCTTCGTCCATGAGCTGCCGTGCCTGCCGTACTGCCGCCTCGACCGACCCGAAACTGCCGCCATCCGAGAAGGAGTCGGGCGTCACGTTGACGATGCCCATCACGAGCGGTCGGGTAAGCGCAAGGCGAAACCGCCCGCACGCCAGCTCACGCATACGAAAAAAAGGCCGGGTGGTGGCCCGGCCGGTTTGCTGGGTGATGGGTCAGGTTCCGGGCGCGGCGGAGGGGGCACCGGCCGGCGCCGCCGGCGCACTGCTCGGCGGCGGCTGCGGCGCGGTGGCGGTGGGCCGTGGCGGTCGCGGTGAGCGGCCGTCCATGATGTCGCCGATCTGATCGGAGTCGAGCGTTTCCCATTCGAGCAGCGCCTTCGCCATCGTCTCGACCTTGTCCCGGTTCTCCTCGATCAGCCGTCGCGAAAGGCCGTACTGCTGATCGATGATGCGCCGGATCTCCGCGTCCACTTTCTGCATCGTCGTCTCGGACACGTTCTTGTGGGTGGTGACGGAACGGCCGAGGAACACCTCGCCCTCGTTCTCGCCGTACACCATCGGCCCGAGCGCGTCGCTCATGCCCCATTCGGTGACCATGCGCCGCGCCATCTCGGTGGCCTTCTTGAAGTCGTCGCCGGCGCCCGTCGTCATCTGGTTCATGAACACTTCCTCGGCGATACGGCCGCCGAAGAGCACCGCGATGCGGTTCATGATGTACTCGCGGTCATAGCTGTAGCGATCCTCTTCCGGCAACTGCATGGTGACACCGAGCGCACGACCACGCGGAATGATGGTGACCTTGTGCACCGGATCGGCCTTCGGCAGGAGCTTCGCCACCACCACATGCCCGGACTCGTGGTACGCAGTGTTGCGCCGCTCGTCTTCGGGCATCACGACCGAGCGGCGCTCCGCACCCATCATGATCTTGTCCTTGGCGCGCTCGAAGTCATCCATGTCCACCAGCCGCTTGCTGGCACGCGCCGCGAACAGCGCCGCTTCGTTCACGAGGTTCGCGAGATCCGCGCCGGAGAAGCCGGGTGTGCCGCGCGCGAGGATGTCGCCGCGCACGTCGGGCGCGACCGGCACCTTGCGCATGTGCACGGTCAGGATCTGCTCCCGCCCGCGGATGTCCGGCAGCGGCACCACGACCTGGCGGTCGAAGCGCCCCGGGCGCAGCAGCGCCGGATCGAGCACGTCGGGACGGTTGGTGGCCGCGATGACGATGACGCCCGAATTGCCTTCGAAGCCGTCCATCTCGACCAGGAGCTGGTTCAGCGTCTGTTCCCGCTCGTCGTTGCCGCCGCCCAGGCCGGCGCCGCGCTGCCGCCCGACCGCATCGATTTCGTCGATGAACACGATGCAGGGCGCGTGCTTCTTCGCCTGATCGAACATGTCCCGCACGCGCGCCGCTCCGACACCCACGAACATCTCCACGAAGTCCGAGCCGGAAATCGAGAAGAACGGAACCTTCGCCTCGCCAGCGATCGCTTTCGCCAGCAAGGTCTTGCCGGTGCCGGGATTGCCGACCATCAATACGCCGCGCGGAATGCGTCCGCCGAGCTTCTGGAACTTGCCGGGGTCGCGCAGGAACTCGACCAGCTCGGCCACCTCCTCCTTCGCTTCCTCGCACCCGGCGACGTCGGCGAAGGTCACGGTATTGGTCGATTCATCGAGCAACCGCGCGCGACTCTTGCCGAACGAGAACGCGCCACCGCGGCCGCCCCCCTGCATCTGGCGCATGAAGAACACCCAGACGCCGATCAGGAGCAGCATCGGGAACCAGGAGACGAAGATGTTCATGAGGAGCGAAGGCTCCTCTTCCGGCTTGGCTTCGACGATCACGCCGGCCTTGAGGAGATCGGACACCATCCACGGATCCGACGGCGCATAGGTCGTAAAGCGCTTGTTGTCGCTGCGAATGCCCTTGATGACGCGGCCTTCGATCGTGACCTTGGCAACCTTGCCCTGTTTCACCTCCTCGATGAACTGGGAGTAGTCCATCGGGCTCTGAGCGGTCTGCCGGGTGCTGAACTGATTGAATACAGTCATCAGCACGAGAGCGATCACCAGCCAGATGGCCACGTTCTTGATGAGATTGTTCAAGTTCACTCCTAGAAACCTATGCTTGACAAAGTCGAACGATCGATTCTAAACCCATTATCCGGTACTGTCACAGCCGGGTGCGGCCCCATCAAGCGGCTCCCATGCCAATTCCTCACCGCTCAAAGGCGTAAGACCGAGCAGGTAGAATTCGCTCGAACTGTCGCGCGAAGCCTTGGGTTTACGCGTGTGCACCGTCTTGAACGACCGATCCATGCGCATCCGCAATGCCTCCAACCCCTCGCCGTGAAACGCTTTGACTAGGAACGCCCCGTGCGGTTTCAACCATTGCAGTGCGAAGTCCAGCGCCCGCTCCGCCAGCGCGATCGCACGCGCCTGATCCGTCACTGCCACACCCGACAGATTGGGGGCCATGTCGGAGAGTACAAGATCAGGTCGACCGCCAGCCAGGATCGTCTCGAGCTTCTCCCACACCGCCTGCTCCCGAAAATCCCCGCGCACGAAGGTGACGCCCGGAAGGGGCGCCACCTCGACCACGTCGACGGCAATCACCCGCCCGGCCGCGCCGACCGCGGCGGCGGCGGCCTGCGACCAGCCGCCCGGCGCAGCGCCCAGGTCGACGACGGTCATACCCGGCTTGATGAGACGATCCCGCCGCGCGATTTCGAGGAGCTTGAACGCGGCACGCGAGCGGTAGCCCTGGTCCCTGGCCTGGCGCACGTAGGGATCGGTCAGGTGCCGGTGCAGCCAGGCCTTGCTGGTCTTGTTCCGCTTCATCGCCTACACTCTCACCGCCTGCGATCTGCCCGCCCCGATGACGCCGACCACACGCCTCCTTTCCCCAGCCGAGCGCCGGGTGCTCCGCGCACGCGCCCACCCTCTGCAGCCGGTCGTGATCGTGGGTTCGAAAGGGCTGACAGAGTCCGTGCTGAAGGAAGCGGAGATCGCCCTCAAGAGCCACGAGCTGATCAAGATCAAGCTCGCATCGGATGACCGCGAGGAGCGGGCGAGCCAGTTCCTGACCCTTACCACGGCGCTTTCCGCAAGCCCGGTGCAGCAGATCGGCAAGATCGCCGTCCTCTATCGCGAGAAGCCGGAAGAACCGAAAGCGCCGGCGCCGCGCACGAGGGCTCCCGCGGCGGCGTCTCGATCATCCCGGGCACGCACCGCCAGCCGACCTCCGTCCTCCACCCCGAAGCGCAATCGGGGGCGATCCGGCGCAGCACCCGCCAAATCCCCACCGCGCGCACCGCTCCGCCCGCGCGCCGCGCGCAGACCGCGGCCCCGTCCCTAGACGGCGTGCCGGCGCAGCAGGACCACCAGGGCGCCTCCGAGCACGCAGTTCAACAGGTAGACGCCGCTCGCGACGCCGTGCCAGCCAACGAAGCGGCCGCGCAGTGCGCTCTGCATGACATCCGCCGGCGCGACCGCCGCCTTGAGACCGGCCAGGATCGGCTGGATGCCGAACTCCCCGATCACGGTGAGCGCAGCCATTGCTGCCGTCAACCCGAGCAGCAGCCGCGAGCCCGGATGCCCGCGTATCAGGTGCAGCAGGACGAAGCACGCTGCGCAGGCCAGGCCGACATAGGCAGCCACGGTGAACAGCCGTCCCGCGACGGCGCCTGCCAGCATCCGGTCCGGCAGAATACGGAAGAGCGCAGGAGCGATCAGCAGCCCCGTGGTCCAGAGCGATCCCACCCAGAGCGTGACCGTCAGCGTCTGCAGATCGCGCGAAAACCCCCTCAAGCTCGGCCGCCCGCCCGCAACTCAAATATACTTGACGTCGAGGATCTCGTACTCGCGCAACCCCCCCGGCGCCTGCACCTCCGCCACCTCGCCGGCGTACTTGCCGACCAGCGCCCGCGCCAGCGGCGAGGTGATCGAGATCTTGCCGAGCTTGATGTCGGCTTCGTCCTCGCCCACGATCTGATAGGTGACGACCTCGCGGCTATCCATGTCCTCGAGCTCCACCGTCGCCCCGAACACGCAGCGACCATCGGCATCGAGCAGCACCGGGTTGATGATCTGGGCGTTGCCGAGCTTCGCTTCGAGCTCGGCGATGCGCCCCTCGATGAAGCTCTGACGTTCCTTGGCAGCGTGGTACTCGGCATTCTCCGACAAGTCGCCATGCGCGCGCGCCTCGGCGATGGCGTTGATCACGGCCGGCCGGTCGGCGCTCTTGAGACGGGTGAGTTCGGCGCGCAGCAGTTCGGCGCCGGTGACAGTCAGGGGAATCTTCTGCATGCTGTTCCCGCAGGATGCTAGGCCGCGGCTTCGGCCAACTGCCGGTGCAGACCCTGCACGTCGTACGGCCGCAACCCGGTAACGTGCTGCAGACCGACGCAGGCCGCGCGCGCTTCCGCCATCGTCGTGTAGTACGTGATGCGCCCCTGCACGGCGGCGTGGCGGATGTAGTAGGAATCCTGGACGGCGTTGCGCCGTTCTTCGACGGTATTGATGATGAGTGCGATCTCCCCGTTCTTGACCAGATCCACGACGTGGGGCCGGCCTTCGGTCATCTTGTTCACCGGCGTCACGCGCAAACCGGCTGCAGTCAGCGCCGCGGCCGTGCCACGGGTCGCGTACAGCGCGAAACCGAGCTCGGACAGCGCCCGCCCGACCTCGACCGCGCGTGGCCGGTCGGACTGCCGGACGCTGATAAAGACGTTGCCGGAGGTGGGAAGTTTCACGCCCGCCGCGAGCTGCGACTTCACGAACGCTTCGGCGAAGCTCTCGCCCACGCCCATCACCTCCCCGGTGGACTTCATCTCGGGACCGAGAATGGTGTCGACCCCGGGAAACTTGATGAACGGGAACACCGCCTCCTTCACCGAAAAGTAATCCGGGATCACCTCGGTGAGCACGCCCTGCGCGGCCAGCTTCTTGCCCGTCATGCAGCGGGCGGCGATCTTCGCCAGCGGCAGCCCGGTCGCCTTCGACACGAAGGGGACGGTGCGCGAGGCACGCGGATTCACCTCCAGCACGTACACCGTGCCGTCCTGGATGGCGAACTGCACGTTCATGAGCCCGACGACGTCGAGCGCCCGCGCCATGGCCACGGTCTGCCGGCGCAGCTCCGACTGCATCTCCTGCGAGAGACTGAAGGGCGGCAGCGAACACGCGGAATCTCCCGAGTGCACACCCGCTTGCTCGATGTGCTCCATGATGCCGCCGATCACGACGTCGGTGCCGTCGGCGAGCGCGTCGACATCCACCTCCGTCGCGTCGTTGAGAAAGCGGTCGAGCAGCACCGGCGACTCGTTCGACACCTTCACCGCCTCGCGCATGTAGCGCTCGAGATCGTGCGGGTCGTGCACGATCTCCATCGCCCTGCCGCCCAGCACGTAGCTCGGACGCACGACCAGCGGATAGCCGATCTCCTCGGCGAGCGCGATCGCCTCGCGCTCCGCGCGCGCGGTGCGGTTGGGCGGCTGCTTGAGGTCGAGCGCGTGCAGCATCTGCTGGAAGCGCTCGCGGTCTTCCGCGCGGTCGATCATGTCCGGGCTGGTGCCGATGATCGGCACGCCGTTCGCCGCAAGGTCGCGCGCGAGCTTGAGCGGCGTCTGACCGCCGTACTGCACGACCACGCCCCAGGGTTTCTCCACGTGCACGATCTCGAGCACGTCCTCGAGGGTGAGCGGCTCGAAGTACAGGCGATCCGACGTGTCGTAGTCGGTCGACACCGTCTCCGGATTGCAGTTGACCATCAGCGTCTCGAAGCCGTCCTCGCGCAGGGCGAGCGCGGCGTGCACGCAACAGTAGTCGAATTCGATGCCCTGACCGATGCGGTTCGGTCCGCCGCCCAGCACCATGACCTTCTTGCGGTCGCTCGGTGCCGCCTCGCACTCTTCCTCGTACGTCGAGTAGAGATAAGCGGTGCCGGTGGCAAACTCGCCCGCGCAGGTGTCGACGCGCTTGTACACGGGGCGGATGCCGAAGCGCCGGCGTGCGTCGCGGACCTCTGATTCCGTGGTCTTCAGCAGCTTGGCAAGACGACGGTCGGAGAATCCCTTGCGCTTCAACCGCCGCAAGTGCTCGGCGTCGAGCTCCGCCAGCGAGCGGTCGTCCAGGTCCGTCTCGATGTCGACGATTTCCTTGATCTGCGCCAGAAACCACGGGTCGATGCGGGTCAGCGCATGCACTTTCTCCAGCGTGAAGCCGTTCTCGAACGCGTCCCCGACGTACCAGATGCGCTCGGGGCCGGGCTCGCCCAGCTCCTTCTCGATGATCTGGAAGTCGGTCGTCTTCTGGTTCAGGCCATCGACGCCGACTTCGAGGCCGCGCAGCGCCTTCTGGAACGACTCCTGGAAGGTGCGCCCGATCGCCATCACCTCGCCGATCGACTTCATCTGCGTGGTGAGGCGATTGTTCGCCTGCGGGAACTTCTCGAACGCGAAACGCGGGACCTTCGTCACGACGTAGTCGATCGACGGTTCGAAGGACGCCGGCGTCACACCGCCCGTGATCTCGTTCTTGAGTTCGTCCAGCGTGTAGCCCACCGCGAGCTTGGCGGCGATCTTCGCGATCGGGAAACCGGTCGCCTTCGAAGCAAGGGCGGAGGAGCGCGACACGCGCGGATTCATCTCGATCACCACCATGCGCCCGGTCGCCGGGTCGATCGCAAACTGCACGTTCGAGCCGCCGGTGTCGACGCCGATCTCGCGCAGCACCGCGATCGACGCGTTGCGCATGATCTGGTATTCCTTGTCCGTCAGTGTCTGCGCCGGCGCCACCGTGATCGAGTCGCCCGTGTGCACGCCCATCGGATCGAGGTTCTCGATCGAGCACACGATGATGCAGTTGTCGCGCGCGTCGCGCACCACCTCCATCTCGAACTCTTTCCAGCCGATCACCGACTCCTCGATGAGAAGTTCCTTGGTCGGCGAGGCTTCCAGCCCGCGGTCGCAGATGGTCACGAACTCCTCGCGGTTGTAGGCGATGCCGCCGCCCGATCCGCCGAGGGTGAAGGACGGCCGGATCACCGTCGGATAACCGACCATGGCCTGCACCTGGAGCGCTTCCTCCAGCGAGTGGGCGAGCGCGGAGCGCGGACACTCGAGCCCGATGCGCTGCATCGCGAGCTTGAATTTCTCGCGATCCTCGGCCTTGTCGATCGCCTCCTTGCGGGCGCCGATCATCTCGACGCCGTAACGCTCCAGCACGCCGTGCTTCGCCAAGTCGAGCGCGCAGTTGAGCGCGGTTTGCCCGCCCATCGTCGGCAGCAGCGCATCCGGCCGCTCGATCTCGATCACCTTCGCCACCATCTGCCACGTCACCGGCTCGATGTAGGTGGCATCCGCCATCTCCGGATCGGTCATGATGGTGGCGGGATTGGAGTTGACGAGAACGACGCGATAGCCTTCCTCGCGCAGCGCCTTGCACGCCTGCGCGCCGGAATAGTCGAACTCGCACGCCTGGCCGATCACGATCGGACCGGCACCGATGATCAGGATGCTGTGCAGGTCGGTGCGCTTCGGCATGTCAGGCTTGCGCCGTGCGCGCGGTGCGCGGTGCGCTGACTCTCGCTGCCGCGAGATCCTCGACGAAGCGGTCGAAGAGATAGTCGACGTCGTGCGGGCCCGGGCTCGCCTCCGGGTGACCCTGGAAGCAGAACGCGGGTCGATCGACGAAGCGGAAGCCCTGCAGGCTGCCGTCGAAGAGCGACACGTGGGTTACTTTCATATTCGCCGGAAGTGTCGCCGCGTCCACTGCGAAGCCGTGGTTCTGGCTCGTGATCAGCACGCGTCCCGACTCCACGTCCTGCACCGGATGGTTCGCCCCGTGGTGGCCGAACTTCATCTTGAGCGTCTTCGCACCCGCCGCGAGCGCCAACAGCTGATGGCCGAGGCAGATGCCGAAGAGCGGCAGCCCCAGGTCGAGAAACTCGCGGATGGCGCGGATCGCATAGTCGCAGGGCTCGGGATCGCCCGGCCCGTTCGACAGAAACACGCCGTCCGGGCGCATCTCCAGCACCTGTTCGGCGGGCGTCTGCGCCGGCACCACCGTGACCCGGCAGCCGCGGCTCGCCAGCTTGCGCAGAATGTTGTTCTTGATGCCGTAGTCGTAGGCGACGACGTGGTAGCGAAACGATGGGGTCGCGAATCCCTGACCGAGCGCCCACTCGCCCTCGTTCCACGCGAATGCGCGGGTGCAGCTCACAACACGGGCGAGGTCCATCCCTGCAAGACCGGGAAACCCGCGGGCGAGCGCCACCGCCTTTGCCTCATCCGGTGCGCCAGCCATGACGCAGCCGTTCTGCGCGCCGCGCTCGCGCAGGATGCGGGTCAGCCGGCGGGTGTCGATGTCCGCGATGGCGACGACTCCTTCGCGCTGCAGGTACTGCTCGAGGGTCATCGTCATCCGGAAGTTGCTCGCGAGCACGGGCAGGTCGCGAACCACGAGGCCGGCCGCAAACACGCGATGCGATTCGACGTCCTCGTCGTTGACGCCGGTGTTGCCGATGTGGGGATAGGTCAGCGTGACGAGTTGGCGGCAGTAGGAGGGATCGGTGAGGATCTCCTGGTAGCCGGTCATCGCCGTGTTGAAGACGACCTCACCGACTGTTTCACCCGCCGCGCCGATGGCTGCGCCCCGGAAAATCGTCCCGTCGGCAAGCGCAAGAATCGCGGGCAGACGTGACGGCAAGGCAACTCCGGAAGTCGATGAAGGCTTTACGCACAAAGCGGGACAGGGCTTGCGGCCCCATCCCGCTCGACGCCTGCGGATTATACGTTGCCGCGCACGACCGGGCAACGACGAGCAGCGTGCGTCAGCGCAGCCCCAGTACGTCCTGCATATCGTACAGACCCGCCGGCCGGTCGGCGAGCCAGCGTGCGGCGCGCAGCGCGCCCTGCGCGAAAGTGGCGCGGCTCGAAGCCTTGTGCGTGATCTCCACGCGCTCCCCGACACCCGCGAAGAGCACCGTATGATCGCCCACGATGTCACCGCCGCGCACCGTCGCAAAGCCGATGGTCGACGCATTGCGCTCGCCGGTGACGCCTTCGCGGCCGTACACCGCGCAGCCCGCAAGGTCGCGCCCCACGGCCCGGGCCACCACCTCTCCCATGCGCAAGGCGGTGCCGGACGGTGCGTCGACCTTGTGCCGATGATGCGCCTCGACGATCTCCACGTCGTAACCCTCGGAGAGCACGCGCGCCGCCGTGTCGAGCAGCTTGAAGACGAGATTCACGCCGACGCTCATGTTGGGAGCGGCGACGATCGCGATACGCTGCGCGACATCCGCCAATCTTTCCCGGTGCTGCTCCGAGAGCCCGGTGGTGCCGATCACCATCTTCACCTTCAGCACGTCGCAGGCGGCCAGATGCGCAAGCGTTCCCTCCGGACGGGTGAAGTCGATCAGCACATCCACGTCGGCAAGCGTGCGCTCGATGTCGTCGCTGATTACGACACCGCAGGGCGCGCCGATGAATTCCCCCGCGTCGCGCCCAAGAAACGGGCTTGCCGAGCGCTCGAGCGCCGCCACGAGGCGGGCATCCGGCGCCTGCGTCAAGGTCTCGATCAGGCTCCTGCCCATGCGGCCGGAGGCACCGGCGATGGCAACGCGCAGCATGGAGATGGATGCGCTCTCGGTCGTTCAGCGCGGCGGCGCCACCGGCGCGGCATCGTCGCCCACACCGATGACGTTCTTCACGCCGGAAGTGACCGAATCGACGATCGACTCGCCTGCCGACGGCGGGGGTGGCGCCTTCTGCTTGGTGGTCCTGGATCGGGGCACGCTGGCGGACGCCTCGGTAGCACCCGGACGCGGAACCTGCTCCTCGCTCGCCCCCGGACGCGGCCGTCCGACTTGTTCTTCGACTGCCGCGGGCCGCGGACGCGGTACTGCATCCTTGTCGCGCTTTTTCGTGCCGGTCGAGGTGGAAGGGCTGGCCTTGGCCGAAGGACTCGGCACGGCTGCCTCATCGTCGGCACCGAACACCTTCTTCACCGACTTCGTCACGCTGTCGAACATGCCACCGCTCGATCCCGCCGCGGCTCCGACCTTGGCACCAGTACCCGCGGC
>JBDHRV010000066.1:0-18551 GCA_039807745.1 Burkholderiales bacterium
ACTTCGATGATGAGGAGCACGTCCGCCGCGGCCGGCACGCCAGCCGCGTAGTCGTCCGGACGCGGCTTGAGCAATGCAATATCGGGTTGCGGCTCGTTCCGCGGCGGCAGCGCGACGGGATTCTGCGTCGAGACGATCGCTTCCTTGCCTGCCGCGAGAGTCAGTATCCGCGACAGCCGATTCACCATCGCAAGATGTTGCGCCCCGATGGGAGCCATCTCGATCATGTCCCCGTCGATAAGCTCGACTCGGTCGTCTTCGCCCAAAATCCCGGCCGAGCCCATGCGGTGAAACTCCTCCAGCGAGAGCCTGCGGCGTTGAACGGTCTCCAGAGCACCCATCGCATCACCAAGTCGGCGCAGTAGGATTCATACTCCGCTCAGCCCCCGCCCTTCTTCGCCAGCACGTGGATGAGCGCCGAGTAGCGCGACTCCTGCGAGAACCGCAAGCAGGCGACCACGGTGGCGAGCACGATGAAGGCGGCGAGCACCGCGACGTCGGTGGCGATCGAGAAATCCGGCGCGAAGCCGGGGCCGGTCATCGACAGGTTCGCGTGCTTGAGCAGGTCGACGGCGTAGGTGTAGGGATTGAGCATCGCGATGGTGCGCAGCACGTCGGGAAGTTGCGCTACAGGGTAGAGAGACCCCGAGAGAAAGAAAACCGGGAAGATCACGAGGTTCATGATCACGGCGTAGTTGTCGAGGGTCGGCGTCCACGCCGCGGTGAGGATGCCGAGGCTCGCGCAGGCGAGCGCGGTCATGAGCAGAGCGAGCAGCAGCACGCCCCAGTGAATGTCGCTCCCGAGGTAGCCGAAGAGCGCGAGCAATACGAGCAGCAGCACGGCCTGGATGATGCCCGCGATCGCGGCGCCCAGCACCTTCGCGATGACGATCCAGTAGTGCTCGAATGGCGCGATCACGAGCATCCGCATCACGCCCGACTCCTTGTCGTACACCGTCGAGAGCGCGGCGAGCATGGCGCCGAACAGCATCGCCATGCCGATTACGCCGGGAACGAGGAAGTACTTGTAGCTGTCGGCGCCGGTGCGACCGAGCATCGCGTCGAAGCCGGCGCCGATCACCAGCAGCCAGATGAGCGGCCGGATCATCGCGGACAGGAGCCGCGAGCGCTGGCGGAAGAGCTTCAGCACTTCGCGCTGCACTACGGCGAGCACCGGCCGGTAGTTCATCGCGCGGTTCTTACCCCCCGCTCGCCGGGTCGGCGCGACAGCGCCTCGGTCTCGCTCACCCAGAGGAAGACGTCGTTCAGGTTCGGTCGCCGCACCTTGAGCCCGGTCACACGCGGCGCGAGGTCGGCCTGTATGTTGAGGAGGTCCGCCGGCGATCCGCTGAACCGGAAGCTCGCCCGATCCTCCTCCAGCACTGGCTCGCCGAGGTTCGCCTTGAGGTCGTTCACGATACCGTCGAGCTTCTCGCCCTCGATCTCGATCACGTGCTCGCCGAGGCCATCGATCAACGATTGCGGCGTTCCGCTCTTCACGATGCGCCCCTTCTTGATGAAGGCGACGCGGTTGCAGTCCGCAGCTTCTTCCAGATAGTGCGTAGTGAGCAGGACGGTCATGCCGGTCTGCGCGCGCAGCCGCTCGATGAAGCGCCAGATCTTCTTGCGATTGGGCAGGTCGAGCCCGATGGTCGGTTCGTCGAGAAAGAGCACCTGCGGGCGATGGATGACTCCGCGCGCGACGTCGACCGCGCGGCGCATGCCGCCCGAAAGCGAGCCGACAGACTTGTGGCGCTGCTCGCCCAGACCGAAGAGATCAAGCAGCTCGTCGGTTCGTTCGCAGATGACCTTGCCGGTGAGTCCGGCCAGCATGCCCGCGAAGCGCAGGTTCTCCCACACCGACAGCGTTCTGTCGAGCGCCGAATCCTGGAACACGACGCCGATCGCGCCCCGCACTTTGACACCGTTGCGGCCAATGTCGTGACCGGCCACCAGCGCCTGGCCGGAACTCGGACGCACCAGGGTCGAGAGCATGTGGATGGTGGTGGTCTTGCCGGAGCCGTTCGGGCCGAGCAGTCCGAAGAATTCGCCCGTCGGCACATCGAGGTCAAGACGATCCACGGCGAGCGTTTCGCCGTATTGCTTGGTGAGGCCGTTCGCGTGCACCGCGAGATATTTCGCGAGATCGGGGGCGTCGCGCATCATGACAGTGGCGGCGTGGGCAGGCACGCGGGTTCGGGTCGAGCTAAGGGCGGAGTGTAAACCTTCCGGTGCGCCCGTGCGCGACCGGATGCGCAACTTCGATGCGACAGAATCAGACCGGTGCTTCAGCAGCCGGCTGGGACCGCTTGCTCAGTTCGCGCGAGCTCTTGTCGTCGCGAAATACGATCGGGTGCACCGTGACCCGCTGCTCCGGATGCTGCGCCTTTTCCACCGCTTCGGTGACGACGTGGTGGTGTGGCGAGAGACTGCACACCGGGTCGGCGTTGGTGGCATCTCCAGTGAGCATGAAGGCCTGACAACGGCAGCCGCCGAAGTCCTTCACCTTTTCCGGGCAGGTGCGACAGGGCTCCTTCATCCAGGCGTCGCCGCGATAGGTGTTGAACCCCGGCGAGTCGTACCAGATCCACTTCATGTCGTGATCGCGTGCGTTGGGAAAGGTGAGCCCCGGCAGCATCCGCGCTTCGTGGCACGGCAGCACGGTGCCGTCGGCCTGCACGGTGATGAAGACCGAGCCCCAGCCGTTCATGCACGCCTTCGGACGGTCCGCGTAGTAGTCGGGCACGACGAAGTAGATCTTCATCTTGCTCCCGACGCGCTCACGGAACTTGTTGGTAGCCTCTTCCGCGCGCTGGAGCTGCTCGCGGGTGGGCAGCAGCCGATCGCGGTTCACGAGCGCCCACCCGTAATACTGCGTGTTCGCGAGCTCGACATATTCGGCGCCCATGGCTTCCGCCATCTCGAGGATCTGCCACGTGTGATCGATGTTCATGCGGTGCAGCACGACGTTCAGCACCATCGGGTAGTCGTACTGCTGGATGAGCTTCGCGACCTTTGCCTTGAGCTCGAACGTACGGGTGCTGGAGAGGAAGTCGTTCATCTCCCGCGTCGAATCCTGAAACGAGAGCTGGATGTGGTCGAGACCGCCTTCCTTGAACGCGGCGATGCGCTTCTCGCTCAAGCCGACACCGGAGGTGATGAGGTTCGAGTAGTAGCCGAGCCGGCGCGCCTCGGTCACGAGAATCTCGAGGTCGTCGCGCATCAGCGGCTCGCCGCCGGAAAAGCCGAGCTGGGTCGCGCCGATCTCACGCGATTCGCGCAGCACCTTGAGCCAGTCGTCGGTCGAAAGCTCCGCACCGAAGGTCGTGTAGTCGGTCGGGTTGTAGCAGAACACGCAGTGCAGCGGGCACTTGTACGTGACCTCCGCCAGCAGCCAGAGCGGGTTCGCGATCTCAGGCCTGCTTGATGCGAATCCAGCCGTTGCCATGGGCCACCTCCAGGAATGCCGTCACGTCGTTGCGCAGATCGACGCCGGGAAAGGTCTTCTCCAGATCTTCGACGATGGACTGAACGGTCGCGTTGCCGTCCACCCGCTTCATGATCTCACCGGCGCTGCCCGAGAGCTTTACCATGCCCTCGGGATAGAGGAGCACGTGCGCCTGCTGCGCTGGCTCCCACTGGAAGCGGAAGTAGCGCCCCAGGGCGAACACCGTGTCGTCGGTGAACTTGACCGGCTCGCTCACTTTGCTGCTCCGATGCCGTAGTTGACCTGCATCGCGTCGAGCATCGACCACAGCACGTCGAGCTTGAACTGCAGGATGTCGAGCGCCCGTTCCTGCTGCTCGCGGCGCTTGAAGTAGTCGAGTGTCACCGACAGACCGTGCTCCACGTCGCGCCGTGCCTCGGACAGGCGCTTGCGGAAATAGTGATAACCCGCGGGCTCGATCCAGGTGTAGAACTGCGGCCAGTTGTCGAGCCGCTTCTGATGGATCTCGGGGGCAAAGAGCTCGGTGAGCGACGAGCACACCGCCTCCTGCCACGGGCGCGTGCGGCCGAAATTGATGTACGCATCCACCGCGAAGCGCACGCCCGGCAGCACGTGCTTGAGCGACGTGATCTCTTCGCGCTTCAGTCCGCAGGCTTCACCGAGCCGCAGCCACGCCTCGATGCCGCCTTCCTCGCCCTGCGTGCCGTCGTGGTCGATGATGCGCTGGATCCATTGCCGGCGCTGGTCGCGATCCGGCATGTTGGACATGATCGCCGCGTCCTTGATGGGGATCGAGATCTGGTAGTAGAAGCGGTTGTACACCCAGCCCTGCACCTGTTCCTTGGTGCACTGCCCGCTGTTCATGGCGATGTGGAACGGGTGATGGATGTGATAGCGCTTGCCCTTGGCTCGCAGTTGCTGCTCGAACTCCTCGCGACTCCAGGGCAGGGTATCGGCGGCGCCCATGCGGTTCCCCTCGTCTAGATTCGAATGTCCATGCCGTCGAACGCGACCTCGATGCCGCGCGCCGCCAGCTCTGCGCGCTCCGGAGCATCGTCGTTCAGGATCGGATTCGTGTTGTTGATGTGGATCAGAATCTTGCGCGGCTTCTCGAACCGATCCAGCCATTCCATCATACCCCCGGCGCCGGACTGCGGCAGGTGGCCGATCTCGCGTGCGCGCTTGACCGAAATGCCGAGCTCGACCATCTCCTCGTCGGTCCAGAACGTGCCGTCCACCAGCACGCAGTCGGCTGCGCGCATCGCCGCTTCGACGTGCGGTTCGATCTCGCCCAGGCCCGGCGCGTAGAAAAGCGAGCGGCCCGAGCTCGTGTCGGTGACGCGCACGCCGATGTTGTCGCCGGGGTGCGGATCGTGCCGGTGCGGGGAGTAGGGCGGGGCAGCGCTCTTGAGCGGCATCGCCGTGAACTCCAGCGCATCCGCTCCGGGAATGGTGAAGGTCCAGCGATCACCGCCGATGCGGTGCCATTCGACCCCGCAGTAATGCTCGAGAATCCGGAACAGGGGATTGCCGGTCGTGAGATCCTCGCGAACCATGTCCGTGCAGAAGATCGGCAGCGGGCGCTGCCCTTCCCGCAGCATGAGCAAACCGGTGGTGTGGTCGATCTGGGCGTCGATCAGGACCACACCCTCGATGCCGGTATCGCGAATCGCACGGGCGGGCTGCAGCTCGGGCGTGGCCTTCAACTGCTGCAGGATGTCCGGCGACGCGTTGAAGAGGACCCAGCGCATGCCGTCGCTGCTCACCGCGATCGACGACTGCGTGCGAGGCAGCGCGTGCAGGGCGCCGCTGCGCACCCCGTCACAGTTGCGGCAGTTGCAGTTCCACTGTGGGAAACCGCCGCCCGCCGCACTGCCCAGGACCTTGACACGCATGTTCGAGAACCTCTTTGCAATCCCTGTAACGAACCGGCCCGGGAGTCCCGGGCCGGCGAGAAATTAGGGGAGCCGGTTGCCCGGGCTCCGGTCGTGCGCCGCGCGTTAGCGATTGGCGATGTACATCGTGACTTCGAAGCCGAAGCGCAGATCGGTGAATTCGGGTTTGGTCCAGGCCATTTGGGTCTCCTTTAATCCAGGTTGAAGGCGGCTGCGTATTCCTTGAAATCGGGCACTATTGCCTGACTCGTAACGTCAGACCGGATTGTCAGCGCCCCTGTTCGCCGTCGCCGCTGGGGAAATTCTGCAATTCATGCTCATGATTATCATTAGATTGCCAGGAGGATTTGCCTTAGGCGACGGCCTTCCACTACCCTTCGTTTCCGCGCCACTAACCACAATCTACAAGGCATGATCACTTCTGCGCAACCTACCGTGCGCGAGCGTCCGCTTGCTGCGGCGATCGCGATCTCGATTGCCATCCATGCCATGGCGCTCACGTTTTTTCCCCAGTTGCGACCGCTGAAGCGCGCTGCCGAACAACCCCTGCAGGTCGACTTCCTGCCGCAGCCGGTCGCAGCGGCACCCGCACCGGCACCGCGGTCGGCGGCAGAGCCGATGCCAGCGGCACCCAAGCCCGCGCCGGTGCCCGAGCGCCCGCGGATCAGGGCGGCGAAGCCGCCGCCCGCAGTGCCTGCGCGGGAAGCGCCACCCGTTGCAGCCCCTGCGCCGCAACAGGAGCTGCTTACCGCGGCGCCGGACGCACCGCCGCAGACATCGCACTTTTCGGTGCCGGCCGCGCCGGAACGCAGCGATGCGCCGCCCGCTCCAGTGCGAGAGCAGATCGAGACCGCAACGCCGCCCGATCCCGATCTGCTCGCGGGCTTCGGCCACGCGCTGTCACAGGCCATAGGCAGGCACCAGCGGTATCCTCGTGTGGCCCAGATGCGGGGGTGGCAGGGCACCGCGACGGTTGCGCTCAAGTTCGGTTCGGGCAACCGACTCCTCGCCTCGACGCTGCACAAGTCGAGCGGCCACGAGACTCTCGACACCCAGGCACTCGAGATGGTGAAGGACGCTCACCCGCTGCCGAATCCGCCGGAGCGGCTGCGCAACCGGGATTTCACCGTGCTGGTGCCGATCGCCTTCCGGCTGAAAGAGTAAGTTCCGGATGTGAGCAGGTGGACAGGTTCCGTTCGCCGGTCTCGCATCTCCTCCGCGCGTTCGCGCTCGTCGTGTCCTTGCTTGCTGCCGTGCCGGTGATCGCGGCGGCGAACGAGCTCGTGCTCGTGCCGCAGCAGGTGGCGCCCGACGTCTACGCCTTCATCGGCGCCCAGGAAGAGATCACCCCCGAAAACCGCGGCAACGTGATGAACAGCGGCTTCATCGTCGGGCCGGAAGGTGTGATCGTGATCGACACCGGGGTCAACGTCGCGCACGGACGCGCCATCCTGGCTGCCATCCGCAAGATCACGGATCGCCCGATCGCGCTCGTCGTCAACACGCATCCGCACCCCGAGAACGTGCTCGGCAACCACGCCTTCGCGGACATCCCGATCCTCGCGCGCGCCGAGACCATCGACGCGATGCGGGCGCGCTGCGAGCTATGCTTCCAGAACGTCGAGCGCATGCTCGGCTCCCCGGCCATGGCCGGGACCGAGATCGTGATCCCGAACCTGAGCGTCAGCGGCAACGGGTCTTTCGAGGCCGGCGGGCGCCGCATCGAGCTGTACCACTTCGGCTGGGCGCACACGGAGGGCGATCTCGCGGTCTTCGATCCGCAGAGCGGCGTGCTCTTTGCCGGTGATCTCGTGTATCTCGACCGCGTACCGTACACGCACGAGGCGCGGGTCCGCGGCTGGGTTGCCGCACTGCGCGAGCTGGAGAAGGTTCCGGCCAGGCGCATCGTGCCCGGCCACGGACCGGTCGCAGACCCCCGGCGCATGCGCGAGACGCGCGACTACCTCGCCGGGCTCGTCGCCGACACCGAGAAGCGCTACAACCAGGGCGTAAGCGTGATCGACCTGCTGCACGACCCGAGCATGAACCTGCCCGCATTCGAAGGCTGGGCGCTCTACGGCGACACCCACCCACTCAACATCCAGCACGTGTACACGGAGCTCGAACGGGAGGAGTTCAGCAAGTGAGCACAGCGCTCTTTCCCGCCAGCGAACCTTTCGCGACGGGTATGCTCGACGTCGGCGCGGGTCATCGCTTGTACTGGGAGCAGTGCGGTAATCCCGCCGGCATCCCGGTGCTCTTCTGCCACGGCGGACCCGGGAGCAGTTGCAGCCCGGCACACCGCCGCTTTTTCGATCCCGCACGCTATCGCGCCGTCCTGTTCGATCAGCGCGGCTGCGGTCGCTCCGAGCCGCGCGGCGAGACTCGCCACAACACGACCTGGGATCTGGTGGCCGACATGGAGGCGCTGCGCCGCCGGCTGGAGATCGAGCGCTGGCTGCTCTTCGGCGGCTCCTGGGGCGCGGCCCTGGCGCTGGCCTATGCGCAGAGCCATCCCGGTGCGGTGTCGGGGCTGGTGCTGCGCGGTGTGTTCCTCGGCAGCGCGGACGAGGTCGACTGGTTTCTGAACGGGCTGCGCCGTTTCGTACCGCAGGCGTGGGGCACGTTCGCCCGTGCACTCGATGCCGGTTCGCCTGATGATCTGCTGCAGGCGTGTCTGCGCCGCATGGAGGCCGGGTCCTCGGCGCCTGCGCTGGACGCCGCACGCGCCTGGGTCGCCTATGAATCCGCGGTGATGGCCTTGGGCGAAGAACCCGGCGTCGCGTCGGTTGCGGCGGGCGACGACGCGCTGCTCGCCCGGGTCCGAGTCCAGACTCACTACCTGAGGCACCAGTGCTTTCTTGCCGAGCGCCCGATTCTCCCTTACATGGGGGTCATCCGTTCGCTCCCGGCAATCATCGTGCAGGGACGACTCGACATGGTGTGTCCGCCCGTCACGGCCGCGCGGCTTGCCGCCGACTGGGACGCGGCAGAGCTCAGAATGGTGGAGAACGCCGGCCACTTCGTCTTCAATCCGCATCTCTCTGCCGCACTGGTGCGGGCACTGGCGGACTTCTCCGGGCGGCTCAAGGTCGAAGCGGCATGAGCCTGCGGCTGCGGATCAATCTCGTCATCTCGGCGCTGATGGTCGCGTTCGTCGTCGCCGTGGGCGCGTTGATCATCGACGATACGCGGCGCTCGATCCGGGAGGAGATCGAGGCCGGGACCAAGATCACGGTGCAACTCGTATCAGCGGTGATCTACGCGGGCCATTTCTACCCGTCTGCCAGTACGCAGCGCGAGTTCCTGCTTTCCTTCCTGAACAATCTCGGGCGCGTGCGAGCCCACGACATCATTCTGGAGGATGGGCTTGGGCGGGTCGTGTACAAGTCGCCGGAGTCGACCTACAAGGCCGGTCGCTCCGCGCCGGACTGGTTTTCCCGGATGGTGTCCCCGAAGACCGAGCCGGTCGCCCTTTTGCTGCCGGGGGCGACGCTGCGCATCGTCCCCGACGCCTCGCGCTCGGTGCTCGATGCGTGGGACGATCTCGAGGCGCTCATGATGGTTGCAGCCGGCTTCTTCCTCTTGCTGATCGTGCTGCTCTTCTGGCTCGTCGGGCGCAGCCTCCAGCCCTTGCGGACGGTGCTCGGAGGACTGTCGGGGATGACACAGGGGCGGTTCGACACCCGCCTGCCGGAGTTCCGTGCGCCGGAGTTCGCCTCTATCAGCCGCTCGTTCAACCGCATGGCCCAGGCACTGCAGGATAGCGTGGCGGAGAACCAGCGGCTCGCCTTGATCGCGAAGCAGTCCTCGGATGCCATCATGATCCAGGATCTGGCGGGCATCGTGACCTTCTGGAACCCGGCAGCGGAGCGCCTCTTCGGTTACCGCGCGGACGAGATGCTGGGGCGACCGGCGACGACACTGGCCTCCGACGCGCAGAGCGGGCAGATCGGGCGCAACCTCGAAACGGTGCGGGCGCGGGGGGTGATCGAGAACCAGGAAACGCAGCGGGTCGCAAAGGACGGCCGTGTGCTCGACGTGGCGCTTTCCGCCGCACCGCTCATCGACCCGCGGCGCGACGAGGTGATCGGCAGCATCGTGAGCCTGCGCGACATCACCGAGCACAAGCACGCCGTGGAGACCGAGCGCGCGCTGCGCCAGAACCGCGAGCTCACGCAGTTGATCCAGAAGCATGTCGAGGAAGAGCGGCGCAGCCTCGCGCGCGAGCTGCACGACGAGCTCGGGCAGTGCGTCACCGCGATCAAGACCATCGGCGCTTCGATCGCGAACCGCAGCCGCGACTCGGCGCCCGAGATCCACGAAAGCAGCCGCATGATCGTGCAGGTCGCGGGGCGTTTGTACGATGCCATGCACGGCATCGTGCGGCAGCTGCGGCCGGCCGCGCTCGACAACCTGGGGCTGCGGGAAACACTGGAGGAGGCAGTCTCGGCCTTGCAGTCCCAGCATCCCGCGATCGAGCTCAGGCTCGAGACCCGCGGCGCGCTCGACCACCTGGAGGAGGCCCTCAACATCAGCGCCTATCGCATCGTGCAGGAATGTCTCACGAACGTGCTGCGGCACGCGGGCGCGAGCCGGGCCGAGGTTTCGGTCGCGCGCGTTCGTGACGAAGACGGTGATCGGCTCGAGATCGAAGTGCGCGACAACGGCAGGGGCATCGGCAGTTCAGATATGGATGTCGTGCCGCGCTATGGCATTCTCGGCATGCGCGAGCGGGTGCAGGCGCTGGCCGGCAGCTTTACTCTGGACAGCCAGCCGGGGCGAGGGGTACGGGTGCGGGTCACGCTGCCGGTGACGGCATCCGCCCAGGCAGAGGAGGGGACGAGCGCATGAGTGCCGTGCCGATCCGGATCATGCTGGTCGACGACCACGCGGTGGTGCGCATGGGTTTTCGCCTGCTGCTCGAGGGCAGCCCCGAGATGAAGGTGGTGGCAGAGGCCGAAAGCGGCGAGGAAGCGCTGCGCACATACGCTGAGGTCAGGCCCGACGTGCTGGTGCTCGACATCTCCATGCCCGGTATCGGCGGGCTGGAAGCGGTGAGCCGGCTGCTGGCGAGGGAACCCGACGCGCGCGTGCTCGTCCTCTCAGCGCACGAGGACACGATGCATCCGCGGCGGGCGCTCAAGGCCGGGGCGCTCGGCTACCTCTCGAAGCGCAGCGCCGCCGAGGAGCTGATCCAGGCGATCCGGCAGGTCTACCAGCGCAAGACCTTCATCGAACCGGCGCTCGCCCAGCAGATGGCGGTGCAGCAGCTCTCGGGCGACCGCAATCCGGTCGAAGTGCTGTCGGACAAGGAATTCAAGGTGTTCCTCGCGCTTGCCCGGGGCGAGTCGGTGCTGGAGATCGCCGAAGTACTGCACCTCTCGCCGCGCACCGTCGGCACCCACCTGTACAACATCAAGCAGAAGCTCGGCGCTTCCAATCAGGCTGATCTGGCCATCATCGCCATCCGCAACCGCCTGATCGAGCCGTGAGCACGCCGGCCACGAGCCCCGAATCTCATGAAAATCATGAGTCGGGTTTACGGCTTTTTCCCTGTTTTTCCCGGGCTGTTGCAGAGATACTGCAACCGTCGAAAGAGTCTGGCTTGTTGAATCGTCCACCGAGGAGAGAGAAATGGCCTGGAGCAAACCTGAATTCACCGATCTGCGCTTTGGCTTCGAAGTAACGATGTACATCTGCAATCGCTGACTTGCACCGCTGCAACAAGGGCTGCCCACGGGCAGCCCTTTTTTTGTGGGCGGACGCCGCTCCCAAGAGGGCGGCCCGAGGGAGGAAACGAAGTGAAAAACCAGAAACCTGGCGCGGTATCGAATCGCGCCTTCGTCACGCGATCCGTTCCCGCCCTGCTCGGCGCACTGATGGCGGGGGTCGCCGCGCCGGCCACGGCTGCGGAAGAGTCAGTCGAGGCCTCGCCCGTGGTCGTGACCGGCACCCGGACCGAGGCCCGAGCCTTCGATCTGCCGATGTCGATCGACTCGATTCCTCAGGCCGATATCCAGCGCGGCAAGCTCGACGTGAACGTCTCCGAGGTTCTCAATCGCGCGCCGGGCACCTACGTCCAGAATCGCGACAACTTCGCCCAGGAACAGCAGATCAGCATCCGCGGCTTCGGCGCCCGCTCGCAGTTCGGCACGCGGGGCGTGCGGCTGCTCGCCGACGGCATTCCGGCGAGCTCGCCCGACGGTCAGGGTAGCCCGGGCATCTTCGACCTGGGCTCTGCCGATCGCATCGAGGTGCTGCGCGGGCCGTTCTCGGCGCTCTACGGCAACCACTCGGGGGGCGTGGTGCAGATCTTCACCGAGCCGGGTCGGGTGCCGCCGATGATGTCGCCGAGCTTCACTTTCGGCAGCTACGACACGCAGCGCTACGGGTTCAAGTTCGGCGGGCAGGGCGGGCCGCTCAACTACCTCGTGAACACGACCTACTTCACCACCGACGGCTACCGGGAGCAGAGCGCGGCCGAGAAGACGCAGGTGAACGGGAGATTCGCCTACACCCTCGACGATCGCTCCGCGCTAACGTTGGTCGTGAACTACTTCGACCAGCCCAACGCCGAGGACCCGCTCGGCCTGACCGCGCAGCAGGTGGCGCGCAATCCGCGCCAGGCCGACGCCGCCGCCCGGCTCTTCGATACGCGGCGGACGCTGCGCAACAGCCAGGCGGGGCTCATCTACGACAACCGGATCACCGACGAGGACACGCTGCGGGTGATGGGGTACTACGGCACGCGCAGCAACGCTCAGTATCTCGCCATCCCGCTCGTCAACCAGAACGACATCCGCAGCTCCGGCGGGGTGTCGACCTTCGATCGCGACTTCGGCGGCGGCAGCGTGCGCTGGACGCGCGTGCAACCGCTCTTCGACGGCCCGCTCACGCTGACCACGGGCGTTGACTACGAGACCGCGAGCGACTCCCGCCAGGGCTATCTCAACAACCTCGGCGAGCAGGGCGCGCTCAAGCGCAACGAGGACAACACCGTCGACAATTTCGGCGTCTATCTCCAGGGCGAATGGCAGTTCCTGCCGCGCTGGAACGCGAGCGCGGGTATCCGCTGGACCGAGGTGCAATTCGACTCGCGCGACAAGTTCGTCTGCGTCATCGTCGGCACGCGCTGCAGCGGGACTTCCGCCATCGTCGGACCGGGTCCGGCCCAGCGCAATCCCGACGACAGCGGCAGCGCCACCTACTCGGCCTGGACGCCGGTGGGCGGCATCCTCTATCAGCTCACCTCCGCGGTGAACGTCTACGCGAACGCGGGCCGCAGCTTCGAGACGCCGACCTTCATCGAGCTCGGCTACCGGCCGGACGCCGGCTCCGGGCTCAACTTCAACCTGCAGCCGACGCTGAGCAACCAGTACGAGATCGGCGCCAAGGCCTTTCTCGGCGCGGGGACGCGAGTCAACTTCGCGCTCTTCTACATCGATTCCGACAACGAAATCGTCATCGCCCGCAACGCCGGGGGGCGCGCGGCGTATCAGAACGCTTCCGGCAGCCGCCGCAAGGGCGCCGAGCTCCTCATCGATAGCGAGCTCGGGGCCGGATTCAGCGGTTATCTTGCAGCGACCTATCTCAACGCCGAATTCAGCGGCGACTTCGTCACCTGCGCCGGTCCCGCCCCGTGCATTCCGGCGACGGGCACCAACATCGCTGTCGTCGAGTCCGGTAACCGGGTGCCCGGCATACCGGAATACAACCTGTTCGGATCGCTCACCTGGCGCTACGCGCCCTTCGGGCTCACCACCGCCGTGGAGGGGGTCTGGAACGGCAACGTCTACGTGAACGACCTCAACAGCGAGGCGGCGGCGAGCTACGCTCTCGCCAACTGGTGGGCGGGGCTGCAGCAACAATCCGGGCCGTGGACGGTGCGCGAGTTCGTGCGGGTGAACAACATCTTCGACAAGGAGTACATCGGCGCCGTCAACGTAGGCGATGCAAACGGGCGCTACTACTATCCGGCGCCGACGCGCAACTACCTCGTGGGCCTGAGCGTCATCTATCAGTTCTGAGCGGGGCCAATGGTACGAGGTTGGTAGCCGCGCGGTACACTGCAGCGCGCGCGAAGCTGCGCTCCGATCGTGCGCGCATGAGACGCTGTTTGTCCCGCTGCCACTCGCGCTCGCGTTCGGCCTGCCTCTTGTCGTACTGCTTCTTGCCCTTCGCGAGCCCGACCGCCAGCTTCACGCGCCCACGGCTGTAATGCATATCGAGCGGGAGGAGTGTGTAACCGGCGCGCTCCACCTTGCCGATCAGCCTGCGGATCTCCTCGCCATGGAGCAGCAGCTTCCGGGTGCGCGTGGGATCGGGTGCGATATGTGTCGATGCCGCCAGCAGTGGCGTGATGTGGCAGCCGATGAGGAAGACCTCCTCGCTGCGGACTACCACGTAGGCCTCCTTCAGCTGCGCGCGCCCAGCGCGGATCGCCTTCACTTCCCACCCTTCGAGCGCGATGCCGGCTTCGAGGCGCTCCTCGATGAAGTAGTCGTGGAACGCCTTCTTGTTTTGTACGATGCTCATGGAGGAAGTGTTGCACAGAAACGCACGCGGTGTCGCTACCGACCCGGAGGTCGAAGACGGGCCGCGCAAACCATTCGGACGCTCATGGCTCTAGTCGAAAAAACTGTCCTCGTGCCCTTTACACCGGAGCAGATGTACGACCTCGTCGAGGAGCCGGAGCGTTATCCGGAGTTTCTGCCCTGGTGCGGCAAGGCGCACGTCGACTTTCGGGACGAGAAGACGACGCGCGCCACGCTTCAGATCAACTACCACGGCGTGAAGCAGAGCTTCAGCACCGAGAACGCCAACCAGCGTCCGCGCATGATCGACATTCGCCTGGTGAGCGGCCCGTTCAGACGATTGCACGGCACCTGGCGTTTCGTTCCGCTGGGCGATGCCGCCTGCAAGATCGACTTCCGCATCGAGTACGAGTTCTCGAGCAAGGTCCTGGAAAAGCTCGTCGGGCCCGTGTTTCACCATATCGCCAGTACGTTCGTCGACGCTTTCACGCGGCGGGCCGAGCAGACCTACCCGGAATGATGCAGGCTGCGTGCATGAGGGTGGAGGTCGCCTACGCGCCGCCCGGTGAGCAGATCGTGGTGTGCGTGCAGTTGCGGCAGGGTGCCCGGGTGGCCGATGCGATTCGAGCCTCCGGCATCCTCGCACAGCATCCGGAGGTCGACCTCACGAGCGCGAGCGTCGGCGTATTCGGCCGGCCGGCGCGGCTCGACACGCTGCTGCGCGACCGGGATCGAGTGGAGATCTATCGGCCTCTCGTGGCGGACGCGAAAGAAGCGCGGCGCCAGAGGGCGAGGGAAAAGGCGGGAAGGGTCCGCGGTGGCGCCCTGCGCTGAGCGCCGCGAACCCGATCGCGGGTCAGCGCTGTGCGGTTTGCGAATTGCACCATTCTTCGACCGCCCGCTCTGCGTCCTTCACCGTCTGGGCGAGCTCGGCTTCCGACAGATAGGCGCGGTCTCCGGTCTTGGGGTCGAAGCGTACCTGGCGGCCGCCAACCTGCAGGTTCCTGAGGTTGCCCTTGGCGAGATCACAGTTGCGTTTGCGCTCGTTCGCCGTGGCAGCCTCCTTCTCTTGCTGGGCTTTCGCTTCCTCCTGCTCGACCTGCCGCTGCTTGAAGGCGGCCTCCTGCTCCTGCAGGGAAGCGGCCGCCGGGGGCGCGTCGTCGGACGCCGGGGCCGCGGCGGCGGGCGCCAGACGCGGTGTGAAGGTGCGTTCCTGCTTTGCCGCGGCGGGTGGCGGCTGATCCGAGTAATGGACCTTGCCGTTGGCATCCTTCCACTGATAGATCTGGGCCGTTGCCGCTGCGGGGAGCAAAAGGGCGGCGAGGGCGAACGTGCGTAAACGCATGGCGGGTCTCCTTCCGTCGAAGCGGGCGCCTGATGGCTGTGCGGGCATCCGGACTCCCGACCGACTGCCGGCCGATCGGGTCGGATCGATCGGAGGCAATTAGCACGCCATCGCTCGCGACGGCGCCGGGGGCAGGTTGCCCGCGGCGTTTACCGGGGATTCTGGCGGACCGTATAATGCGCTCTTTGCGCAGGTCCCATCATGCGACTCATCCAGCGGGCGCTCACCTTCGATGACGTGTCCCTCGTCCCCGCCCATTCCACGGTCCTGCCCACAGACGTGAGCCTTGTTTCGGCGCTGACCCGAAACATCACCCTCAACCTCCCGATCGTGTCCGCGGCCATGGATACGGTCACGGAAGGCCGCCTGGCGATCGCGCTGGCGCAGGAGGGGGGCATCGGCATCATTCACAAGAACATGTCCGCCAAGCTCCAGGCGGCGGAAGTGGCGAAGGTGAAGCGCTTCGAGAGCGGGGTGGTGAAGGATCCGATCACGGTCCGTCCCGACATGACGGTGCGTGACGTGTTGAGCCTCACCCGTCAGTACAAGATCAGCGGGCTGCCGGTGATCGACGAGGCGGGCCGCGTGGTGGGCATCGTCACCAACCGCGACCTGCGGTTCGAAAGCAACCTCGACCAGCCGGTCCGCAACATCATGACGCCGCGCGATCGTCTGGTGACGGTGCGCGAGGGTGCGAGCCGCGACGAGGCGATGGCGCTCATGCATCGTCACCGTCTCGAGCGCGTGCTGGTGGTGAACGGCGACTTCGAGCTGCGCGGGCTGATCACGGTCAAGGACATCCTCAAATCGAGCGAGCATCCCCTGGCTTCGAAGGATCAGCTCGGACAGCTGCGCGTCGGCGCTGCAATCGGTGTCGGCGAGGGAACGGAGGAGCGCGCTGCGGCGCTCGTGGAAGCCGGGGTCGACGTGCTCGTGGTGGACACCGCTCACGGGCACTCGCAAGGTGTGCTCAACCGCATTCGCTGGGTGAAGCGGAGCTTTCCGCAGTTGCAGGTGATCGGCGGCAACATCGCGACCGCCGCGGCCGCGCGAGCCTTGGCCGACCAGGGCGCGGACGGTGTCAAGGTCGGGATCGGGCCGGGCTCCATCTGCACGACTCGCATCGTTGCCGGGGTCGGAATTCCGCAGATCACCGCCATCCGGGATGTCGCGCAGGCGCTCGCCGGCAGCGGCGTTCCGCTGATCGCGGACGGCGGCATCCGCTTCTCGGGAGACATCGCCAAAGCGCTCGCTGCCGGAGCACACAGCGTCATGCTGGGGGGGCTCTTCGCGGGTACCGAGGAATCCCCGGGCGAAATCGAGCTGTTCCAGGGGCGCTCCTACAAGACCTATCGAGGGATGGGATCGCTCGGGGCGATGCAGCAGGGATCGAGCGATCGCTACTTTCAGGATGCTCAGGACAGCACCGAAAAGTACGTGCCCGAAGGCGTGGAGGGGCGGGTGCCGTACAAGGGCTCCGTCGTCGCGGTAATTCATCAGCTCGTGGGCGGTGTGCGTTCGAGCATGGGCTATCTCGGGTGCGGCACGGTGCAGGAGTTCCACCAGCGGGCGGAGTTCGTCGAGATCACCGCGGCAGGCGTGCGCGAGTCGCATGTCCACGACGTGCAGATCACCAAGGAAGCTCCGAACTACCGCATCGAGTGAAGTGGACGGCCAAGCCTCTGCCCCGCGCGAAAGCTTTCCCTTTCTGCTTCGCACTCGCCTGATCCTTACGGTGGACGCTGCATGCACGACCGCATCCTCATCCTGGACTTCGGCTCCCAGTACAGTCAGCTGATCGCTCGTCGCGTGCGGGAGGAGAACGTCTACTGCGAGCTCCATCCCTGCGACGTATCCGATGTCTTCATTCGTGAGTTTGCACCTGCCGGCATCATTCTTTCGGGCAGTCCGGCATCGGTAACGGAAGGCGGTACGCCGCGCGCCCCGCAGGTCGTATTCGAGCTCGGCGTCCCCGTGCTCGGCATCTGCTACGGCATGCAGACCATGGCAGCCCAGCTCGGCGGTGGGGTCGAGACCGGCGTCATTCGCGAGTTCGGGTACGCAGAAGTTCGCGCTCGGGGTCATTCGCGTCTGCTGCGTCACATCGAAGATCGGGTCAGCGAGTCCGGTCACGGCTTGCTCGACGTCTGGATGAGTCACGGCGACAAGGTCACCGCGCTGCCGCCCGGATTCAAGGTGATCGCCGGCAACGCCTCGACGCCGATCGCGGGCATGGCCGACGAGAGTCGCGGGTACTACGCGCTTCAATTCCATCCCGAAGTCACCCACACGCCGCAGGGGAAGGCGATCCTCGGTCGCTTCGTGCACGAGATCTGCGGTCTGGGTTACGACTGGACCATGCCCCGCTACGTCGACGAGGCCATCGGTCGCATCCGTTCCGAGGTCGGCGACGATCACGTCCTTCTCGGCCTCTCCGGCGGGGTCGACTCGTCCGTGGCGGCAGCGCTCATCCACCGGGCCATCGGCGACCAACTCGTGGCCGTCTTCGTCGACAACGGTTTGCTGCGGCTCGACGAGGCGGAGCAGGTCATGCAGACCTTCGCCCGCGACCTGGGCGTGAAGGTCGTGCATGTCGATGCGCGCAATGAATTTCTCTCCGCGCTCGCCGGCATCGATGACCCGGAAGAGAAGCGCCGCGTCATCGGCCGCGTCTTCGTGGAAGTGTTCCAGCGCGAGGCGCGTGAGTTCCCGCAGGTGAAGTGGCTGGCGCAAGGCACGATCTACCCCGACGTCATCGAGTCGGCGGGAGCCGGCACGAAGAAGGCCCACACCATCAAGTCGCATCACAACGTGGGCGGCCTGCCCGAGACGCTTCATCTGCGCTTGCTCGAGCCGTTGCGGGAACTCTTCAAGGACGAGGTCCGGGAGCTCGGCATCGCGCTCGGCCTGCCGCACGAGAGCGTCTTCCGTCATCCGTTTCCAGGACCGGGACTCGGCGTGCGGATCCTCGGCGAGGTGCGGGAAGAGTACGCCGAGCTGCTTCGCCGGGCTGATGCCATTTTCATCGAAGAGCTGCGTGCGGCGGATTGGTACGACCGGATTGCGCAGGCATTCGCGGTGTTCCTGCCGGTGCGTTCCGTGGGCGTGATGGGAGACGGCCGCACCTACGAGCACGTGGTCGCCCTGCGGGCAGTGCAGACCACCGACTTCATGACCGCGCACTGGGCAGAGCTGCCGCACGACCTGCTCGGGCGCGTCGCAAACCGGATCATCAACGAGGTGCGCGGGATCAACCGTGTGACCTACGACATCTCCTCGAAGCCGCCGGCCACGATCGAGTGGGAATGATTCGGCGTCTTTCAGGG
>JBDHRV010000244.1:0-2875 GCA_039807745.1 Burkholderiales bacterium
CTCGGCATCTGAGCGTGCGCAGGCGGCAGCTAGCAGCAGCGTCAACACCGGCGGCGATTTTGTCGCCCGCGGCAAGCACGAAACCCACATCCACCATCACGCCGCCTCACTGGTCGAGCCGTCACCCGTCTGATCGCCGCAGACGCATCGACACCGAGAAGCGCTCGGCCGGGTGGGCACTCACCGATATCTCGAAGATCTGCCCCGCCGTATCGAGGTAGCGGCGCACTATCTTGAGCATCGGCGTGCCTGCCTCTACGCGCAGTTCGCGCGCCATGATGTCGGATGCGGTGGTCGCCGTGATCTCCTGCTGAATCTCAGCGACGCGCCGACCGTAGCGTGACTCGATCAACGTGCTGATCAGCGTATCGGGCGAGGCGCGTACCGTATCCGCAATGTCTGCGCACGCCGGATCGATATAAACGTCGGTCCACCCGATCGGTGCGCTTCTGGCGGCCCCGTCGAGGCGGAGGCTCGAAATGCGCAGCCAACGCGTCCCGTTCGCACATCCGAGCTCTTTCGCAAGCGCGCCTTTGACCGTCGCCTCCCCGATCGACTGAACGGCCCGGACATGCGCCGCACCGAACTGCAAGAGATCGTCGATGGAAGCGAGAGATAGTCGAAAGTTCCTGGTCGGCTGGCTCGCTTCGACCCGCGTCCCCACGTTCTTGCGCCGCGAGATAAGACCCAGTTGCTCCAACTCGTGCAGCGCCGCGCGCACGGTGTGCCGGCTCGTGCCGTAGCGATCCCGTAGTTCGAGTTCCGTCGGCAGGAACGACCCGACCGGGAAGCGCCCGGTCTGAATGCCTTCGGTCAAGTCCCGCGCGATATCCGCGAAGTGCGGCTTGGTTTGCTGCTTCTGATCGTCCAAGTCCATGAAAGAAAGAGATTCAGTGCGTAAGCGCAAAAAAGTGCTTGTGCATTATGTTCGGACATACTAAAGTTACATTGTCCGGACATAGATCATTCTGGACGCTCAGCCACCCTATTTCAAGAGGCCTCCCATGCCATCACCTTCCTTGCCACTCACCAGCACCGTTGTCGATTCCATCCTCTTCCGCGATTCCTTCGGCACACCGAAGATGCGCGAGCTATTCTCGGACATCGCGCTCATCCAGCGCTACATCGACGCCGAGATCGCGCTGGCCAAGGCCGAGGCACGCGTTGGCGTGATTCCGGCCGAGGCAGCTGAAGTCATCGCGCGTGAGTCGAAGATCGAGCGCATCGACTTCGACCACATGCGGCACGAGACCGAGATCGTCGGCTATCCGATCCTGCCGCTCGTCCACCAGCTCGTCGCCATGTGTGGGGATGCCGGCCGCTACGTGCACTGGGGTGCGACCACGCAGGACATCATGGATACCGCGGTCGCGCTCCAGGTGCGCGATGCGCTCGATGTGATCGATGCCGACATCCGGGAGCTGCGCAGGATCCTGGCTGATCTCGCCGTGAAGCACCGCGACACCGCCATGGCCGGCCGCACGCATTTGCAGCAGGCGCTGCCCGTCACCTTCGGCTACAAGGTCGCCATCTGGCTCGCCATGTTCGACCGCCACCAGGAGCGGCTAGCCGAACTGCGGCCCCGGGTAGCGGTGGTCGAATTCGCAGGTGCCGCAGGCACGCTTGCTTCGCTCGGCGACAAAGGCTTCGAAGTTCAGCGCGCGATGGCCGAGGAACTGAATCTCGGTGTTCCCGCGACTACCTGGCACGTTGCCCGTGACGGCTTCGCGGAGGCCGTGAACCTGCTCGCGCTGATCACCGGTTCGCTCGGCAAGATCGCGCTCGACATCATGATCATGGCCGCGACCGAGTTCGCCGAGGTCTACGAGCCGTTCGTCAAAGGCCGCGGGGCGAGCAGCACGATGCCCCAGAAGCGTAACCCGATCTCCAGCGAGCTGATGCTGGCCGCCGCCAAAGCGGTCCGCCAGCACGCCGGCCTGATGGTCGACGCGATGATCCACGACTTCGAGCGTGCGACCGGACCGTGGCATGCCGAATGGATCGCCATTCCGGAGAGCTTCATCCTGACCGCCGGTGCGTTGCACCAGGCCAAGTTCGCGCTCGGTGGCTTGATCGTCGATGCCGAGCAAATGAAGCACAACCTCGGCATCAGCAAGGGTCTCATCGTGGCCGAGGCGGTGATGATGGGCATGGCTCCTTTCATTGGCCGCCAGCAGGCGCACGACGTCGTCTACGACGCATGCCGCACCGTCAACGAGCATGGCGGCACTCTGGCAGAGGCGCTCGACGCCATCCCCGAGGTGAAGGCGCACTTCGACCGCGCCGCGATCGATCGCCTGACCGACCCTGCGAACTATCTCGGGCTTGCCCCGCAGATGGTCGACCGTGCCATCGAGCTCTCTCGCGCCACCGCGGCGTGATCCTGCAACCGTTCACAACCCAGTCCAGGACAAGGCCATGGCAACCCACACTCAAGCCGCGCCCGCGATCCACGCTGCGGCCCCGCCTCCCTCGAAACGATTCGTCGCCTGGGGAATTCCCCTGGCGGTCGGACTGGCCCTTTGGTTCTCGCCAACTCCGGAAGGGCTGTCCGTCGAAGCGTGGCACATGTTCGCCATCTTCGCTGCCACCATCGTGGGTATCCTCACCCAACCTCTACCGTCCGGCGCCGTCATGCTGCTCGCGTTGTCAGTGGCGATCTTCACCAAGACGCTGACCGAGGCGAAAGCTCTGGCCGGCTTCGCGAGCGGTACGCCATGGCTGATTTTTTGCGCCTACATCCTGTCACTCGGATTTGTCACTTCCGGCCTTGGCAAGCGCATCGCCTACCGGATGCTGTCCTGGTTTGGCGGCAGCAGCCTCGGCATAGCCTATTCGCTGGGCTCCGCCGACCTCATCATGGCGCCGGCAATGC
>JBDHRV010000067.1:0-18237 GCA_039807745.1 Burkholderiales bacterium
TGGCCGGTCGGCGCCGACTGCCCGCGCCGGCCCTTCTCCTTCGGCGGCGCGATCTCGGACGCACCGATCCCGACCGCGGTACGAGCACAGGTCGAGGACTGGGGCGCGCGCCTGACCGCACGCGTCGGGCTCGTCGGCCTGAACGGCATCGATTTCATCCTCGACGACGCGGGCCGGCCGCATTGCATCGAGATCAATCCGCGTCCGACCGCGACCGCCGAACTCTACGACGAGCGCGCGCAAGGCGGACTTTTCACCTGGCATCTGAACGCCTGCGCCGGCCGGTTGCCAAAGGGCCGTCTCGAGCCCGGCGCGGTACGCGGGCAGGCGGTGGTGTACGCGCCGGTCGCGCTGACGCTCCCGGCAGGGGTGCACTGGCCCGCGTGGGTCGGGGATCGTCCGGCAGGCGGGGCGCGGTTCGCCTGCGGCGCGCCCGTTTGCACCGTGCATGCAGTGGGCGAGAGCGTCGCCCGGGTCGGAACACAGCTTGACGAACGAAGCCGAATCATACGGCGCACCGTGATGCCGCTTGCGGCGTGACGCAGCAATAGGAGGAAGGAAGACATGAACGTGTCCGGAGGGGCAGCGGACGCTGCGCGCGCGCGTCCCAGCATCAATGCTGCGGCGCAACCCCTGGTCGAGGCGTTGGTGCGCGACGCCGCGACGCTGCGCGTAGGCGTCGGCACGCACCCCGCCGGATGCCGCATCGTCGACGCCGGGATCGAGTACCCAGGCGGCATCGAGGCGGGACGGCGCATCGCCGACATCTGTCTCGGCGGCCTGGGGGACGTGCGGGTGCTGTCGACTGCGCAGCGCTGGCCGCTGCGCGTGAGCGTAGTCGCGTCGGATCCGGTGCTCGCCTGCCTCGGCAGCCAGTACGCCGGGTGGAGTCTTTCCGCCGGCGAGGGCAAGGGGGCGTTTCACGCGCTCGGCTCGGGGCCGGGACGTTCGCTGTCGGTGAAGGAGACGCTCTTCCAGGAACTCGGTTACCGCGACACGGCGGACGCGACCTGTCTCGTGCTCGAAGTCGACAAGATGCCGCCCGATGCCGTGGTCGAAAAGGTCACGCGCGACTGCGGCATCCAGCCCGCGCAGCTCACTTTCGTTCTGACGCCGACCCACAGCCTCGCGGGGGTGGTGCAGATCGTCGCCCGTGTGCTCGAAGTCGCTTTGCACAAGGTGCACACGCTGGGCTTCCCGCTCGATCAGGTGCGCGACGGCTCGGGCTCGGCACCGGTGCCGCCGCCGGCGCCGGATTTCCTCAATGCGATGGGGCGCACCAACGATGCCATCATCTTCGGCGGTGTCGTCGAGCTCTTCGTCGACTGCGAGGACGACGCGGCGAGGGACCTGGCCGAGCGGCTGCCGTCCAGCGCGTGCAGCGATTACGGGCGCCCCTTCGCGCAGGTGTTCAAGGAGGTGAAGTACGACTTCTACAAGATCGATCCGAACCTCTTCGCGCCTGCCGTGGCCGTGGTGTGCAACGTGAGGAGCGGCAGCGTGTTCCGGGCCGGTGCGTTGAACGAGACGCTGCTTGCAGCCTCGTTCGGCGAGTGAACGGCGCAGTGGGTGACGGCGTGCCGCGGGTGGCGATCTGCACCGACGAACCGGGCTGGCACGGCGCCCGGCTGCGGGCGGCGTTCGCCGCGCGCGGCGTCGACGTGACCTACGTCTCGCTGCGCGAGTGCCGCTTCGACCTCCCCGGTGGCGGCGATGGTGTCGTCATGCCGGGTTTTGCGGGTAAACTTCCCGCCGGCGTGTTCGTGCGCGGGGTACCGGGCGGGACGCTCGAGCAGGTGACCTTTCGGCTGGGCATTCTGCACGCACTGAAGGCGCTGAGGGTACCCGTCTACAACGATGCGCGGGCGATCGAATGCACCGTGGACAAAAGCATGACCAGTTTCCTGCTCGCGCAGGCGGGCGTGCCGACGCCGCCGACGTGGGTCACCGAAAACGCGGCGCAGGCGCGGGCAGTGGTGCAGCGCGAGGGCGCCGCCGGGCGGGAGGTGGTCATCAAGCCTCTATTCGGCTCGCAGGGCACGGGACTGAGGCGGCTTGCGGCGGACATGGACATTCCTGGCATGGAGCTCTATCGCCACGTGTGCTATCTGCAGCGCTACATCGACAGCGGCGACGGGCGCTGGCACGACCACCGGGTGTTCGTCATCGCCGGCCGGGCCGTGGCAGCGATGCTGCGGCGCGGTGCCTCGTGGGTCAACAACGTCGCCAAGGGCGGGCGCTGCGAGCGGCTCGAGCTCACGGCGGAACTTGCGCACCTCGCGGAAGCGGCAACGCGGGCGGTGGGCGCGGATTACGCGGGGGTCGACATCGTGCGCGGCGAGGACGGACGCCTCTGGGTGATCGAGGTGAACGGCATTCCCGCCTGGAAGGGGCTGCAAGCGGTGACGGACGTGGACATCGCCGCCGCGCTGGTCGACGATTTTCTTCACCGCCACCTCGATCGTGGCGTGACCCGGGCGCTTGCGGCGGTATGCTGAGAGGATCGCTGCCGGAGCTGGTCGCGGACACCGTGCGCTGGGCGTGCCGGCTCGACGTCGCGGCCGCCAAGCCCGGCAACGTCAGCATCGCGAGCCCCGGGCACCGGATGCGCGCGGAAGACTTCCTGGCGAGCGCCGAGGCGATTGCCGCACCGCTGGCGGAGCTCGGGCGCAAGGTCGGCGAGCGCATCGCCGCCGGCGTCGAGGCCACGTGGAACCGCGTCGGGATGAACACGAATCTCGGCATCGTGCTGCTGGCGGCGCCGCTGGCTCACGCCGCGCTCACGGCGCGGCCGGGGGAGACGCTCGAGCGTGCGACGGCTCGCGTGCTCGGTGAGCTCGACACCGACGATGCCGTCCACGCGTTTCGGGCGATCGCGCGGGCCAATCCGGCGGGTCTCGGCGAAGTCGAGCGGCTCGACGTGCGCGGTCCCGTGCGGACCAGTCTGCGCGAGGCGATGCAGGCGGCGGCACAGCGCGATACCATCGCGCGGCAGTATGCGAACGGGTTCGGCGATGTGTTCGGCTTCGGCGCGCCGCGCTTCCTGGCGGCGCTCGACCGTCACGGCAGCGAGGAGCGGGCGGCGCTGGACTGCTTTCTCGGCTGGCTCGTGCGTTTCCCCGACACCCACATCGCGCGCAAGCACGGCGGCGACCTCGCGCGCGCGGTGAGCGAGGAAGCGGCCCGTTTCGAGGCCGCGTCCAACGCGAGCGAGGCGCTCGCCGCGGATGCCTTGCTGGCCGATTGGGACGCATCGCTCAAGGCGCGCGGCATCAATCCCGGAACGAGCGCCGATCTCACCGTGGCGAGCCTCATCGCCGCGCGGCTGGAAGGCGCGTTCGCGGAGCGGTTTTCGGAGCGGGACGAGCTCGTGGTCCCGGTCCGCAAAGGAAGGTGGATGCATGGGATGGGTCTGCGCGAGTGATCGCGGCCCTCGAATCCACAGTTTTTCGTCAACCCCAAGGAAGGAGCAGGCAAATGGCAAAGATCGATCGAGTACTGGTAGGCGAATCGCTGGTCGGCGATGGCAACGAGGTCGCACACATCGACCTCATCATCGGACCGCGCGGCAGCGCCGCCGAATATGCGTTCTGCAACGCCCTGACCAACAACAAGGACGGCTTCAGCACCCTCCTGGCGGTGGTCGCGCCCAACCTCGCGGCGAAGCCCAACACCGTCCTGTTCAACAAGGTCACGATCAAGGGTGCGAAGCAGGCGGTGCAGATGTTCGGCCCGGCGCAGCGCGCGGTGGCGATGGCGGTGACGGACTGCGTCGCCGACGGCACCATCCCGCAGGCCGAAGCCGACGATCTCTTCATCTGCGTGGGTGTGTTCATCCACTGGATGGCCGAGGATGACAACAAGATCCAGGACTTCAACTACGAGGCGACCAAGCAGGCCATCAAGCGCGCCGTCGCCAACGAGCCGAAGGCAGCGGAAGTGATCGCGAAGAAGAACACGCCGCACCCGTTCGCCGGCCACGTCTGAGGTCAAGTGAGCGGCCGGCGGCGATCCGCCGGCCGTTTGACGTTCTCCGCAGACGGGGTGCGGCCGTTCGGGTCGAAGGGAGCAGAACGGGAGGGCAATGCGATGTCGATCTGGGATGCAATTCTGGGAATCTTTGGCGGTGGCAAGAAGCCCGAGCCCGCGAAGCGGCCCGCGCCGGCAGCGCCCCCGCCCAAACCGGCGGCGGCTCCTGCCCCGAAGGCGGCGGCTCCGGTACCTGCCCGGAGCATCGATCGGGTGCTGATCGGCGAGGCGCTGGTGGGCGACGGGAACGAGATCGCGCACATCGATCTCATCATCGGTCCGCGCGGTTCGGCGGCGGAGCGGGCGTTCGCGAACGCGCTCGCCAACAACAAGGACGGCTTCACCACGCTGCTGGCCGTGGTCGCGCCGAATCTCGCGGCGAAGCCCAACGCCGTCATGTTCAACAAGGTGACGATCAAGGGTGCGAAGCAGGCCGTGCAGATGTTCGGCCCGGCGCAGCGCGCCGTGGCGATGGCGGTGACCGACTGCGTTGCCGACGGCACGATCCCCGAGCAGCAGGCCAACGATCTCTACTTGAGCGTCGGGGTCTTCATTCACTGGCTGGCCGAGGACGACAACAAGATTCAGGATTACAACTACGAGGCGACCAAGCTCGCGATCAAGCGCGCCGTTGCCGGCGAGCCGAAGGTGCAGGAGGTGCTCGCGAAGGCGCGGGCGACCCCGCACCCGTTCGCCGCGCACTCCTAGAGCGCGGCGATGCGCGCGAGGTCCGCGGCCGTGAGGCGGGCATCGTGCAGGCTCGATGCGACGAGGGCGCCCGCCGCGCCGAGCCGGTGCAGCGTCCGCAGATCGGCGGCGCCGCGCACACCGCCGGCGGCGTAGACGCGGCGGCCTGCCGCAGCGTCGAGGATCTGCGCGATGCGGGTCGTGTCCGGACCCGCGCCGGCGCCCACGCGTGCCAGCGTCATCACGATCACGTCGTCCGGCCATCGTGACGGCCGGTCGAGAACGTCGAGCGGACCCAGGACGTCGTCGCGCGCGCCGTAGTCGAGCGACAATACCGCGGGCGGGCCGTGTGGCGCCGATCGCAGGCCGTCGATGAGCGCGGCGTCGGTGACGGATTCGGTGCCGATGACGGGGCGACCCGGCCCGGCCGCCTGCCATGCGCGGAAGGCGGCGAGGTCGGCGATCCCGCTATCGACCCACAGCTCGACCTCGGGGCAGGCGGCGCGGATCGCGGTGATCGCAGCGGTGTTGTCACCGCACCGCCGGATCGCGTCGATGTCCGCGATATAGAGCGTGTCGAACGGATGGAGCCGCAGCAAGGCCGCTGCGATGTCGACCGGATCGGCGCCGGCTGCGAGCGACGAGCTGATGGGGGCGTAGTCTGCGCGCTCGCCCCGGCGGGCGTGTACGGCGCGAGCGCCCTGCAAATCGATGACGGGGATGATTCTCACGATCGATGCGGGTATTCGTCTACGAATTTATCACGGGCGGCGGCCTCGTCGAGCAGCCGCTTGGTTCTGCGCTGGCACACGAAGGGGATCTCATGGTGCGCGCCCTGCTGCGCGATCTTTGCGATGTGCCGGAAGTCGAGGTCGTCGCGACTCGGGATCCACGCCTCGCTGCGCCGCCATCGCCGGCGGCGGTCTGCGTGCCGCGCAATGCGGGCGAGGCTGCGCAGTTCTTCGCGCGTTGCGTCGACACCTCGGATGCGACCTGGATCGTCGCTCCCGAGACCGATGGTGTCCTCGAAGGGCTCTCATCCGCGGTGTTGGCGTGTGGTGGACGGTTGCTCGGCAGTCGTCCGCCGGCCATCGCGGTGGCCGCGAGCAAGAGACGCACGGCCGCCGCGCTCGCCTGGCGCGGCGTCCCGGTGGTGCCGGCCTTCGACCCTTGCGGCACCGTGCCGCCGTTCCCGGGACCAGCCGTATTGAAGCCGGACGACGGCGCGGGCTGCGTCGACACGCGGATCTATCCCGGCTTCGAGTCCGCACTGAGCGACTGGGAAACGCGCGGTCGTGACGCCCGGACCGTGCTGCAGCCCTATGTCGAGGGCGAAGCCGCGAGCCTCTCCTTGCTCGTGCGCGAGGGTCGCGCCGTGATCCTCGCGGTGAATCGCCAGCACGTCGCGCAGGAGCACGGCCAACTGCGCTTCCGCGGCTGTTCCGTGAACCGGCTGGCGGCGTGGCAGGCGCTCCTCGCGGACTTGGCGCAGGGCATCGCCGAAGCGTTACCGGACCTCTGGGGCTATGTCGGTGTCGACCTCATCCTCACCGATCGCGGACCACAAGTGCTGGAGGTGAATCCGCGCCTCACCACCTCCTACGTCGGCTTGCGCGAATCGATCGCGGCGAACCCGGCGGCCTGGGTGCTCGGGTTGCTCGACGAAGGTGTACCACTGCCCGCACCGCCCGTAGCGTTACGCAGCGTCGAAGTCCGCGTGGAGCCGCAGCGTGTCGAGGCGTGAGGGTGTGCTCGGCTGGGACGTGGGCGGCGCCCACCTGAAGGCCGTGCTGATCGATGCCGACGGCGCGGTGCGGCTCGCGCTGGAGCTGCCTTGTCCGCTGTGGCAGGGAGTCTCGCACCTCGGCCGCGCGATCGAGGAGATACTCTCGCGCATCCCGGTCGAACCGGCCGCCCACGCGGTCACCATGACGGGCGAGTTGGCCGACTGTTTCACCGACCGCGCGCTCGGGATCGCCGCGATAGCCGATGCCTTGTCGGCGCGGGTACCGGCCGACCGCTTGCATGTGTTCGCCGGACGCCGGGGCTTTCTGCCGGTGTCGGGGTTGGCCGCGGCAACGGCGGCGATCGCTTCCGCCAACTGGCTGGCGAGCGCGATGTATCTCGCGACGGTGGTCCGCGAAGCGCTGCTGGTGGACATCGGCAGCACGACGACGGACCTGGCGCCGGTTGCCGGCGGCAATGTGCTCGTCATCGGGGACGACGACTTCACACGGCTCGCGGCCGATGAGCTGGTGTACACGGGAATCACGCGCACACCGCTGATGTCGGTGGCCGGGCGCGCCCCGTTTGAAGGCCGGCAAGTGGGCCTCATGGCGGAGCACTTCGCAACGACCGCCGATGTCCATCGCCTGACCGGCGAGCTGGCGGAGCGCGCCGATCTGCACCCGAGCGCCGATCGCGGACCGAAGACGGTCGAGGGCAGCGCGCGGCGCCTGGCGCGCATGGTCGGTCGCGACGCCGCGTCCGCGCCGATCGACGCCTGGCGCGAGCTCGCCCGCTTCTTCGCGGACCGCCAGCTCGAGCGGCTGGTGGCTGCCGCGGGACGGGTCGCCGCGCGCGGCGGGCTGTCAGCGCAGGCACCCGTCGTCGGTGCCGGCGTCGGCATCTTCCTCGCACGCCGGCTCGCCGCGCGGCTCGATCGGTCCTGCGTGGATTTCGCCACCCTCGTGCGACGCGTCGGCGCTGCCGCAGACGACCTCATGGCGTGCGCTCCCGCATTTGCGGTGGCGCACCTGCTCGGCACGTCGCGGCAGGGAGCCCGGCGATAGAATCGCGGTCTAACGGGCTCGCTCTAAAGCTTGGAGATCATGCCGCTCACTACCGAGTTGCCGTATCGCGAGGATACGGTGTCCCTGTTCGAGACCATCGCCGACGAGCCGTGGTCCGTGTTCCTGGACAGCGGGCGCCATCTGCCCGGGCACTCGCGCTTCGATATCCTCGCGGCGGATCCTGCGACGACGCTGACAACTCGGGGGAAACTGACGGAGATCCGCAGCCGCGACAGCGTCGAGCTCTCGCCGGAAGACCCCTTCGCGCTGGTCAAGCGCGTGCTCGGTCCGCCGCTTGCGCCCGATCCGCGGTTGCCGTTCGCGGGCGGCGCCATCGGCTACTTTGCCTACGATCTGGGGCGCCGGCTCGAGCGGCTGCCGGCGCTCGCGGCGGATGCCGAGAAGCTGCCCGAGATGGCCGTCGGCTTCTACGATTGGACCTGTGTCGTCGATCATCACGAGCGGCGCACGTGGCTTGTCGGTGCAGGCCGCGATCCTGCCACGGCGCGCCGGTGGGACGCACTCGTCGCGCAGTTCTCCGCGCCGACCCGGGAGCGTTATCGCGTGCCGTTCCGCGTCACGAGCAACGTCACCTCGAACCTGACGCCGGAGGGTTACGCGCGCGCCTTCCGCAGCGTGCAACGGTACATCGCCAATGGCGATTGCTACCAGGTCAATCTCGCCCAGCGCTTTGCCGCGACCGCCACCGGCGACCCCTGGGTGGCTTTTCAGGCGCTGCGCATCCTGAACCCGGCGCCCTTCGCGGCCTACCTCAATCTGCGCTTCGCACAGGTGCTCTCGGCTTCGCCGGAAAGATTCCTGCGGGTGCGCGACGGTGACGTGGAGACCAAGCCGATCAAGGGCACGCGCCCGCGCGCCGGTCATCCGCGGCTCGATGCGGCGCTCGCCGAAGTACTGAAGGAGAGCGACAAGGACCGCGCCGAGAACCTGATGATCGTCGATCTCCTGCGCAACGATCTCTCCAAGACCTGCGAGCTCGGATCGGTGAAGGTGCCAAAGCTCTTCGACGTGGAAAGCTTCGCCACCGTGCACCATCTCGTCAGCACGGTAACGGGGCGGCTGCAGCCGCGGTTGCACGCGGCCGACCTCCTGCGCGGCTGCTTCCCGGGCGGCTCCATCACGGGCGCGCCGAAGCTGCGGGCGATGGAGATCATCGAGGAGCTCGAGCCCCACCGGCGCGGCGTCTACTGCGGCGCGATCGGCTATCTGGGCTACGACGGCGCAATGGACACGAACATCGCGATCCGCACCCTGGTCCATGCCGGCGGCACGGTGCGTTGCTGGGCAGGGGGTGGCATCGTCGCGGATTCGCGGCTGCAGGAGGAGTATCAGGAATCGTTCGACAAGGCGGCCGCGATGCTGAGACTGCTGCAGCAGTGCGCCGACAATTCCGCGCGTGCCTGAGAGATGCTGCACGTCGTCAAGCTGGGCGGCAGTCTGCTCGACGAGCCCGAGCGGCTTCGCTGCTGGCTGCGGGTCGTCGCTGACGGCGGCGGTCGGGTGATCGTGGTGCCCGGCGGCGGGCCGTTCGCCGATGCCGTGCGCCTGGCGCACCGGAAGACCGGGGTCGACGAGCGCACGGCACATCGCATGGCGCTGCTCGCGATGGAGCAATACGCTTTGCTGCTCGCATCGCTCGAGCCCGCGCTCACGCCCGCCTCTTCGATCGGCGCGTTGCGCGCTGCGCTGCGGCGCGGCGGCGTGCCCGTTTGGCAACCGTGGTGCATGGCGAGCGATGCCGAGGGCCTCGAGGAGAGCTGGCGCGTGACGTCCGACAGCCTCGCTGCCTGGCTCGCGCGCGAGATCGGCGCCGCGGCGCTGTGGCTCGTGAAATCGTGCGCGATTCCGATGCAGGATCCGACGCAGCTCGCGGCGGCGGGCGTGGTGGATGCCGCGTTTCCCGGCTCCTGCGCCGGCGGCCGCTATGCAGTGCGCGTACTCGGACGCAATGAGGCGCAGCGACTCACCGAAGCCCTTGCGCGTCGCCCCGTCACCCCGGTGCCCGCGGCAGCGCCTTGATGTAAAGCCAGCAGCATGCGATGAACGCGACCGCGAGCGCGATCTCGAGGCTCGCCAGCAGGCGCGACCCCCCGGCTTCCGACCACGCCCGCACGACCCCTTCGGTGAAATAGAACAGCATCACCAGCGGCGCCCACCTGAAGGTGTAGACGTCGCCGCGCCAGATCTTCGGCAACAGCAGGAGCGGCGGCAGAGCCTTCAAGAGCAGCCACGAGCCGCCGGGCCGGAGCGGCGCGATCCAACCCTCCCAGGCGATCGTGAGCAGCGCGAGCGCGATCAGCAGCGCGGATGCCGCCAGCGCGTAGCGCGCCGAGTCGTGGGTCACGCCGCGCTTATCCGCGCGCCCGACGCGCGAGCTCCACGAGTGCGCTGCGCGTCGCTTCGGGCGTGGTAGCCGGTGCGTCGAAGTCGAAGCGCAGCACCTCGCCGTCGGCACGCACGTCGAAGCCGTCGCAGTCGACGCCGATCATCTCGACGTCGAGCACGTCGCGCCCATGCACGAAGCGGCAGTAGTCGCGCAGGTTCTGCGCGTGGTCCGCATTCATGTGCTCGAGGATACCGGACTCGGACAGCTCCAGGGCCGACTCCGGAGCGCGAAATGCATCCGTATTGAGCCACTGGATGTCACCGAACCCGCCGACCCAGTGCAAGGCTTCAGGCTCGATCCGGTAGAACGCGAAATCGCCGAACTCAAGGAGCGCGCGCGCCTTGGGCAGATAGCGCAGATATCGCTCCACGCTCGGCGCGCCCGGGTTTTCTAGCCGCTCGGCGCGACCGACGCAGGTCACGCGTGCGGCCGCCAGCACGTCCTCGCTTTCTGCGTGCACCATTAGGCTCGCGCGCGGATCGTGGCGCAGGTTCTTCGTATGCTCGGCGAGGGCACTGATGAGCAGCAGCGGACGCCCGGCGTGGTCCGGCACATAGGGCACGACGGTGGCGAAGGGATGCCCCGACAGGCGCAGCGACAGCGTGGCGAGCGCGCCGAAGCGGCAGCGGCGCAGCAGAGCGCGCGCCTTGTTTCCTGTCGTCATCGGGCGAGCCTCGCCGCGGTTTCCGCGAGCCGACGACCCAGGGCGACGCAGAGCTTCTTCTCTTCGTCGGTGAGGCCGCGCTCACCGGTCAAGCCGGCCCAGTGGCTCGCGCCGTAAGGTGTGCCGCCGCTGGTGGTGGCGCAAAGCTCGGGCAGCGTGTAGGGCAGGCCCAGGAGCAGCATGCCGTGGTGGAGCAGCGGCAGCATCATCGAAACCAGCGTCGTCTCCTGGCCGCCGTGCAGCGTTCCGGTGGAAGTGAACAGGGCGGCTGGCTTGCCGGCGAGCGCGCCGGTGAGCCACAAGGAAGACGTGCCGTCGAGGAAGTACTTGAGCGGCGCCGCCATGGCGCCGAAGCGCGTCGGAGAACCGAGAGCGAGCCCGGCGCATTCTTCCAGATCCTTCAGCTCGACATAGGGCGCGCCGTTCTCGGGCACCGCCGGCGCCACCGCTTCGCACACGGTGGAGACCTTCGGGACGGTGCGCACGCGCGCGGCGCAGCCGGCGACCTGATCGATGCCGCGCGCGACCAGGCGCGCCATGCTGCTCACCGCTCCGTTCTGACTGTAGTAGAGAACCAGGATTTCGTGCACGAAGAGGCGCTCAGGCAATCGCGGGTATCATTGTCGGGTCATGAGGCAGCGACTTTCCGCGTCGGTTCCCGTCCCGGTTGCACGCTTGGGCGTCCTCACCGGCCTGGTCCGGGAGCGCCTGCGCGACGAGCGCCTGCTCGACACCGCGGCGAGCTTGACCTTCAGCACACTGCTCGCGCTGGTGCCGCTGGTCACGATCGCGCTCACGGTGTTCGCGGCGTTTCCGGTCTTCGCATCGCTCACCAGTCAGATCAAGGATTTCCTCCTCGCCAATCTGGTGCCCGAGGCGGCTTCGAAACTGATCACGGTGTATGGCCGGCAGTTCGTGGAGAACGCGGCGCGGCTCACGCTGTTCGGCATCGTCGGTCTGGCCATCACCGCCTTCCTCGTCATGCATACGATCCTCGATGCGTTCAACCGCATCTGGCGCGTGCGGCGGCGCCGGTCGCTCGCCGTGCGCGTCGCGCTGTACTGGGCGGTGCTTACGGTGGGTCCGATTCTGGTGGGCGCCAGTCTGTCCGTCACTTCGTGGTTGCTCGCGCTGTCGGGCGAGCTCGGCGAGGTTGCGCCCGGCATGCAGGGCCTGCTGCTGAAGGGACTGCCGTTCGGGCTCGCCATGCTCGCGCTCACCTTCGTCTATGCCATGGTCCCGAATTGCCGGGTCGCGCTGCGCCATGCGCTCGTGGGGGGGGTGCTCGCTGCGCTGGTGTTCGAGATACTGAAGGTCGGTTTCACGCGTTACCTGGCACTCTTCCCGACCTACACACTGGTGTACGGCACGTTCGCCAGCCTGCCCGTGTTCCTGCTCTGGATCTATCTCTCCTGGCTCATCGTGCTGCTCGGTGCCGTGGTCGTCGCGGTTCTGCCGGACTGGCGCGCCGGCGCGCGCGCCGGGCAGCATCTGGCGGGACATCGGTTCTACCGGGTGCTCTCGCTGCTGCGCGAGCTCGCTGTCGCGCACCGCACCGGCGCAGTGCTGTCGACGGCTCGGCTGCAGCAGACCGCGGCACTCACCGCAGCCGATACCGAGTCGCTGCTGGTCGAGCTGGCGCACTGCGGGTGGGTCTGCGAAGCGGTACGCGGCGGCTGGGTGCTGGGACGCGACACGGGCGAGATCATGCTGGCCGACGTGTTTCAGCGCTTCGTCTTCGCGCCGCTCGACACGCCGGCGCCTTCCGACCTCGCCGAGGTGCGGGACATCCTGGCGCACATGGAGTCGCGCTCGAGCGGCGATCTCGCGGTGCCGCTCGCGCGCCTCTTCTTCCCCGAGACGCCGGCAAGCTCGGAGCGCGATGGCGACGATCGCACCGTCGCCGCCCGAGTCGGATGAAGGTCCGCGAGGCGCGCGTGAGGAGGCTGCTGCTGCTCGCGCTTCTCGCCTGCTTCGCCGGCGCGGCAGTTGCGCAGGAATTTTCCCTCATCGACGCCACGGGCAAGACTCACCGGCTCTCCGACTATCGGGGTAGATGGGTACTGGTGAACTTCTGGGCAACCTGGTGCCCGCCGTGCCTCGAAGAGATGCCGGACCTCGGTGCGCTGTACGATGCGCGCCGGGACCGCGATCTCGTCGTGATCGGCATCGCGATGGACTACCGGAGCCGCGAGGAGGTGGTCGAGTTTGCCGACAACATGCTGGTTTCGTATCCGATCGTGCTCGGCGAGAAGAAGGTTACGCAGCAGTTCGCGCGCATCCGCGGCCTGCCGACGACGCTGATCTACGATCCCAAGGGCAAGCTCGTCGAGACGCACCTCGGCGCGATCACGAGCAAGCAGGTGGAGGCGATCATCGGCGCCTCGAGGTGAGCGAGCCGGCGCCGGGGCGGCAAGCGCTCAGGGTGCGCGCGGGGCGGGGCGCACCGGGGGATGGAACTCGACCGTGCGCGCGGCGGGGATCTGCCACGCCCGCCAGGCACGCAGAACGAGGTTGGGATATTCGGCCCGACCGAGGCTGCCGTTGTAGCGGCCCAGAGCACGGAAGAGGTTGCCGCGCTCGATGTCGAGGTAGTGACGCAGAATCGTGCAGCCGTAGCGCAGGTTGGTGCGCAGGTGAAAGAGGTTGTGCTCGGTGTTGCCGATCGCCGTCACCCAGAACGGCATCACCTGCATGAAACCGCGCGCCCCGACGGTGGAGACGGCGTATTTGCGGAAGGCGCTTTCCACCTGAATCAGCGCCAGCACCAGCTCGGGATCGAGTCCCGCACGGGTCGCCTCGTAGTGCACCGTGCGGAGAAAATCGAGGCGCAGCGCTTCGTTCGCCATCTGACGCTCGAGGCGCGGCGCCATCGTGGTGAACCACCTGCGGGCATCGGCATCCTGCGCATGCGCGAGCGACGACACGGCGCGATCGCTGACCGCCTTCTGCAGCGAGGCTTGCACGCTCGCCGACAGCGGCTCTTCGGCCTGTGCGCCCGCCAGCGCGGCACCCGGTGCCAGCAGTGCGGCGATCGCGATGAGCTTCAGTGCGCGCATGTCCTGGATCGGACGAACGCAACCGCCTCGGCGGCCGGAATCGGCTGTGCCGAGGGGTCGCGCCGGCCCTGGTACTCGACGTGGCCTTGCTTCAGCCCGCGCTCGCCGACGACGATCCGATGCGGGATGCCGATGAGCTCGGTGTCGGCAAACATGACGCCAGGCCGCTCGTCCCGATCGTCCAGCAGGACTTCGATGCCGCCCTCTTCCAGCGCATCGTGCAGGCGCCCTGCGACTTCGGCAATGTGCGCGCTCTTGTTGAGGCCGATGGGGACGATGGCCACTGCAAATGGTGCCATCGCCTCCGGGAAGATGATGCCGCGCGCGTCGTTGTTCTGCTCGATTGCCGCCGCGACGATGCGCGATACGCCGATCCCGTAGCAGCCCATCTCCATGGCGCGCGCCTGACCGTTCTCATCGAGCACGGTGGCGCCCATCGCGTCGGCGTACTTGGTCCCGAGCTGGAAGATGTGTCCGACCTCGATCCCGCGGCAGATCTCGAGTCGTCCCTTCCCATCCGGCGAAGGATCGCCCGTGACGACGTTGCGCAGATCCGCCACTTGGGAGGGCTGGGGCAGGTCGCGGCCGAAGTTGACACCGGTCAGGTGAAAGCCATCCGCGTTCGCGCCGCACACGAAATCGGCCAGCGCCGTCACCGCCCGATCCGCGATCGCCGGGAGATCCGCGCCCACCGGACCGATCGACCCTGCACCTGCAGCGAAGCGGGTGCGGATTTCTGGTTCGGTTGCAAAACGGAAACCGTCCAACACCTTGGCGGCCTTGATTTCGTTGAGGGTATGGTCGCCGCGGACGAGCAAGAGGCATTCCTGTCCGCTGTCGGTCACGACCATCAGGCTCTTCACGATCCGGTCGGGCGCCACGCCCAGGTAACTGCTCACGTCCTCGATGCTCTTCCGGTCTGGTGTGGCCACTTTCTGCAGCGGCTGCGCCGGCGCGGGACGCGACTCGCCGGGCGCCAGGGCCTCGGCCAACTCGACGTTGGCGGCATAGTCGGAGTCGGGGGAGAAGGCGATCGCATCTTCGCCCGAGTCTGCCAACACGTGAAACTCGTGCGAACCGGTGCCGCCGATCGCTCCGGTGTCGGCCGCGACGGAACGAAAGCGCAGGCCGAGGCGCGCGAAGATCCGGCAGTAGGTGTCGTACATCACGCGGTACGTCTTGGCGAGGCTCGCGTGATCGAGGTGGAAGGAGTAGGCATCCTTCATCACGAACTCGCGGGCGCGCATGACGCCGAATCGAGGCCGGATCTCGTCGCGGAACTTGGTCTGGATCTGATAGAAGTTGAGCGGCAGCTGGCGGTAGCTACGGATCTCCCGGCGCGCGATGTCGGTGATCACCTCTTCGTGCGTCGGCCCGAAGCAGAAGTCTCGCTCGTGCCGGTCACGGATCTTGAGCATTTGCGGGCCGAACACGTCCCATCGCCCGGACTCCTGCCAGAGCTCGGCGGGCTGAACCGCCGGCATGAGCAGCTCGATCGCCCCGCTGCGATTCATCTCCTCGCGCACGATGTGCTCGACCTTGCGCAGCACGCGCAGGCCAAGCGGCATCCACGTGTACAGCCCGCTCCCGAGCCTGCGGATGAGCCCCGCTCGCAGCATGAGGGCATGACTTGCGAGCTCCGCCTCGGCCGGTGCCTCTTTCAGGGTCGAGATGAAGTACTGACTGACGCGCATGGACTGTCCCGCTCGGAAAAACCGCTATTCTAGCCACATCACGCATCCCGCTCCGCCGTCCTTTCCTGCGCGCCATGCCGAGATTCTCCCGCTTCCGCCTCCACCGGGACGTTGCCGCCCGCGGCAGTGTGGACGTGAGCGAGCGCGACGGCATCCGGTATCTGCACCTGGGCAGCGAGACGATTCAGAGCGCCATGCGCATCGCGCGCCCGAACGACCTCGAGCTCTCCTACACCCGCTCCATGCTGGCGTTCCTGCTCTTCGTGCCGCCGCCCCGGCACGCGGTGATGATCGGCCTCGGCGGCGGCTCGCTCGCGAAGTTCATCCATGCCCGCATGCCGCACACCCGGGTCACGGCGGTGGAGATCAATCCGCAGGTGATGGCCGCTGCGCGCCAGTTCTTCGCGCTGCCCGAGTCGTCCGAGCGACTCACCGTGGAGATCGGGGATGGGGCAGCATTCGTGCAAAGTCTGGCAGGCGCTGCGGACGCGCTGCTGGTTGACGGGTATGGGACGGACGCCGGGGCACCCGAACTCGCGACCGCCGCCTTCTACGAGGATTGCGAGCGCGCCCTGGCCGACAACGGTGTCCTCGTGACCAACCTGTTCACGGGCCGGCCGGGGCTCGGCGCCCACCTGCGGCTGCTCGAGCAGGCCTTCCCCGGGCGCCTGCTGCAACTTACCGACGCGAGGCGCGGCAATCTCATCGTGATGGGGTTCGTGCGCGCTCAGGGACGGCCGACCTGGCGGGCGCTGGAGCGGCGGGCGGGCGAACTGCAAGCGCAATATGGTCTCGAATTCCCCGAGTTCGTGGACCGGTTGAGGGAGCGCAATCGCCACGACTCGAAGCATCTCTCGGTCTGATCGCGGGCGCGCTTGCGCATGTCGCGACATACCGTCAGGCGACGCAGGAATCGCTTTTTTTCGCCACCGAAGTGTGCCACAATCGGTTCGAAATAGTCTTGAATATACAGGTGGTTGGCATGATCGACCGGGATGGGTACAGACCCAATGTCGGGATCGTCCTGTGCAACAGTCGGAACGAGGTTTTCTGGGGCAAGCGGGTCCGCGAGCATTCCTGGCAGTTTCCGCAGGGTGGCATCAAGCAGGGAGAGACGCCAGAGGCGGCGATGTACCGCGAACTCTGCGAGGAGGTGGGACTGCTGCCGCAGCACGTAAGGATTCTCGGCCGGACCCGCGACTGGTTGCGTTACGACGTGCCCGAGCACTGGGTGCGCCGGGAGTGGCGTGGCAGCTACCGGGGACAGAAACAGATCTGGTTCCTGCTCAAGATGGTGGGTCGCGATTGCGATGTTTCGCTGCGCGCCAGCACCAAACCGGAGTTCGACGCGTGGCGCTGGCACGAGTACTGGGTGCCGCTCGAGTCCGTGATCGAGTTCAAGCGGGACGTCTACCAGAAGGCGCTGACCGAACTGGCGCGATACCTTCCCACACGTACGGCGCGCTGGAGCCGGGCCGGCGTCGGCGTGCGCTGACCTGCCAGGACGCCCCCGGCCGCGCACGGCGGTACGCGCGCGTGCCGGCGTCGCGGAGCCTCTTGAAGAACTGAGCCACTCCTCCTACGATGCGTTAGGGCGAGCGCGCCAATCGACGCATGCGCCCCCACCAGAAAAGGAGGATGGCAAGCATGCTGCGCGAGTATATTCCCCTGCACGCAACCGCGGTCGAACGCGACGTCACGTATCACGAGCCGAGCCAGAGCCTGCCCGACCGGGTGAGGCTGGACAGTCATGCGGTGGACTGCATGACGGACCTGCGGCAGGTGACAGCAGTCATCGGTCGTGGCGACGAGACGATCGACATTGCCAACGAGCGCATGAAGCGACGCGGCGTGCGGCTGCTCCTGGTGGTGGACGAGGTGCGGCGCGTGAAGGGGGTGATCTCCGCCGCTGACATTCTCGGCGAGCGTCCCATGCAGGTCGTGCAAAGCCGCGGTATCAAACGGGCGGACGTGCTGGTTCGAGACGTGATGACTCCGCAAGAAGAACTGCACGTGCTGCAGATGGAAGACGTGCGGCTGGCGAAGGTCGGTCACATCGTCGCCACCCTCAAGGCCGCGGGGCGTCTGCACGCGGTAGTCGTGGATCTCGACGAGAAGGGCCGGCAGAAGGTGCGCGGCATCTTTTCCGCTTCGCAGATCGCGCGGCAGCTGGGGGTCGTGATCCAGACCACGGAGGTCGCGCGCACGTTCGCCGAAGTCGAGGCGATGCTGGCGCGCACGACCTAGCACGGCGCGCTCGCTTGCCAACCATCGTCCTTGACAGGGGAAGCGTCCAAACCTATTCTTCGGCGACTCTTGGATCAAGTCTAAACCACGGACATGACAGCTGCGTCGGCGCTTCACGCGAGGTCGCAAGGGCGCGCCGCAGCCGTCGAGTCAACCCTACCACTCTGCAAGGAGAGCACGATGGACCTGAAAGGCTCGAAGACCCACGAGAACCTGAAGTACGCGTTTTCCGGTGAATCGCAAGCCAATCGCCGTTACCTTTACTTCGCCGCCAAGGCGGACGTGGAAGGTCAGAACGACGTCGCGGCGGTGTTCCGCTCGACCGCGGAGGGCGAGACCGGTCATGCCCACGGGCATCTCGAGTACCTAGAGACCTGTGGTGACCCGGCGACCGATCTGCCCTTCGGCGCCTCGCGTGACAATCTGAAAGCGGCCATCGCGGGCGAGACCCACGAGTACACCGACATGTACCCGGGCATGGCGAAAGCCGCGCGCGACGAAGGTTTCGACGAGATCGCGGACTGGTTCGAGACCCTGGCCAAGGCCGAGCGCTCGCACGCCAATCGTTTCCAGAAGGCGCTCGACAACCTCGCTGACTGAGAGTCGCGCCGCAGTCCCGACACCGCGCGCCGCAGGGCGCGCGGTGTTTTTTCGCCAC
>JBDHRV010000068.1:0-18192 GCA_039807745.1 Burkholderiales bacterium
GTGGAACTGGGGGTAGCCGGCATCGAGCCGATCATCACGCGGCGCAGCGTGGTGCGGCTTGCGGCAGAGCGCGCGCAGCGCCGTCGCGCGCATTGGGAGCGCGTCTGCGTGAGCGCCTGCGAACAGTGTGGCCGCGACCGGGTGCCGCCGGTGCAGCCGCCTTGTGACTTCGGCGACTGGCTGGCAGCGCTGCCGGCGCGCGCCGACACCGTTGCGCTGCGTTTGCTGCTCTCGCCCGACGCCGACACCTCCCTGCGCGACATGCCGCGTCCCGCCGGACCGATCCTGCTTCTCGCCGGACCGGAGGGCGGACTCACCCCGCAGGAACGCGACGACGCATTGCGGCGCGGCTTTCGCGGCGTGCGCCTGGGACCGCGCATCCTGCGCACCGAGACGGCGGCGCTGGCCGCACTGGCGGCAATGCACGCGCTGTGGGGCGATTTCTAGCACTGCGGTTTGCGCAGCCTGTGGATTCCACTAACATCCGGGATCGCAGGCCACGGGAGCTCCATAACAAGCTATGCCCGCCATTTCCGAAACCTTCGTGCAGTGGGTGCGCGCCGCGGCGCCGTTCGTGCACGTCTTTCGCGGCAGGACCTTCGTCATCGCGTTCGACGGCGAAGTGGTGGCGGACGGGCGTTTCGCGCAGATCGTCCAGGATCTCAACCTGCTTGCGAGCCTGGGGGTGCGCCTCGTGCTCGTGCATGGCACCCGTCCGCAGATCGACGCGCTCATGGAGGAGCGGGGCTTGCGGCCGCGCTACGTGCGCGACGTCCGCGTCACCGACGAGGCGACGTTGAAGTGCGTGAAGGAAGCGAACGGACGGGTGCGGCTCGAGATCGAGGCCCTGCTCTCGATGGGGCTGCCCAACTCGCCGATGGCGAACTCGACCATCCGCGTGGCGAGCGGGAACTTCATCGTCGCCCGTCCGCGCGGCGTACTCGACGGCGTGGATCTCCAGTACTCGGGCGAAGTGCGCAAGGTCAACGCAGAGATGCTGCAGGCGCGGCTGCAGGACGGGGAGATTGCAATGGTGTCGCCGCTCGGTTATTCGCCGACCGGGGAGATCTTCAACCTGACGGTGGAAGACGTCGCCGCAGCGGTGGCGGTGGCGCTGCGCGCCGACAAGCTGCTCTTCCTGCTCGAGGGACCCGGAATCGCGAATGCGAAGGGCCAGCTCCTGCACGAGCTCACCGTGTCCGACGCCGAGAAGCTGCTCGCGCGCCCGACGCGCCTTGCGATCGACGTACAGCTCTACCTGCCGCCCGCGATCGCCGCGGTCAAGAACGGCGTCCGGCGCGTCCACTTCGTCGACCGCGATCGCGAGGGCGCGCTCCTGCTCGAGCTTTTCTCGCAGGAGGGCGTGGGCAGCATGCTGACCCAGGATCCGCTGGAGACCCTGCGTCCGGCGCGCATCGAGGACGTGGGCGGGATCCTCCTCCTGATCGAGCCGCTGGAGCGGGAGGGCGTTCTGGTGAAGCGCGGACGCGAGCTGATCGAGCGCGAGATCGACCACTTCGTCGTGGTCGAGCACGACGGCATCGTGATCGGCTGCGGCGCACTCTACCCGTTTCCGGAATCGCGGTCGGCCGAGCTCGCCTGCATCGCCGTGCATCCCAATCGCCGCGACGCGGGCGTCGGCGAAAGGCTGCTCGAGTTCATGGAGGACGAGGCGCGCCGACGTCGCTTCAACCGGCTTTTTGCTCTCACCACCCGTGCCACGCACTGGTTCATCGAGCGTGGATTCGCGGAGGCCGGGGTAGACGAGCTGCCGGCGAAGAAGCAGGCGCTCTACAATCTGCAGCGCAATTCGAAGGTGCTCACCAAGTCATTGAAGAAGGAGCGCTAAGCGCTGCATCATGCTCGTGAACTTGGCGCCGGTAACGTTGCCATAACACCGCGGTCGCAACATGCAGGGGGGAATCGTGACTAGAGTCGTGCAGTGCATCAAACTCAAGCGGGAAGCAGAGGGTCTGGACTTTCCGCCCTATCCGGGGGAAATGGGGCTGCGCATTTTCGAGCAGGTGTCCAAACCGGCCTGGAAGGCCTGGCTCGAACACCAGAAGATGCTGGTCAACGAAAACCGCCTCAACCTGGCCGACGCGAAGGCGCGCAAGTACCTGCACGAACAGATGGAGCGCTACTTCTTCGGCGCCGGCGCCGAGATGCCTTCAGGCTACGTGGCACCGTCGCAGCCTTCCCAGAAGTAGTACCGGAGCGGAGCCCGACACATGACGCGCGCGGGGTCGATCGCACCGCTGGCACCCGATGCACCCCTTTCACTGGTAACCCCCGACATGCGCCCCAAGGCCGCTACCCCGACGACGCTGCTCATCAACCGCGAGCTGTCACTGCTGGAAGTCGTGCGCCGCGTGCTCGCCCAGGCCGAGGACGATGCCGTCCCGCTGCTGGAGCGTTTGCGCTTCCTGTGCATCGTCTCGAGCCTGATCGACGAGTTCTTCGAGATCCGTGTCGCCGGGCTGCACGCCGAGCTCGAGGAAGGATCCGACACGCCGAAGGTCGGCGGCTACACGACGAGCTCGCTCCTGAAGCAGCTCTCCATCACGGCGCACGAGCTGGTCGAACACCAGTACGAACTGCTCAACGACGTGGTGCTGCCCAAGCTCGCCGCCGAGGGCATCCGCTTCCTGCGCCGCCCGGACTGGACCGAAGCCCAGCGCGCCTGGGTGCTCGATCATTTCCTGCGCGAGATCATGCCGGTGCTGACGCCGATCGGGCTCGATCCGGCGCACCCGTTCCCGCGGCTGCTCAACAAGAGCCTGAACCTCGCGGTGCAGCTCGAGGGCAAGGACGCCTTCGGGCGGCAGTCGGGCTTCGCCATCGTGCAGGCGCCGCGCGTGCTGCCGCGGGCGATCAAGCTGCCGCGCGAGGTCGCCGGCTGCGATCATGGCTTCGTGTTCCTGTCCTCGGTGCTGCACGAGAACATGCACGAGCTCTTCGCGGGGATGAACGTGGTCGGCTGCTACCAGTTCCGCGTCACCCGCAACAGCGACCTCTATGTCGACGATGAAGAAGTCAAGGACCTGCGCGAGGCGCTGCAAAGCGAGCTGCCGCAGCGCCGTTTCGGCGACGCCGTGCGGCTGGAGGTCGCCGATACCTGCCCGCGGACGCTGTCCGATTTCCTCTTGCGGCAGTTCGAGCTGGACGAGGGAGACCTGTACCGCGTGACCGGCCCGGTCAATCTCGTGCGGCTGATGGCAGTACCCGACAAGGTCGATCGCCCCGACCTCAAGTTCCGGCCCTTCACGCCCGGGCTGCCGGATGTGCTCAAGGGCGAGCGCGATCTGTTCGAGGTGATGCGCGAGCAGGACGTGCTGTTGCACCACCCCTACCAGTCGTTCAAACCGGTGGTCGGCTTCATCGCCCAGGCCGCGCGCGATCCGCGAGTGGTTGCGATCAAACAGACGGTCTACCGCACCGGCACCGACTCCGAGCTCATGCAGCACCTGATCCACGCCGCGCAAAGCGGCAAGGAAGTGACCGTGGTGCTGGAGCTGCTCGCGCGCTTCGACGAGGAAGCGAACATCGGCTGGGCGAAGCAGCTCGAGGAGGTGGGCGCCCATGTCGTCTACGGCGTGGTCGGGCACAAGACCCACGCCAAGCTCGCGATGGTGGTGCGCCGCGAGGCCGACGGGCTGCGCCGCTACGTGCACCTCGGTACCGGCAACTACCACTCGCGCACGGCCACGATGTACACCGACTTCGGGCTGTTGACCTGCAACGAAGGCATCTCGTCCGACGTGAACGACATCTTCATCCAGCTCACGGGCCTGGGCCAGGCGGGCGAGCTCAACCACCTCTGGCAGTCGCCGTTCACCATGCACAAGAACATGCTGACGGCGATCCGGCGCGAAGCACAGGCGGCGGCCGCGGGCCAGCCAGCGGGCATCTCCGCGAAGATGAACGCGCTGCTCGAGCCCGAGATCATCGCCGCGCTCTACGACGCGTCCAACGCCGGGGTCAAGATCGACCTGATCGTGCGCGGGGTGTGCGCGCTGCGCCCGGGTGTGCCCGGCCAGTCGCAGAATATCCGCGTGCGCTCCATCATCGGCCGCTTCCTCGAGCACCACCGCGTATTCTGGTTCCACAGCACGGGCGAGGTGTATCTCGCGAGCGCCGACTGGATGGACCGCAACTTCTTCCGGCGCATCGAGACCGCGTTCCCGATCCTCGATCCGAAGTTGAGGAAGCGCATCGTCAACGAGAGCATCAAGGCCTGCCTCGCCGACAACGTGCAGGCCTGGGAGATGGATTCCGACGGGCGCTACCATCGCCGTTCCCCGCGCCGGGGGGGACGCGCCTTCGCCGCGCAGGCGGTGCTGATGGACCAGCTCGGCACCCTCGCCCCCGAGCCGACCGTGAAGGAAGCGGACAAGCCGGCACAAGCCGTGGCGGCCTGAGGCCACGGCACTTCAGTCTGGCACCGCCCGGTCCCGGGGCTCGGCGAACGCATCCATGTCCCTCGAGATCGAGCTCAAGCTGACCCTGTCGCCGCAGGCCGCGCGCGCGCTCGCACGCGATCCCTTGCTCGCGGCAGCGACGGTGAAGGGTCCACATACCCAGCGCTACTACGGCGTCTACTACGACACACCGGAGCACGATCTGGCACGTGCCGGGGTGGCGCTGCGGGTGCGCAAGCAGGGGCGGCGGTGGGTCCAGACGGTGAAGGCGGAGGGCCGCGTGGAAGGGGGCCTGCACGAGCGGCCGGAATACGAGGCAGCCGCGCCGGACGGCCAGCTCAACCTGCCCGCCCTGGCCACGACGCCGGTAGCCGCGCTCTTCTCGGTGCCCGATGTCGTGCCGCGCCTGGCACCGCTCTTCGTTACCGACGTCCGGCGCACGCTGCGCCTGCTCAAAACCGACCGCGCCGAGATCGAGCTCGCACTGGACCGCGGCGAGCTGCGCGCGGGCGAGCGCATCGAGCCGATCTGCGAGCTCGAACTCGAGCTCGAATCGGGTTCCGCCGAGGCCGTCTATGAACTCGCGCTTGCCCTCCAGGACCAGATCAGGCTGCGCGTCGAAAACCGCAGCAAGGCGCAGCGCGGCCATGCGCTGGCGGGAACCGAGACACCCGGTCCGGTGCGGGCGCAGGCGGCCGCCATCGACGCCGCCCAGCCGGTGTCGGAGGCGTTCCAGACGATCGCCTTTGCCTGTCTTGGCCACGCCCAGGCGAACGAGGCGGGCATCGTCGCCGGTGACCCGGACCCCGAATACGTGCACCAGATGCGGGTCGGTCTGCGGCGCTTGCGCTCCGTCTTCAGCGTGTTCGGCTCCGTGCTGCCGCGCCCCGCGTGTCAGCCGGCGATCGACGAGATCCGCTGGATCGCCGGCAGCCTCGGCCCGGCCCGCGACTGGGACGTGCTGGCGACCGAGACCCTGCCGCCCATCGCGGAGGCCTTTGCCGGCCACGACGGGCTTGCGCGGCTCGCGCAAGGGGTCGCGGTGCTGCGCGAGGAAGGCAATCGCGGCGCCCGGACGGCGGTCGCCTCGGAGCGCTACGAACGGCTGCTGCTGCGGCTCGCCGCCTGGCTTGCCTGCGAAAAGTGGCGTGCCGTCATGCCGCAGGATGCGCTGCCGATCCTCGCCGAACCGCTCCAGAGCTTCGCGCAGCGCGTGCTGCAGCGGCGCCACCGGCGCGTGAAGCGGCGCGGTCGCGACCACGCGAGCTTCTCGCCGGAGGAGCGCCACCAGCTGCGCATCGCGGTGAAGAAGCTGCGTTACTCGGCCGATTTCTTCGGCCCCATCTTCGAACCGGACGCGGTGCGGGCGTACGCCCGCGGGTTGAGCGCGCTGCAGGACGTGCTCGGCGTGCTGAACGACGCCGCCGTGACGGGACGGCTGCTGCAGGAACTCGCGGCACGCCATCCCGATTCCTCGTACGCGGAATCGATCGGCATCGTGAGCGGCTGGACCCGGCAGTTCATGCTCGAGCGACTCGGCCACCTGGCGGAGGCCTGGGATCGCTTCGAGGACGCGAAGCCTTTCTGGCGCTGAGACTTCGCGATCACAGTTCGGTAACATTCCATACGGATGAGCAGGCCCCCCGCAGAGAGGAAGACTCAATGGATCTCATCTTATGGCGCCATGCCGAGGCGGAGGACAGCGTCCCGGACAGCGAGCGCAAGCTCACCGCGAAGGGCTGCAAACAGGCGGAAAAGGTAGGCGGCTGGCTCGCGGAGCGCTTGCCTGACGATGCGCGGATCCTCGTCAGCCCCGCCGCGCGTGCCCAGCAAACCGCGGCGGCGCTCGAGCGGCCCTTCGACACCGTGCCTGCCGTCGGTCTCGTTGCTTCGCACGAATCGCTCCTCGCGGCCGCCGGCTGGCCCGACTACGCGGGCACGGTCGTGATCGTCGGCCACCAGCCCGTGCTCGGCGAAGTCGCCGCGCGGCTGCTCTCCGGCAAGGTATCGAGCTGGGGCATCAAGAAGGGCGCGCTCTGGTGGCTCAGCCGTCGCGGCCGAGCGGCCGGCGCCGAAGCGACACTGCGGGCCGTCATCGGCCCCGATCTCATCTAGCGCGATCCAGAGGACGCAGCATGTTCGAATCCGCGGAGCTCGGCCACAAAGTCGACAAGCAGGCCTACAAGGAAGAGGAGCCCAAGCTGCGCGAGGCGCTGCTCAACGCGCAGTACGATCTGCACGAGAACGGCAGCTTCGCCGTGTTGCTGATCATCTCGGGCCCGGAAGGCGCGGGGCGCTCCGAGATGGTGAACGTGCTGAAGGAGTGGCTGGATCCGCGCCACCTGGTGATCCAGGCGTTTGGCAAGCGCTCCGACGAGGAACGGGAACGGCCGATGCCCTGGCGCTACTGGCGGGCGTTGCCGCCGAAGGGGCGTATCGGCATCTTGTTCAACGGCTGGTACGGCGAGGCGTTCGTGCAGCGCATCCTGGGCAACTCGTCGGCGGCGGAGTTCGAGCGCCAGTTGGCCGGCATCATGCACCACGAGGACATGCTCGCGCACGAGCGCGTGCTGATCTTGAAGTTCTGGATGCACCTGTCGAAGAAGGACTTCCAGGCGCGCCACAAGGAACTGTCGAAGCGCCCGGAAACGCGCTGGCGCGTGACCAAGGAAGACAAGGCGACGTACCGGCGGTACGACGACTTGAGGGAGGTCGCGGAGCTCGGCCTGCGCGAGACGAGCACCGCGCACGCGCCGTGGATCGTGGTGGAGGGGCTCGACGAGCGCTACCGCAACCTCACTGTCGGCACCATCCTGTTGAACGCGTTGCGCGATCGGCTCGCGCAGAAGAAATCGAGGGCGGCCCCCCAGGTGACTGCGCCTCTCATCGACCGTCACGGGGGCCCGAACCTGCTTGAAAGCCTCGATCTCACGAAGACGCTCGCGCGCGAGGAATACAAGACCGAGCTCGCGAAGTGGCAGGCGCGCCTCGGCACGCTTACGCGCGCGCCGAAGTTCGGCAAGATCGCGCTCGTGGCGGTCTTCGAGGGCAACGACGCCGCCGGCAAGGGCGGCGCCATCCGGCGCATCACCTCGGCTCTGGACGCGCGCGCCTACAATGTCTACCCGATCGCCGCACCCACCGACGAGGAGCGCGCGCAGCCCTACCTGTGGCGCTTCTGGCGCCACGTGCCGCGCCGCCGCGGGATCGCGATCTTCGACCGCTCGTGGTACGGCCGCGTGCTGGTGGAACGGGTGGAGAGTTTCTGCTCGGTCGACGACTGGATGCGGGCCTTCGGTGAGATCAACGACTTCGAGGAACGGCTCGCCGCCTTCGGCATTGTCGTCGCGAAGTTCTGGCTCTCCATCAGCAAGGACGAGCAGGAGCGCCGGTTCCGGGAGCGGGAGCGCACGCCGTTCAAGCGTTTCAAGATCACGAAAGAGGACTGGCGCAACCGCATGAAATGGGATCAGTACGTCGATGCCGTGTGCGACATGGTCGACCGCACCAGCACCGAGTGCGCACCCTGGACGCTCGTCGAGGCAAACGACAAGCTGTACGCCCGGGTGAAGGTTCTGAAGACGCTCTGCGAGCGCATCGAGGCCGCCCTGTAACGCCCCGACTCGACCGCCGACCGGGCGGGCCGGGGCCGCGCCGCCTGCGTCAACCCGCGGCGACGGTCGCCACCTGCGCTCCGATCAGCGTGACGGTCATCCTGACGCCCAGGCTCTTCCACTCGACGATCTCGGTTTCGAGGGCAGCCGCCGTGAGCGGATGCAGCGCGAGCCAGCTCTCGTCCAGGGCGACCTCGACGCGTTGTCCGGCAACGCTGAGTCGGATGTCCGGCGGCGTGACCCCCACGCGCGAGCGGTAGAAGAGCGTGGCGAGCCGCAAGGCGAGCGTCGGCAGGAGCCGCTCGGGGCCGTCGAGCAGCCCCTGCATCTTCTTGAGTCCGCCGCGGTGGCCGAGCACGATGAGCCCGAGGTGCGCCTGTTCCATACGCGAGAAGCCGGGCATGTCGGCATTGCGCAGGATGTAGGCGGAATGCTTGTGGAACCCCGAGTGCGCGATGGCGAGACCGACCTCGTGCAGGCGCGCGGCCCAGCGCAGAATCTGCTCGACGTCCTCGGCATCGAGCTTGGCGTCGCGGGCGACCTGATCGAAGAAGTCGAGCGCCAGATGCTCCACGCGCTCGGCGTGGGCCGCGTCGACCTGGTAGCGCTGCATGAATTGCTGGACCGTGCCATCGCGCAGGTCGCGATCGTGAAAACGTCCGATGAGGTCGTAGAGGATGCCCTCGCGCATGGCACCGGTGGCGATGGTCATGCGCTTCACCTTGAGCTCCGCGAAGATGGCCGCCATGATCGCGAAGCCGCCCAGCAGGACCGGCACCCGGTCACTGCGCAGTCCCGGCAGTGAGATCGTGTTGATGTCCCCCGCCTTGAGCAGGCAGGCGCGCAGCTGATCGAGCCCCTTGGGCGTGATCTCGCCCCTGCCCCAGCCGTTCAACTGCAGGATCTCCGAGAGCGCGCGGGCGGTGCCGGAGGAGCCGACTGCCTGCTGCCAGTTGCCGGCGGCGAATTCGGCGGCGATGACCTCCAGCTCGCCGCGGGCCGCGAGCTCGGCCTTGCCCAGGTTGCTCTTGGTGATCTTGCCGGAGGGAAAGTAGCGCAGACTGTGGCTCACGCACCCCATGTACAGACTTTCCAGCTTGCGCGGCGCGAGCCCGGCGCCGATGATGAACTCGGTCGAGCCGCCGCCGATATCGGCCACCAGACGCTTCGCGTTCGAAGGCGGCAGGCTCTGCGCCACCCCGAGATAGATGAGGCGCGCCTCTTCGCGACCCGCCACCACGTCGATCGGAAAGCCCAGGGCGAGCTCCGCGCGGCGCACGAACTGCGTGGCATTCTTCGCCACCCGCAGGGTGTTGGTGCCGACCGCGCGCACCGCATGACGGTCGAGCCCGCGGATGCGCTCGGCGAATCGCCGCAGGCAGTCGAGCGCGCGCTCCTGCGACGCTTCGTCGAGATGCTTCTCCGGGGTCAGCCCCGCCGCCAGCCGGACCTTCTCGCTCAAGGCGTCGAGCGGATAGATGCGATCCTCGACCACCTTGGCGACCTGCAGGCGAAAACTGTTCGACCCCAGGTCGACGGCGGCGATGGTGGAATGACCGGGCATCGGAAGAGCCTAAGCCCTGGTTTGCGTCGCCACGTTCAGCCGAGGACTTCCCGTTCCAGCTGCTCGACGGTGGTGTGGCGCACGTCCTTGCCTTTGACCAGGAACACGACGTACTCGGCGATGTTCTTCGCGTGGTCCCCGATGCGCTCGAGCGCCTTCGAGACGAACACGATCTCGAGCGAGAGCGAAATGGTGCGCGGATCTTCCATCATGAAGGTGATGAGCTGGCGCAGGATCGCGCGAAACTCCTCGTCGAGCTGCAGGTCGTCGCGCGCGACCTTGGCCGCGGTGGCGGTGTCGAGCCGGGCGAAGGCGTCGAGCGCCGTGCGCACCATGCCGAGCGCGAGGTTGCCCATGCGCCGGATCTCGGTAAAACGCGGTGTGTGCAGGCGATCGGATTCGCAGACGAGCTTCGCCATGCGCGCGATCTTTTCCGCCTCGTCGCCGATGCGCTCCAGATCGGTCACCGTCTTCACCACCGCCATGATGAGCCGCAAGTCGCCCGCGGCCGGCTGACGGCGCGCGATGATGTGGTTGCACATCTCGTCCATCTCGACCTCGAGCGCGTTCACCTTGTGGTCGTCGGCCACGATCTGGTCGATCAGCGGCAGGTTGCACGAGGACAGCGCATCGATCGAGCGCACGATCTGCTGCTCCACCATCCCGCCCATCTGCAAGACGCGCGAGCGCAGAGACTCGAGCTCGGCGTCGTACTGCTTCGAAGTGTGGTGATCGTTGCTCATGGCTTCAGGCCCGCTGTCGATCGAAGAACGTAACAGCCGATGATGACAGTTTCGTGGCAGGTCGCATCAGGCCGGCGTGAGTGTTTCCACGCCGCGCGCGGTGGCGAGCAGCAGCACGTCCGCGCCGCGGCGCGCGAAGAGGCCGTTCGTGACCACCCCCGGAATCTGGTTGATGCGGGTCTCCAGCTCGGCCGGGTTCGCGATGGCGAGGTCGTGTACATCGAGGATCACGTTGCCGTTGTCGGTGACGAAGCCTTCGCGCAGGCGCGGCGTGCCGCCCAGCTTCACCAGCTCGCGCGCGACGAGTGCCCGTGCCATGGGAATCACCTCGACCGGCAGCGGAAAGCGGCCCAGCACGTCCTTGAGCTTGCTCTCGTCGGCCACGCAAACGAACGTCCGCGCCACCTGGGCCACGATCTTCTCGCGGGTGAGCGCGCCGCCGCCGCCCTTGATCATGTGCAGCCGGCGCGTGATCTCGTCGGCCCCGTCCACGTAGACGCGAAGCTCCTCCACGCAATTCAGGTCGAGCACTTCGATGCCGACAGCCCTGAGCCGGCTTGCGGTTGCCTCGGAGCTTGCGACCGCCGCATCGACCCGGTGCTTCACCTTGCCGAGTGCGTCGATGAAGAAGTTGGCGGTGCTGCCCGTGCCGACGCCGACCACCCCCCCCGTTGGCACGTGTGCGATGGCCGCCTCGGCAGCTGCGCGTTTGAGATCGTCGGCGGTGCTCATGATCGGACAAGGACGCGTCGTGATGAAACGGGAAGGATAGCCGCAAGCAGCCGCGCCGACAATTGCGCGACATGCAGGTGAGCGAGTGATCTGCGCTTACTTTGATTCCTGGGCGGATCTGTCGAACACTGCTGGTGGCGCTAATGATCTTCCGCGATGCGATCGATCAGATAGTTGGCGATTGCCAACGAAGCGGTCGCACCCGGACTTGGCGCGTTGATGAGGTGCAGGGCGTTCTCGGCGCATACGATTTCGAAGTCCTGCAGGAGCGTTCCATCCGGCGCTAACGCCTGCGCTCGAACGCCTGACCCGCCGGGCGCGAGGTGGCGCTCCTCGACCGCAGGTACCAGTCGCTGGAGCGAGCGGCAGAACTCGGACCGGCTGAGTGAGCGCTTGAACTCGAAGAACGTCATCGACGGATAGCGGGCCATAAAACGCCAGAAACCGCTGTACCCAAAGGTGTCAACTACATCCTTAAGCACGAAATCGGAGTAACGGTAACCCTCCCGGGCTGTGGCGAGCACCGCATTCGGCCCTGCTTCGATGCCGCCGTGGATCATGCGGGTGAAGTGCACCCCTAGAAACGGGAATCTAGGATCCGGCACCGGGTATATGAGATTCCTTACGAGGTCACGCCCTTCTTTGCTCAACTGATAATATTCGCCTCGGAACGGGACGATCCGCGTGCTTCGTTTGAGCCCGGACAGCGCGAGCACCCGATCGCAGTGCAACCCAGCCGTGTTAACGAGGAACCTCGCCGGACGACCGTTGACCGCCCAGCCCGCCTGGGTGCGACACAAGTCCTCTACGGGGGTCCCCGTTAGCACCTCACCGCCACTTGCAACGATCAACTTCTGAAGAGTGCGGCAGACCGCAGGATAGTCGACGATTCCTTCCTCGGGCACCCGGACGGCGGCGACGCCCGCAACGTGCGGCTCGATCTCTCGCATCTGATCCGCATTCAGCCACGCCAATCCACGCAGCCCGTTGCGCTGGCCGCGGTCGTATAGGTCGCGAAGGCGCGGGATTTCCTCCTGCGAGCACGCTACCACGAGCTTGCCGCAAACATCGTGAGCGATCGCGTGGCGCTCGCAGAATGCCCGCATCTGCCGAATCCCGGTAACCGCGAGCTGGGCCTTCAGTGACCCAGGCTTGTAGTACAGCCCGGCATGCAGAACACCACTGTTGTGTCCGCTTTGGTGTTTGCCGACTTCCGGCTCCTTCTCGAAGAGGGACACTTTCACTCGGGGGAAGCGTTGTGTCAGGCGGTAGGCCAAAGCTAGGCCGATGATGCCGCCGCCGACGATTGCGTAGTACGTTGATTCAGACATTCGCTGTAGGATCTCTAGCTCTAGTCAAGGCGATTTAACCAAGCCGCACGACCAAGTTCGGTCGCCGCAGCCCGCAGAGTTACTGCCGTGATACGAAACTTCTCGGCTATGCCTACGAGAAAAATCGGCTCCTTATCAATCGATTCAGCTCGGCTATACTGAGAATAGAAATTGTAGACGCCGTTCATGTGACTTGTGGGAAAGATCACCCGTTGCCGAACCGTAACTGCTTTCGAATGCAGTATGGATTCAGTGAGCTCACCATGACGGGTCTGCGCGCATGAGCATAACGCGCACCAGTCGACTGCGCGTCGGGGTTATTGGGGCCGGTTCATTCGCTGAGGTTGGGCACATTCCTGGCCTGCAGTCGCATGCGAATGCGGAGGTTGTCGCCGTATGTGGCCGCAGGTTCGAACCCGCCCGGGCACTGGCCGATCGTCTCGGGGTGCCTGACGTTCATACTGATTATCGTGAACTCTGCGCGCGTCCCGATATCGATGCGGTGACTATCGTTACGCCCAACTTTCTGCACTGCGAACAAGTCTTGTCGGCCTGTGCGCACGGCAAGCATGTGTTCTGCGAAAAGCCCCTCGGGATGAGCGTTGTCGAAGCGCAGGCCATGCTCAAAGCTGCCGAGCAGGCCGAAGTCATTCACCAAGTAGGCTTCATCTTCCGCTACGGCTACGCAGTTCCCGAACTCAGGCGCCGGGTCCAGGCGGGGGACATCGGCGAACCTTACTATTTGCGTATTCAGTATGATGGCTGGGAGGGCCTAGATCCTGGCCGCAGGGTTGTCTGGCAGGACAAGAAGGTCACTGCTGGCGCGGGTGTTCTGTTCAACATCGGCTCACACTTGTTCGACATCGTGCGGTATGCGGCCGGCCCTATGGAAGCGGTGAGCGGCTTTCTGCATCACCTCCCGCGCCCGGGCATAGATAGCGTGACCGGTGGGGTGAGCACCATCGAGACGGATGAGGTTGCCGCGGCTTGGTTTCGCCTTAGCAGTGGCTTGCGCGGTCAGTGGTTCATTGGGCGGATCACGCCGCCCTTCGCGGAAAAGGGCTATCTTGAGATTATTGGTCCGGAGGGTGCGCTCAAAGCCGGTCTGAGCCGAGGCAGCGTTGATCGCCTCAAGGTATCGCGGCCTAACGCGCCCGACTGGAAGGAGTTGCCCCTGCCACCCGAAGCCAGCGACGGACTGCCGCACTCGCTGGGACGCATGATGCGAAGCTTCGTCGATTCGTGCTTACGCGGTCAGCTCGATCCTGGGAGCGACGCATCCTTCTTCGATGGGGTGGTGGCTCAAGCGGCCATGGAGGCAGTGATCGAGGCGGACCGCGAACTCTCCTGGGTGCGCCTCGCCGAAGCTGACCTCCGGTAGATTCAGCTTGCGTCGCGCCGCTTCAACAGACCACACGCGACTAGAGCGTCCGCAGCTGCTGCGATCTCGCGGAAGGGTATCCCCGAACGTTCGGCAATGGCCAACAGGTCGTGCTGGCCATCGGAAAGGTTGAGTACCCAGAGCAGCCCCAACTCACTGAAACCGGCTCGGCGGGGGCCACCAATCCCGCCGTAGAGTCCGCGCTTGCCGAGCCGCGGTTCGCACTTGGGCTTCTGATTCACGTAATGATGGTTCTGTTCCAATACCTGCACCAGTTCGATTACTTTCGCGAACGAACGACCTAGGGCAGAAGGTTCGATAAACGCAAGATTGTCGGCGCTCGTGTGGTACTCGGGAAACGTTCCGTGCTGCGACCGCATCAGGCAGCCCACCGGGAGGTCGAAACCCGGCGAACAGTACTGCCTTTCGTCGTAGCCATACGGGAAGAACTCGATAACTCGATGTGTCTCCCCTTCGGCCTTGAGGACGTGTTGCGCGGCTCGGTCTATTTCCGCGTTGCCGCGACGTGACTTCTTGTATGTGAAACCGCCCGCATCGCCCACGCATGAGAGGACAAGACCATGCCGAATACGGGTCGTCTTCGCCTCGTTGAGGGCGAGCCAAGCAATGGCGCCGATGGTGCCGGGGATAAACAAAAACCGATAGGAATATCGATGTGGAATGGTTCGAAGGCGCTTCGCGAGGGCGACCGCGAGGGAGATACCTGAGAGGTTGTCATTTGCGAGCGATGGATGGCAGCAGTGACATGAGATCAGCACTTCGTCCTCGACCTCGCCGGCGAGATACGATTCGCCAAGTGTCATGCTTCCCGGCGCAAGCGTCGAGTCTATGCATACCTCGTACTCTCCTTCCTGCAGCTGTTCAAAATCTCGGTGCGATAGACAGAACCCCCAACTCTCCTTGTAATAGCTGGTACGGTAAGGGATCCAATCGGGTTCCTCGGGGAGGGTGACCAGATGGGACTTCAACTCTCCAAGTGACATCCTGCGACTCACCGGTACGCTGTAGCCGACTACGTGCAGGTTGTGCTTCTGAAAGTCGACAACGCGCTCGCCTTGCGCGTTCTTGATATAAGCGTCAAGGATGTTCCACTCATTAGGCACGGTCCAGTCGAACACCGCCGAACCGCTCGGGATTTCATGCAGGTCGAGCGGTATCTGCCTGCCAACGGTTTCCAGGGTGCGTCGCAAACCATCGCCCGTAATGCTGCGGCAAAACGGATACATCTCGGCTGCGAGTGCGTACATCTCGGCGCCTACTGCTTTCGGGTCAACCGTCTGAATGAGCTCGTTGAGATTCATCAGGATAAGCTGTCTTAGGGGTGAGGTCGGTCGTCAATCGTGGAGTTCAACGGTTCAAGCGGCCATCTGCATTGCATAGTATTGCTGACTGAAGGCGGCAGGCGACAGATGGCCGAGTCGCCCCTGCTTTCGAACCCCAGCAGCTTTCCATCGGTGCGTTGTCCCAGCAGTTGCCCTTGTGGCTCATCGAAGCCTGCATGCCGAACTGGCACAGGAGCTTCTGATAAGCCTTGAATTCCCGTTTCTGCTTACAGCGTAGGCCGAGTTTCTGACCAATGCGTTTGATGCGATAAACGCCCACCTGGATGCCGTTGTCAGCGAGGTCGGCTTGCAGTCGCTCGGGGCCGAAGGCCTGCCGCGTTCGCTCGTGCGCCGCCTTGATCTGGACTTCCAGCCGGGCATTCGTTTGTGCACGCAGCCACGGCGGGGGCTTGCGCCAAGCGTGTTAGCCACTCTCCGATCCAGTTCCAGTTCGCTCGGGAGTCGCTGCCCTTGCCAACTTCTGCCAGCTTGCCTTCCCGCGATGCACGCACCCAGTTGTCCACGCTGCTCTTTGGCATCGATAGCTGCTTCGCCGCCCGCGCGACCGACAGGCCGGTCGCCTCGACCAGTTTCACCGCTTCTGCGCGAGACTCGGGGCGTGTAAGTCCCCTTCGGTGTTCGTTCCATCTGTGTCCTCCAATCGTCAGACTACACGATCCGTTGGACTCCATTTTTCCCAGCCTACCTCACCTCGCTAATGGTTGTCTCGTACGGATTGGAAGAGGTCCCACAAACCGCGGCATCATTGCCCCACTTGAGCGCAGGTCGCGCTCTGAAGTGAGCTTCCCTCGGTTTTTCGTCTTCCAACCCGGCGGCATTATGCCGCCAATTCCTGTTCATGCTGACACCTGATCCAGTCGTTCAAGAACTGCTGTGGCGAGGCGTAGCCGAGCGTGGAATGCCTGCGCCTGCGATTGTAGAACGGCTCGATGTAGTCGAAGGCGCCGGCAATGGCTGCACTGCGTAGCGGGTGCCATGCACCCGCTCATTCTTGTAGCTGTTGAAGAAGCTCTCCGTCGGCGCGTTGTCCCAGCAGTTTCCCTTCCGGCTCATCGAGCAGGTCATGCCGTATTTCCCGAACCGGGTCTGTAAGGCATGGTCGGCGTACTGGCTTCGCCGGTCAGACCCATCGCCGATATCACGTGCACCAGCCCCGGGTGATCACCGCGCCGAGCCAGCACCCGTGCGACCCGGTCTTCCTTGCGGACGTGGCTCTTGTTGACATGCTCGATCTCGACGCCGGCAGCCGCACACACGTCCTGCGCGCGCTGCCGGATGCGATCGCGCAGCGGCTCGGCGAAACGCGGGTAGTCGAAGATGCCGAGGTCGTTGTCGATGACGTGAATGCGCTCGATCGACCAGCCGAGTCCCACCGCGTGCTCGCGCAAGGCGTACTGACGCTGGGTGCTCTCGGTGTTCTCGAACACCTGGCGCAACGACGATTGCCGCACGTAGAGATAGGCGTCACGGCGCAAGTGGTCACCGACCCGCAAGAGCGTCAAGTCGATCCTCGACGCCAGGCTCGATCAGCACCCCGATCTGTTCCCCGCAGCGCCTCAAGCTTCACCCACGCCGCCCCAGCACGCCCACGTGCGCGGGCCGGATTACTTCCGTCGCACCCCCGCCGGAGATTCGGAACCATGCTCATCCAGCCCACCCTCGATTCACTGAACCGCTTGAAGCTCCACGGCATGGCCGCCGCACTCGCCGAGCAGCTCACCCAGAGTGCCACCCACGGCCTCGCGTTCGAGGAGCGCTTCAGCCTGCTGCTCGAGCGCGAACTCGTCTACCGCGACAATCGGCGCCTCACCCGCCTGCTACAACTCGCCGCCCTCAAGCAACGCGCCTGCCTCGAGGATCTGGACTATGCTGGCGTCGTTGAGCTGACGCGCCAACTGCGGGATCAGCGCCTGAACCTCGACATCGGTCGTCCACCGATGCTGTCCCCAGCGGTTCTTCGCGACGTTGAGCGCAGTGTGGTCGCCGCCTTGCCAGTGGATGACGGGTTCGATCCGCGCTTCAGTGACCCTCGCCACGATCTCCTTGATCACGGCGCGCAAGATCCGCTTGCGCCCTTCGTTGCCGGCTGCCGGATGGCGCCAAGCGCGGGGCAGGTCGGAGCCGAGGGCAAGTAGTGCCTCGCGCTGTTCTGCTGTGAGGCTCGGGCCCGCCTGGAGGTCCAGCGCGTCGATCTGCGCCTGACGCTGCGAGACGACGGCCAAGCGCTCGTTCCAGCGTCGCTCGAGCTCCGCGTCGACAAGCCTGTTGGTGGGGTCCACGGCACCGCGCCGATCGCCTCGCGAATGCGTTGATCCGGATCCAGTTCGATGCGATCGTACTCGCTGCGCACAAAGCCGATCGCCACCGTGGTATGCAGCTCGCCCCTGGCCGCCTTGAGCTTGAGCGCTTCGGCCGAGCGCTGACGCAACAGCGACAACTCCATCTCCGACATCGTGCCCTTCATGCCCAACAAGAGGCGATCGTTTGACGCTGCGCGGGTCGTAGACGCCATCCTCATCGACAATGACGCTGCCGACCAGGGCGCAGAAGTCCAGCAGCGTGCGGCTCTCATGGTTGTTGCGCAGTTGGTCGGCGGTGGACTGCACATCGGCGATCCCACGCTTGCCGATGCAATCCTCGACCGGCTCCTGCACCACGCCCACAAGATCCATCTGGAGAGAGAATCAATGCGCAAACGCACCGGCGCCGCAAGCGATCAAAAACCGCCTTCCAAACCCAAGAAAATTGACTGAACGTGACCGACCCGTGTAAAAGCCACCCACAGCGCTGACCCGGCATTCTTGTCGGTCACGATCCTCCGGAATCACCGGTCACCTTCGATCGGAATCAGCGGTCATCTTCAGCGGAATACGCGGCGCTGGTGAATTCGCGCTGGCCTGCGGGGTTCGCCTGCCCGAGCTGCGGGGGCTCGCGCCACAGCACGTTCGAGCGTAAAGGGCTTTAATCCTAAGCCGGCGTAGCCGGAACCAAACAAGATAAAGTAGTGGGGACCCATCCAGGCAAGCGGAGGCGACGATGATG
>JBDHRV010000245.1:0-2845 GCA_039807745.1 Burkholderiales bacterium
TGGTCAAGCGCAGGAGGCCGCCATGCCGAGCAAGCCCGATTACGCCGCCGACATCGTCCCGCGCCAGAGCGCGGCCCATCTTCGCGTCGCGACGTTCAACTGCGAGAACCTGTTCGACCGGCCGCTCGCGATGAACCTCGACGACAACGCGAAAGGCCAGCCCTATCTCGATGCCTTCCATGAGCTGAACGCGATCTTCGGCAAGCCGGTGTATGCGCCCGCGGACAAGGCACGCATCCTGGAGCTGATGGGCCGGCACCGACTCACGACCGCGCGCCCGCAGAACAGGTATCTCGAGTTTCGCAAGATCCGCGGTCAGCTGCTGAAGCGTCAGGGCGCCACGGTGACGGTCGTGGCGAACGGCCGCGCCGATTGGGTCGGCTGGATCGAGCTCAAGACGCAACACGTCGGCGACCAGGCTATCCTGAACACGGCGCGCGTCATCGCGGCGGTCGACGCCGACATCCAGGTGCTGTGCGAGATCGAGGATCGCCCGTCGCTCAAGCAGTTCCACGACGCAATCCTGGCACCGATTCTCACTGCCACCGGGCGCAAGCCCTATCCCTACATCCTGGTCGTGGACGGAAACGACCCGCGCGGCATCGACGTCGCCATCCTGTCACGGCATCCGATACTGGACCTGAGCACGCACATCTTCGATGTCCCGGGTGCGCCGCCCATTTTTTCCCGGGACTGTGCCGAATACTTCGTGCAGGTGCCGAGCGTCGGCAAGCCTGTCATCGTCATGGCCAACCACTTTACGAGCAAGGGGAGCGATGCCAGCGGCCTGAGGCGACGGCTGCCGCAGTCGACCCAGGTGAAGAAGATTCTCGATGATCGGATGCGGCAGGGCTTCACCCACGTGATCGTAGCCGGGGATCTGAACGACACCCCGGATGCCCCCGGCTTGGCGCCTCTCATGGCGCATCCCCAGCTCGAGGACGCGGTCGCGAAGTTCGCATCCAGGATCGACCCGAGTGGTAGGCGCCTCGGAACCTATGAAACAGGCAAGCAGCAGATCGACTACCTCCTGATGTCGCCGGCCGTGTCGGCAGCGGCGAAGCAGGCCGGCATCGAGCGTCGCGGTCACTACGCGCCGCGGACCTGGAAGCCTTTCGACACCGTCACCAGCGAGCGCTTCCAGGCGTCGGACCACCACGCGGTCTGGGTCGACCTCGCGCTGTAAGGCGCGTGCGCGCCCGCAGTGCCACCGCCGTCAGGACCAGGCCGTCCCGAGAATGCCTCTTCTGCGCACCGCATGCAGGACGACGATGGAGCGTCCGTGCAGTTCGTAGGCGTCGCCACCGTGGCGGAGCGTGTTCGTTCCCCGGCCGTCCTCGAAGTAGGTGTCGACCACCGTCGACCACCTCGTGCGTTCGTGGGATTGCGGGATCACGAACGGGATCGTCTCGTGATGTGCGTTCACCAGAATCAGGAACCGCTCGTCGCCGCTCGCGCCAGCGGGTGCGCGCAGCCAGCGCAGGACACGGTGCCGGAGAGGTGCCTCGGCGGCTGCTGTTTCGTGGGAATCCGCATCTGACTTGACTGAGCCCCGTACCAGCACCCGCAGCCACCTCCAGAGTTTCGCGAGTCGCCGCCAGGCCCCGCGCGGCGTCTCTCGCGGTCGCGCTCCGGCGAGGTGGATGCCGAGGCAGCGTGCGTGCGAGTGCTGCCACGCCTCGGCGCTCATCTCGTGTCCGTCCGGAGTGAGCCACGTGATGCCCTTCATTCCGTCGGCAGCCAGAGGGCGCCCCTGGAGATACTCCGGATGCCGAAACACCGGATGCCTGCGACGCAGGCGGATCACGCATCGAACGAAGTCGAACAGCTCGCGATTCTCGGGCCGCGGACTCCAGTCGAGCCACGAGATCTCGTTGTCCTGGCAGTAAGCGTTGTTGTTGCCACCCTGCGTGCGCCCCATCTCGTCGCCGGCGAGCAGCATGGGCACACCCTGCGAGAGCAGGAGCACCGCGAGAAAGTTGCGCTTCTGCCGCCGGCGCAGGACGTTGATCGCCGCGTCGTCGGTTTCCCCCTCCGCGCCGCAGTTCCAGCTCAGGTTGTGATTGCTGCCATCCCCGTTCCCCTCGCGATTGGCTTCGTTGCGCTTGTCGTTGTAGCTCACGAGGTCGTGCAGCGTGAAGCCGTCGTGCGCGCAGACGAAGTTGATGCCCGCGTGCGGCTTGCGACCGCTGTGTTCGTAGAGGTCGCTCGAGCCCGTGAAGCGGGTGGCGAACTCCGCGATGGTCGCACCGTGGGCCTTGCCGAAGCCGCGTATCGTGTCCCGGTAGCGGTCGTTCCATTCCGCCCAGCCCTTCGGGAAACCGCCGAGCTGATACCCGCCCGGATTGAGATCCCAGGGCTCGGCGATCAGCTTCACCTGCGAGAGCACCGGGTCGCGCGTGATGGTCTCGACGAACGCACCGTGCATTTCCACGTCGTACATGCCGCGGGTCAGCGCCGCGGCGAGATCGAAGCGAAAGCCGTCGACGTGCATCTCCTCGACCCAGTAGCGCAGGCTGTCGCGCACGAGCGCCAGCGCGCGCGGGTTCACCGTGTCGAGCGTATTGCCGCAGCCGGTGAAGTCCATGTAATAGCGCGCGTCGCCGGGCACGAGCCGGTAGTACGTGGCGTTGTCGATGCCGCGCAGCGACAGCGTCGGGCCGAGGTGGTTGCCTTCCGCCGTGTGGTTGTAGACCACGTCCAGGATCACCTCGATGCCCGCTGCATGCAGCGTCTTCACCATGGTCTTGAATTCGGTCACCTGACCGGTGGCCGCGTAGCGCGGCTCGGGCGCGAAGAAGGCGAGCGTGTTGTAGCCCCAGTAGTTGCGCAGCCCGCGCTCCAC
>JBDHRV010000069.1:0-18174 GCA_039807745.1 Burkholderiales bacterium
GCCCGTTTCACTCCCGCTCACCGGCCAGTACGGCGTCAAGGGAATGGCGCTGAGTCTGCCAGCGGTGGTGGGCCGCAGCGGCGCCGAAGATCTGCTCGAAATCCCGATGAACGATCAGGAGATCGACAGCTTCAGACAGTCGGCCGAGAAACTCAAGGCGCATCTGCGGGAACTCGGGTCGAAAACCTGACTCGCTACCACAACTCTGGCGAGCGGGCAGGCGATGGCGATGCTGCCGAAGCTGCTCGCGGATCTGGCCGACCGCGACCCCTTCATCGAGTTGCTCACCTGCCTGCGCAGCGATCCGCGCCTGCTCGGGCGCGAGGTGAGCGAACACGATCTCGGCGTGATCAAGGCGGTGAAGGAGGTACTGGGAGTGGATCGGCCGCGATTGGCAATGGCCAGCAAGAAGTCACGCGGCACCTGACCGCGCGCGAGCGCGGTCTCGGCCACCGCTTAGAAACGGGAAGATCCTCCGATCAGGACTGCGGTTCGTCGGCGGGTACCGAAGCGAGCGCGTCGCGCAGCACCTTCTCGCGGGTCTCATCGAGCGAGGTGTGAAGCACCGTGCCGCCGTGCTGCTTGATCTCGGCCAGCACCTTGTCCGCGGTCATGTCCTGCACCAGCACGAAAAGCGCGGCATCGCCGGGTTTGAGGGAGCTTCCCAGATCCTTCATGAACTTGTCGTTGATGCCGACGTCGGTAAGCGCTCCCGAGATCGCACCACCCGCCGCGCCCGCCACCACGCCCAGCAGCGGATTCAGGAAGATCAGGCCGATCAGGAGGCCCCAGAAGCTGCCCCCGGCGGCTCCCGAGGCCGTGGTGTTGATGAGCTGATTCAGCTTGACCCGCCCTTTGTCGTCGCGGGTCGCGATGACGACATCGTTGAACTTGATGAGATAGCGCTTGGCGAGGTCGAAGACGACACTTCGCACTTCCTCCGCCTTTTGCTCCGACGGGTAGACGATGGCAACCAGAGTGGACATGAACTGCTGCTCCTTGGGTTGAGGTGAAATTCCCGAATCAATCGAACGCGAACGACCGCGCCTCGTAGCCCTTGGCGGCCATCGCCTGCAGCATCGCTTCGACCGCATCCGGACCGCGCGTCTCGACCATGAGCTCGACCTCGGTCTCGCGGTACTCGGCCGAGGTGAAGGTGCGGCCGTGGCGGATGTCGAGGATGTTCGCCTGCTCGCCGGCCGCGATCGCGGCGAGCTCGGCAATGCTGCCGGGCCGGTCGGGCACGACGATGATGAGCTTCGCGAGCCGTCCTCCCTTGGCGAGGCCGCGCTGCAGCACCTTGGAGAGGAAGGTCGTATCGATGTTGCCGCCGCTTAGCACGCAGCAAACCTGCTTGCCCGCGATGCCGGAAATCTTGCCGCTCAGGCATGCCGCCACGGCGGTCGCGCCGGCGCCCTCCACGACGGTCTTCTCCGATTCGAGCAGGACGAGGATGCCATCGGCGATTTCCTCCTCGCTCACGGTGACGATCTCGTCGACGTATTTCTGCACGATCGGGAAGGTGTGGCCACCGGGCCGGGCGACCGCGATGCCGTCGGCGATGGTCGTGCCCTTGACCGTGACGATCTTGCCGGCTTCCACGCTCGCCTTCATGCTCGCGATGCCCTCGGCCTGCACGCCGACGATGCGCGCCTTGGGGTTGGTCGCCTTCAGCGCCACCGACATCCCGGCGATGATGCCGCCGCCGCCGATCGGTACCACGAACACTTCCAGCGCCGGGTTCTGCTCCAGGATCTCCAGGGCCACCGTTCCCGCGCCTGCGATCACCTTCGGGTCGTCGAACGCGTGCACGAACGTGTAGCCCTTCTCCTTCTGCAGCTCGGTGGCGCGTCCGAACGCGTCGTCGTAGCCGTTGCCGTGCAGCACCACCTCCGCACCGTGCTGCTTCGTGCCCTTGATCTTCGCGATGGGGGCCGTCTCCGGCATCACGATGGTGGCGTGGATGCCGTTCATCTTCGCCGCGAACGCGAGACCCTGGGCGTGGTTGCCGGCCGACGCCGCGATGACGCCCGCCTGCTTCTGCTTGTCGTTCAGGTTGAGGACCGCGTTCATCGCCCCGCGGTCCTTGTACGCCCCGGTGCGCTGCAGGTTCTCCATCTTGACGTGGAGCTCGCACCCGGCGAGGGTGCTCAAACCCGGCGAAGGCACGCAGGGCGACATTCCGATGTACTGGCTGATCGCGCTGCGCGCGGCCTTGACGTCGTCGAGTGTGACCGCAATTCCTGAGCTCATCGCCTGTCCTCCCTTCTCCATTAGTTCGCGAGCGCGATGCACTCGATCTCGACCAGCACGTCGAGCGGCAGCCTTGCGACCTGCACGGTGGAGCGCGCCGGCGTGTGGCTGGCGAACGCGCGTTCGTAAACCGCGTTCATGACCTTGAAGTCTTCGAGATTCTGCAGGAACACGGTGGTCTTCAGCACCTTCGAAAGATCGCTCCCAGCGGCCTTCAGCACGGCGCCGAGATTCTTCAGCACCTGTTCGGTCTGCGCCTCGATGCCGCTTGCTTCCACCTTCATCGTGTTCGGATCGAGGGGGATCTGGCCCGAACAAAAGACCATTCCGCCCTGCTTGATTGCCTGGCAGTAGGGCCCGATTGCCTTCGGCGCGCCGTCGGTTGCAATGATGTCCATACGATTGTTCCTTGTTCGGTTGAAGTGATTGTTCTCAACAGTCGACCCACACCACCGCGAGTCCGCCCTGCGAGGTCTCCTTGTACTTGTCCGACATGTCCTTGCCCGTGAGGTAGAGCACTTCCACCACCTGGTCGAAGGTCGGCCGCGCCGGTTCCTCGCCGCGCAGCATCGTGAGTCGCACGGCGTTCACCGCCTTGTTCGCGGCGAGCGCGTTGCGTTTGATACAGGGCACTTGCACGAGGCCGGCGACCGGGTCACAGGTGAGACCGAGGTTGTGCTCGAGCGCCATCGCCCCGGCGTTCAGCACCTGATCCACCGTGCCACCCAGCACCTGACAGAGGCCGGTCGCCGCCATCAGGCTCGCCGAGCCGACCTCGCCCTGACAGCCCACTTCGGCGCCGGAGAACGACGCATTGATCTTGACCGGGATGGCACAGCCGGCGGAGGCGAGCAGGAAGTCGCAAATCTTTTCGTCGGTGACGTCCTGGCCGAACTTCTTGTACGCTTGCAGCACGGCGGGAACGATGCCCGAAGCGCCCATCGTCGGCGCCGTAACCACCTGACCGAGTGTGGCGTTCACTTCCATCACCGCCAGCGCGTAGGCATTGACGTGGTCCTGCAGTTCGAAGAGCTGGGCGCCCCACGGCACTACCTTGACCTTGTCCCAGATCTCCTTGGCGTGCCGCTTGAGTCCGAGCCCGGGGATTTCGCCCTCGGCTGCCAAGCCGATCTCGATGGACTTCTCCATCACCGCGGCGATCTCCATGAGCCCGTTCCTGATCTCCGGCGTCGTGCGCCACGTGTGTTCGTTCTTGAAGACGAGCTCCGCGATCGACTTGCCTTCGCGCTTGCACAGCTCGGCGAGCTGCGCGCCGGTGGTGTAGGGGAAGGACTTCTTGACGTCGCCGACCGAATCCTTCGGGTTGAGCGATTCGCGCTCGCAGATCACGAAGCCGCCGCCGATGGAGAAGTACAGCGCGCGCTTGATCTCCTTGCCGCTCTGGTCGAGCGCGACGAACGCGATGCCGTTCGGATGCGTCTCGAAGCTCTTGTCGCCGTACCACTTGATGTCCTGCGCGGGGTCGAACGGCACCATCTTCCTGCCGCCGAGATTCAGGGTCTTCTCGGTTTCGATGCGCTTCTGCTTCGCAGGGATTGCGCCGCTGTCGAGGGTCGCGGGCTCGTTGCCTTCCAGGCCGAGCATCGAAGCGAGATCGGTGAAGTGCCCCTTGCCGGTGAGCGACATCGAGGCGTAGAGCTCGATCTGCGCCCGCGCCGTCTTCTCGAACAGCTGCTCGGCTTCGAGCTTTTTCAGGAAGCGCTGCGCGGCCACCATCGGGCCGAAGGTGTGCGAGCTCGATGGCCCGACGCCCACCTTGTAGATGTCGAACACGCTGATCGCCACGAGACTCCTCCTGTTGTTGGTATGGGGGTAGCGTTGCGAAGGGCGGGACTAGTACACCGTCAGCCCCCTGCTGCGGAACTGGCCGCGCACGCGCTCGGCGAGCTCGGGCGTCGGCGGTTCGGTCTCCGCGAGCGGGTAATCGACGCCGAGCTTCTTCCACTTGTCCTTGCCCATCTGGTGGAAGCGCAGGATCTCGACGCGCTGCAGCGTCTTCAATCCGGCACAGATGTCGGCCACCCGCTCGACGTTGTCGTAAGCGTCGGTCAGGTTCGGCACCAGGACGAAGCGCACCCACATGGGACGGCCGAGATCCGACAGCCGCCGCGCGTAGTCGAGCGTGGGCTGCAGCGGCTGGCCGGTGACCCGCTGGTAGGTCTCCTCGTCGCCCGACTTGATGTCGAGCAGATTGAGATCGATGTCCATGAGATCGGCGTCCGACAGCTTCTCCCCGAGGCGCCCCGCAGTGTCGAGACACGTGTGGATGCCACGTGCCTTGGCGCGGCGGAAGATGCCGGTGGTGTAGGCGTGCTGCAGTACCGGTTCGCCGCCCGAGATGGTGAGCCCGCCCTTGGAAATCTTGAGCACCTTCTCGTACTTCGCGATCTCCTTCCACATGCGCTTCAACGGCACCGGGCGGCCGTTCTTCTTGTGCCAGGTATCGGGGTTGTGACAGTACTGGCAGCGCAGCAGGCAGCCGGTCAGGAACAGCACGAAGCGGATACCCGGACCGTCGACGGTGCTGCCGACCTCGATCGAATGGACGTGGCCGACGAGATCGTCGGTCGCAGCGGCGGCCTCGTCGGCGTCGCTCGCATAGATCGCGCGATACGACTCGTGGGTCTTGTTCTCCTTCGTGCCGTCGCGCGTGACCTCCAGCGCGTAACGGCTGCCGACGAGGGGTTTGCTTGCCACGGTGCGACGCCTCTCAAGCCTGACCGTGGAACGTGCGGTTCAGCACGTCGAGCTGCTGCTCCTTCGTGAGCTTGACGAAGTTGACCGCGTAGCCCGAGACGCGAACGGTGAGCTGCGGATACTTGTCCGGGTTCTCCATCGCGTCCTTGAGCGTGTCGCGGTTCAGCACGTTCAGGTTCGAATGGAACCCGTTCGAGCTGAAGTACGCATCGAGCCCGCCGACCGCGCGCGTGATGCGCTCCTCATCCGTGCCGAGCGAGGTCGGAACGACGGAAAGCGTGAGCGAGATGCCGTCCTCGGCGTCGTCGTAGGGCAGCTTCGCCACCGACAGCATCGCCGCCATCCAGCCGCTCGTGTCGGCGCCGTTGGAGGGGTTTGCGCCAGGAGCGAAAGGTTGCCCGGCGCGGCGGCCGTCCGGTGTGTTGCCGGTCTGCTTGCCGTACACGACGTTCGAGGTGATGGTGAGCACCGACTGCGTGTGCGTCGCCCCGCGATAGGTCTCGTAGTTGCGGATCTTGTTCATCATCCGCGTCACCAGCATCTGCGCGATGCTGTCGGCGCGATCGTCGTTGTTGCCGTATTTCGGAAACTCGCCCTCGACCTCGTAGTCGATGATGAGGCCGGTATCGTCGCGGATCGGCTTCACCTTCGCGTGCTTCATCGCCGACAGGCTGTCGGCGGTGTGCGAAAGCCCGGCGATGCCGCAGGCGAGGGTGCGCAGGATGTCGCGGTCGTGCAGCGCCATCAGCACCGCCTCGTAGCAGTACTTGTCGTGCATGTAATGGATGACGTTGAGCGCGTTCACGTAGACCTTCGCCAGCCACTCCATCATGGTGTCGAAGCGTTCCATGACCTCATCGTAGTCGAGCACGTCGCCCGTAATCGGCGCCAGCATCGGCCCGATCTGTTCGCCGGACTGCTCGTCGCGGCCGCCGTTGATCGCGTAGAGCAGTGTCTTCGGCAGATTCACGCGCGCGCCGAAGAACTGCATCTGCTTGCCGACCCGCATGCCCGAGACGCAGCACGCGATCGCGGCGTCGTCGCCGTACTTGGGCCGCATCATGTCGTCGGACATGTACTGGATCGAGCTCGTGTCGATCGAGCACTTGGCGGCGAAGCGCTTGAAGCCGTCGGGCAGCCGCGGCGACCAGCCGACGGTGAGATTGGGCTCGGGCGCCGGCCCCAGGTTGTAGAGCGTGTTGAGGATGCGGAAGCTCGTCTTGGTCACCAGCGTGCGGCCATCCTCGCCCATGCCGCCGATGAACTCCGTGACCCAGGTGGGATCGCCGGAGAAGAGCTGGTTGTACTCCGGCGTGCGCAGGAAGCGCACGATGCGGAACTTGATGACGAGATCGTCGATCAGCTCCTGTGCCTGCGATTCCGTGAGCGAGCCCTCGCGCAGGTCGCGCTCCAGGTAGATGTCGAGGAACGACGAGACGCGCCCTACCGACATGGCCGCGCCGTTCTGTTCCTTGATCGCGGCGAGATACGCGAAGTAGGTCCACTGCACCGCTTCACGAGCGTCCGCCGCCGGCCGCGACACGTCGTAGCCGTAGCTTTGCGCCATCTGCCCGATCTGCTTGAGCGACCTGATCTGCTCGGCGAGCTCCTCGCGCAGGCGGATCACGTCCTCCGTCGAGTGCCGGTCGTCCAGTTCCGCGCGCTCGGCCTGTTTGGCTTCGATCAGGGCATCGAGACCATACAGCGCCAGGCGCCGGTAGTCGCCGATGATGCGGCCGCGCCCGTAGGCGTCGGGCAGCCCGGTGAGGATATGCGAGCTGCGCGCCTTGCGGATGTCCGAGGTGTACGCGTCGAAGACGCCGTCGTTGTGCGTCTTGCAATATTTCGTGTAGACCTTCCTGATCTCGGGGTCGGGCTCGTAGCCGTACGCCTTCAGGCTCGCTTCGACTACGCGCCAGCCGCCCTTGGGCATGATCGCGCGCTTGAGCGGCGCATCGGTCTGCACGCCGACGATGAGCTCGAGATCGCGGTCGATGTAGCCGGGCCCGTGCGCGATGATGGTGGAAGGCTCCTGCGAGACGTCGAGCACGCCCTTCTTGGTTTCCTCGGCGAGCATCGGCAGCAGCTTTTCCCAGACCTTGCGCGTGCGCTCGGTCGGCCCGGCGAGGAAGCTGCGGTCGCCCTCGTACGGCGTGTAGTTGCGCTGGATGAAGTCGCGCAGGTTGATGCGCGACTGCCACGGACCCGGCTCGAAGTCGCGCCAGGGGTTGTTACGGGACTCTTCCGCTTCCTTCGGGATGGCTGCCATGGACATTCTCCGCACTGCAGGGTTGAAGGTTTTCTTTGTTCTCGTATCCGCCTGACTTGAACGCCCGGGCACGGCGGATTCGCCAGGGCGGGGCGGTTGCCCGGACCGCACGGTGTGGATCGTGCGCCTTACTTCGCAAGCTTCCAGGTGTGTCGCGCGATCATCAGTTCCTCATTGGTGGGGACGACCCATGCTGCGACCCGGCTCGCCGGCGTACTGATGCACCGCGCCCCGCTTGCCGCATTGGCCTGGGTGTCGAACTCGATGCCGAGCCACGCTGCCTGCCGGCACACGCCCTCGCGAATCGGTGCCGCGTGCTCGCCGATGCCGGCGGTGAACACGATCGCATCGAGCCCGCCCAGGGCCGCAGCGAGCGATCCCAATTCGCGGCCGATGCGGTAGACAAAGAGATCGATCGCAAGTTTCGCCTTCCGGTCGCTGCTCTCGATCAGCTCGCGCATGTCGCTGGAGACGCCGGAGACGCCGAGCAGCCCGGACTGCTTGTAGAGCAGGGACTCGATCGCGGCGGCGTCCATCTTGAGCTCCTGCATGCAGTAGAGGACGACTCCGGGGTCGAGGTTGCCGGTGCGGGTGCCCATCGGCAGCCCGTCCACGGCCGTGAATCCCATGGTGCTCGCGACGCTCTTGCAGTTTTGCATCGCGCACATGCTGGCGCCATTGCCAAGGTGCAGCACCACCGTCTTGCCGGCGGCCGCGCGCGGGTCGTGTTGCGGCAGGACGGAAGCGATGTATTCGTAGGACAGGCCGTGGAAGCCGTAGCGGCGCACGCCGCGATCGGTGATCGAGGCCGGCAGCGCGAAGGCCTGTGCCAGCGCGGGTGCTGTCTGGTGGAACGCGGTGTCGAAGCACGCGACCTGCGGCAGCTCCGGGCGGCGTTCGGCGATGACGCGGATCGGCAGCAGATTGTGCGGCTGGTGCAGGGGGGCGAGCGGGATGAACTCGGCGAGCTTCTCCAGTATCGTCGCATCGATGCGCACCGGCGCCGCATAGGCGTTGCCGCCATGCACCACGCGGTGGCCGACCGCGATCACGTTGGTGTCCGAAGCATGCTTGCGCAGCCAGCCGAAAAGAAATTCCAGCGCGCCCGTATGCTGTGGTGCTGCATCCTCGGCCCAGGCGTGTTCGCCGATGATCTTGCCGTCCGCGTCCTTGGCGCGGAAGCGGGCGCTGCCGTAGAGTTCCTCGAGGTTGCCGCTGACGACGGCTTCGAGGCCACCGCTTCCGACCAGGAACTCCGTGAACTTGAGGCTCGACGATCCGGCGTTCAGGACCAGGATCGCGTCGCTCATTTGAGCTCTCCCTTGGCGGCGAGCTCGCGCCGGTGATGCACGACGAGTGCTGCCACCGCGCACGAGGCGAGCCGGCTCTCCACGGAGTCGGCCCGGCTGGTGAGGGTGATCGGCACGCGCGCACCGACCACGATGCCCGCCGAATCGGCGTCCGCGAGAAACGACAGGCTCTTCGCCAGCACGTTGCCGGCCTCGAGATCGGGCACCACGAGGATGTCGGTCTGGCCCGCGACGGCACTGCTGATGCCCTTGATGCGTGCTGCCTCGGCGCTGATCGCGTTGTCCAGCGCGAGCGGGCCGTCGAGGATGCCGCCGGTGATCTGTCCGCGGTCTGCCATCTTGCACAGCGCCGCCGCTTCCACCGTCGAATCGAGCTTCGGGTTCACCGTCTCCATCGCCGACAGGATCGCCACCTTCGGCTGCGCGACGCCGAGCGCGTGCGCGAGATCGATGGCGTTCTGCACGATGTCGATCTTGTCCTGCAGCGTGGGGAAGATGTTGATGGCGGCGTCGGTGATGATGAGGATGCGATCGTGGTTCGGCACGTCGAGAATGAAGCAATGGCTCAAGCGCCGTTCCGTGCGCAGGCCGATGTCGCGCTTGACCACGGCACCGAGCAATTCGTCGGTGTGCAGCGACCCCTTCATCAGCATTTCGGCGCGGCCTTCACGCACCAGCGCCACCGCCTTTTCCGCGGCTTCGTGACTGTGCGCTGCATCGACCATCTCGTACGGCGTGATGTCGAGGCGCGCCGCTTCCGCCGTGGCGAGGATCTTCGCGCGCGGCCCGACGAGGATGGGCGCGATGATCCCCATCCGCGCGGCATCGACGGCACCTGCGAGCGCGAACTCGCTGCACGGGTGCGCCACCGCGGTGTGCGCCGCCGCTATCCCCTTCACCCGTTCGATCAAGCGCTCGTAAGCCCTGCGCGTCTTGGAATTCATGACCGGCCTCCGCCCGTAAAGCCCGGCATGGTAGCACGCGCGAACAGGGGCGCAGGCCATGCTTGACGGCGCCGCCTCGACTCTGCGACCCTGAAAACGGGAGTGCGCCGAGTGCACGCCACGTCCGTACCCAACAATCCCAAACGGAGGGGGTTCGCTTGAGTGGTTCGACTGTCGTCTTCGCTGTCATACTCGCCGCGCTCGCGCTATTCATCTGGAACAAGATTCCGGCGGTCATCGTCGCCATCTGCGTGTCGCTGTCGCTTTTCTTCAGCGGCATTCTGACCGGACCCGAAGTCCTCAGCGGCCTGGGCGATCCAACCGTCATCCTGATAGCGGGCCTCTTCGTGGTCGGCGCGGGCCTCGAGGCATCGGGCATCACGACGTGGGCAGGGCAACTGCTGGTCGAGAAATCCGGCGGCAGCAAGACGCGGGCGTTCTTGCTGCTGTGCGCGCTGGCGGGGCTCGCGACGGCGACCATCAGCGTGAACGGCACCGTCGCCGCGCTGCTGCCGATGGTGATCGTGGTGGCGCTGCGGTTGGGCGAGCCCACCTCGCAGTTGCTGTTGCCGCTCTGCTTCGCCTCGCACAGCGCGACCATGCTGACGCTGCTCGGCGCGCCGCTCAACGTCATCGCGTCGAACACCGCAGCCGAGGCGGGCTACGGCGGCATCGGCTTCTTCGAGTTCGCGGTGGCCGGCGTGCCGATCTTCATCGGCTCGGTGATCATCATGCTGCTCACCAAGAACTTCCTGCTGCCGAAGCGCAACGGGGAGTCCCTGCCCGCCGACTTCAGCGCGCACGCGCAGACGCTCGTCGAGCAGTATCGGATCGAGGACGGTCTGCACGGTCTGCGCGTGCGCGGCACTTCGCCCTATGTCGGCAAGCCGCGCGACGCGGTCGATCTGAAGAAGTACCCCGGCCTGAGCCTGGTCGCCATTCAGGAAGGCGAAGGGGGCAAGCCCCTCGCGCGCCCGACGATCGCCGAGGGCGACGTGATTCTGGTGCGCGGCGAGCCAGAGCCGCTGGGTCGGTGGGCGGCGGAGCAGCATCTCGGGCTGAGCTCGGGCGACGAACTGGGTGGCGTCGCGCAGACGCTGTTCAACAAGGGCTCCGGCCTGGCGGAAGTGGTGATCCCGCCCCGGTCCAAGTTGATCGGGCAGACCGTGTTCCCGGGCATGTCGGCGCGCGGCGGGGACCTGATGGTGCTCGCCATCCAGCGCGCGGGCGAGGAGGTGCGGGCCGGACCGACGCACCACACCGGCGAACAGGAGGCGGCCGGGCCGATTGCGCTCATGGCCGGCGACCATTTGCTGCTGCAGGGAACCTGGCAGGCGCTCGACAAGCACCTCGCCGACCCGCAGGTGATGGCGGTCGACTCGCCCGAAGTGGTGCGCCGGCAGGCGATCCCGCTCGGCCACAAAGCCTGGGAGGCGCTCGCGGTGCTGGTCGCGCTGATCGTCATGCTGGTCGGGGGCTGGTTCCCGGCGGCGCTGGTGGCCGTGATCTGCTCCGTGGCGCTGGTGCTGCTGCGCGTGCTCACCGTGCCCCAGGCGTACAAGGGCATCGACTGGAATACCTGCATCCTGGTCGGCGGCATGATCCCGCTCGCCACCGCGATGCGGAAGACCGGCGCCGCCGAACTGCTGGCCGACCAGCTCATCCTGCTGGTCGGCGCCTTGGGTCCGCGCGCGATTCTCGTGGGCCTGTTCCTCGTCACGTTCGCGCTCACGTCGGTCATGAGCAACACCGCCGCCGCATTGGTCATGCTGCCGATCGCGGTGGCGACCGGCACCGAGATGGGCGTCTCGCCGATGGCGCTGATCATCGCGGTCACCGTCGGCGCGCACGCGGCCCTGCTCACGCCGGTCGCGACCCCGGTCAACCTGATGGTGGTCGGGCCCGGCGGCTACAAGTTCGGCGACTACTGGAAGTACGGCCTGCCGGTCGGGCTCTGGTGGCTCGTGGTGGTAGCCTTCATCGCGCCGCTGTACTGGAAGTTCTAGCCGCTGCGGTCCGCCGCCCGAACAACTACGGAGCAACGAGATGGATGTAGCAGCGAACGCCGGCGCCGCCGGCGACGATACCCTCTGGCACGCGCTGCCGACCGACAAGGTCCTGCGGGAGCTTTCGACCAGCGTCGACCGCGGACTCGACGCTGACGAGGCGCAGCGCCGGCTGCAGCAGCACGGGGCGAACCGGCTGCCGGAAGGCAAGAAGCGCGGGCCATTCGTTCGCTTCCTCTCGCAGCTCAACAACATCCTGGTCTACGTGCTGCTCGGCGCCGGCTTCGTCAAGCTCATGCTCGGCCTGTGGCTCGACGCGGGGATCATCTTCGGCGTGGTGCTGCTGAACGCGCTGCTCGGCTTCATCCAGGAAGGCAAGGCCGAAAAGGCGCTCGACTCGATCCGCAACATGCTCTCGGCCGAAGCGCGGACGGTGCGCGGCGGCAACGCACGGATGACGCCGGCAGAAGAGCTCGTGCCGGGGGACATCGTGCTGCTGGAATCGGGCGACAAGGTGCCGGCGGATCTGCGGCTCGCCGACGCCAACAATCTGCGCACCGAGGAGGCGGCGCTCACCGGCGAGTCGGTGCCGGCGGAGAAGAGTTCCGATCCGGTTGCCGAGAAGTCCACCGTGGGCGACCGCGACAGCATGGTGTTCTCCGGCACGATGGTCGTCTCCGGCCGCGGCACCGGCGTGGTGGTCGCCACCGGCAGCCACACCGAGCTTGGCAAGATCAACCAGCTGCTCGCCGGCGTGAGCGCGCTGGAGACGCCGCTGCTGCGCCAGATCAAGAAGCTCGGCTACACCATCACGGCGGCCGTCGCCGTCGTGGGCGTTCTCGTGTTCGCCTATGGCCGCTGGGTGATGGGGATGGACTTCGTCGAGCTGTTCCAGGCGATCGTCGGCATTGCCGTGTCGCTGATTCCCGAAGGTCTGCCCGCGCTCATCACCATCACGCTGGCGATCGGCGTGCAGCGCATGGCGAGCCGCCACTCCATCATCCGCCGCCTGCCGGCGGTGGAGACGCTGGGCTCGGTGTCGCGCATCTGCTCGGACAAGACCGGCACGCTCACGCTGATGGAGATGATGGTCGTGTCGGCGGCCAGCGCGCAGGCCGAGTACCAGGTCAGCGGGAATGGCTACGCGCCGGAGGGCGAGGTCAAGCTGGGGGGGCAGCCTGCGCCGAAGAACCTGATCCTGGAACTGCTCGGGCGCAACTCGCTCTTGTGCAACGACGCCGAGCTCTTTCAGGCCGAAGGCGTGTGGAAGGTGGAGGGCGATCCCACCGAAGGCGCCCTCTATCCGTTCGCGAACAAGGTCGGCATGAAGCGCGAGGACGAGCAGAAGGCCTATCCCCGCATCGGCGCGATCCCGTTCGAATCCGAGCACAAGTTCATGGCCACCCTGCACAAGGGCGCCGACGGCAAGGAGGTGCTGTTCGTCAAGGGCGCGCCCGAAGTGATCATGGCCGCCTGCGACCGCCAGCAGCTCGCCGACGGCACGGCCGCGCCGCTCGATCGCGATCATTTCCAGAAAGTCTCGGACAAGTTCGCCGGCCAGGGCGAGCGCGTGCTCGGGCTCGCGTGGCTCGAAAATCCGGGGGTCAATGCGGGCAGCATCAGCCCGGCCGACCTGCCGCGGAACCTGGTGCTGATCGGGCTCCTGGGTCTGCTCGATCCGCCGCGCCAGGAGGCGATCGAGGCGGTGAAGGAATGCCACGGCGGCGGCATCCGGGTGACGATGATCACCGGCGACCACAAGATCACCGCCGCGGCCATCGCCAAGATGCTGGGCATCGGCGACGGCAAGACCGCGATCACCGGCGCCCAGATCGAGGAGATGAACGAGGCCGCGCTGCAGGAAGCCGTGCGCGACGTCGACGTCTTCGCCCGCACCAGCCCCGAGCACAAGCTGCGGCTGGTGAAGGCGGTGCAGGCGAACCGGCAGATCTGCGCCATGACCGGCGACGGCGTGAACGACGCGCCATCACTGAAGCAGGCCGACATCGGGGTTGCCATGGGCATCAAGGGCACCGAGGTGACGAAGGAGGCGGCGGACATGATCCTCGCCGACGACAACTTCGCCTCGATCAGCGCCGCGGTCAAGGAAGGGCGCACCGTCTACAACAACATCGAGAAGGCGATCCTCTTCCTGTTCCCCACCAACGTCGCGCAGGCGCTGGTGATCGCGGTCGCCATTTTCGTCGGCTTCACGCTGCCGATCACGGCGCCGCAAGTGCTGTGGGTCAACATGGTGACCTCGGTCGCGCTGGGACTCGCGATCTGCTTCGAGCCGCACGAGCTCGACGTGATGAGCCGGCCGCCGCGCGCGGTCGACCGGCCGATCCTGACCGGCTTCGGCATCTGGCGCGTGATCTTCGTCGGCTTGACTCTGCTCGCGTTCACGCTGTGGGCGTTCTTCTGGATGAAGGGGCAGAACGCCTCCGACGAGCTCGCGCGCACCGTCGCGGTCAACGCCATCACCATCGGGCAGTGTTTCTTCCTGCTGAACAGCCGTTACCTGATCGACAGCTCGCTTTCGATCAAGGGACATCTGGAGAACAAGTTCGTCGCCCTGGGCATCGGCGCGGTGATCATCCTGCAGCTGCTCTTCACCTATGCGCCGCCGCTGCAGGCGCTGTTCGGCAATGAAGCGGTCCCGTTCTACGTCTGGCCGTGGCTGATCGCGGGCGGCTTCGTGTTCTTCCTGGTGATCGAGCTGGAGAAATTCATCATCCGCTCGAGCAGCGGGTTGAAGGGCATGGTCACCGCGGTCGAAGCCGGCACCTGAATATCATCGAAGATCCATTACGATGCTCTACGTCGACATCCCTCACCGCTCCGAGATCGAACAGCTGATCGCGCATCGCGAGCCTGTCTGTCTGTCCCTGTATTTGCCGACGACACCCGTCACGCAGGACGCGCAGGCCGATCGCATCGCGCTCAAGAACCTCGCGAAGGAGGGGCTCGATCAGTTCCGTGCGGTGGACGCCGCGAAGCGCGATCTGTGGCCGATCGAGGAAGCCATCGACGATCTCGTCGAGGACGGCGAGTTCTGGCGCTTTCAGGCGCGCAGCCTCGCGGTCTTCGCCACGCCCGAGCGCATGGTGACGTTCCGGCTTCCCAACACGCTCACCGCACTGGTCGAGGCGTCGGATCGATTCCACCTGAAGCCGCTGCTGCGCAGCGTCACCTGGCCGCAGACCGCCTACGTGCTCGCGCTGTCGCAGAACGCGGTGCGGGTGGTGGAAGTTTCGGGCGATCTTCCGGCCGCGACGGTGAAGGTCGAGGGCATGCCCACCGATGCTGCCAGCGCGGTCGGCAAGGCGACCGTGCTCGACCGCTCGCAGAAGGGTCGGATACACGGATCGGAGGGGCAGAAAGTGCGACTGCGCCAGTATGCGCGCCAGGTTGATCACGCCCTGCGCGGCCTCGTTCACGGCCGCGAGACGCCGCTGATCCTGGCGGCGAACGAACCACTCGATGGCATCTACCGCTCGGTAAACAGCTATCCGCACCTCGTCGCGCAGAGCATTGGTGGCAATTCCGACACCACGAGCGACGCCGATCTCGCCGCGGCGGCGCGGGGCATCCTCGATGCCCTGTATGGCAGCGAGCTCGATGCGCTGCACCGGCTCTTCGAAGTTCGCGCGAAGGCCGGGCGCACGACTACCGACATCGCGCAAGCCGCACGTGCGGCGACCTTCGGCGCGATCGACACGCTGCTCGTGGACATCGACGAAGTGGTGCCGGGCACCGTCGCCGACGACGGCAGCATCGCGCTCAAGGACGGTCCCTGCGCGGACAGCTACGGGGTGGTGGACGAGATCGCGGGGCGTGCCTTCCTGTCCGGCGCGCGCGTCCTCGGCGTGCGTCGCGCCGACATCCCCGGCAGCGGGAGCCTCGCCGCCATCCTGCGATTCGCGTAAGCTGCCGATGCCGGAATCCGTGCGGCGATCCACGCCGCGCTGGCCGACCGCTCTGCACGATCGGCGTCGGCTCCGACTGGACCAACATGCAAGGCGTTTCTTCCACCAACCACGACAGGACTCCATTCCATGAATTGTTCAAGATTGACGAGCTGGATCGGCGCGGGTGTCGGCACTCTTCTCGTGCTCGGATGCGCGACGCCTCACCACGCGCCGAAGACGGACGCCGCGACCTCTGCCGCCGCACTCACGGTGAAGGAAGTCGACGCAGCACAGCAGGCGTGGTGCGACGGATTGCTCAGCATCGCCAAGGCGCACGCGGAGGGTCGCGACTACAAGCCGATCGCCGCGGCAGTGCTCTCGAACAATTACAACTACGACTACGGGAAGGTGCTGTTCCGGCCCACGCTCACCTTTGGCGAGCAGACCTTCCGGATGGACCGCGAGGCCGCCGCGGCGTACTTCATCGGCGGCAACCCGAAGTTCCCGAACGACAGCGGGTTCGCGCTCAAGCCCTGGGTCGGCTGCCGCTACACGAACGCGGGCGTGCTGATCGATGGCGACTTCGCGGCGACGATGGGCAACGTCTACCTGACCGATGCCAAGGGCAACGTGACGACGGTGGACAAGCTCTTCGTCTTCCGCCGCGGCAGCGACGGCAAGCTCAGAATCATCGTGCACAAATCGGCGCTGCCGAACCCGGTTCCGAAGTGAACGCTGTGGCCTTGCCAGCGATCGTGTCGTGATCAACCCCGAAGGAGGTGTGCATGAAGCTTTCATTGCGGCATAGCTTGTTCGTGACGGCGCTTGCGGCGCTGTTGGCGGCTACCGGTGCCGCCCGGGCCGCCGGCTACCTGGACCCCGTCGTAGACACTTCGGTACCGGGGGGCGCGGCTGGACAACTGCAGCCCTTCGTCTCGATCACGCCGGTCTACCAGGGCAATGCGGACCTCGACAGCGGCGGTGATTTCAGCGCGCGCGGCGTGATCCTGCGCGGCGGGGCCGCCTACGATTTCGGCGGCGGCACGCGCGCCGGCCGGCCTCACCCTCAACTACGACTACCTCGACTACTCGTTCTCGAGTCCGAGTTCGTTGGGGCTGACCCCGCCGTGGGGCATCGTTCAGCGCTACGGCTTCAGCGTTCCGCTGTCGTTCCAGGTCTGGGATGACTGGAGCATCGGTTTCGCGCCCTCGGTCGATTGGGTCAGGGAAAACGGTGCGAGCAACAGCGATTCGGTCGTTTGGGGCGCGCTCGTCTCGGGCACCAAACGCTTCGACGATGGCAACCGTCTCGGCCTGGGGGTCGGGGTATACGACCGCATCGACACGACCGCCGTGTTCCCTTTCCTGATCGTGGATTGGCGCCTGGGCGACCGCTGGCGGGTGATCAACCCGCTGCCGAGCGGGCCGACCGGTCCTGCCGGCCTCGAGCTCGACTACCAGTTCGACGGTGGCTGGACCGCGGGTGTGGGCGCGGCGTGGCGGGTGCTGCGCTTTCGCCTGAGCGACGCCGGCCCGACGCCGAACGGCATCGGCGAGGAGCGCGGGGCGCCGATCTTCCTGCGCGTCACCCGCAACTTCAGCGATCAGATGGCGCTGCACCTCTATGGCGGCGTCGTCGTGGCCGGGAAGCTGCGTCTCGAGAACTCATCCGGCGGCCTGTTGCGCGAGGACGACTTCGACGCGGCGCCCCTCTTCGGCGCGTGGTGGTGGCGCCCGGTTAACGGCAGCGTTGGGCCTCTCACGTTTGCGCTGTGTCCCTGCCGGAAGGATAATTTGCAGCCATTGGAGACGCCTCATGCGCAACTTTTCCGCAGTGATCGAACGCGACCCCGACACGGGACTTTTCGTGGGTTTCGTCCCGGGCTTTCCTGGCGCCCATTCGCAGGGTTCAACGCTTGATGAACTGAACGTCAACCTGCGAGAAGTCATTTCCATGCTCTTGGAAGATGGCGAACCAGTTCTCGAGTCGGAGTTCATTGGGGTGCAAAACGTCGTCGTCGCTTGAAGCGTGGGAAATGTCCCGGTCCTGAAGCCGGCTGAGGTTGTCGCCATTTTGCACAAGCTTGGTTTCACGGAAGTGCGGCAACGTGGTTCGCACAAGCAGTTTCGCGATAGTTCTGGACGCTCCACCACTGTTCCATTTCATTCCGGTCGCGACATCGCGCCGACTCTACTGCGGCAAATCGCCAAAGACATTGGTCTCACCATCTCGGAGTTGCTCGAGCATCGGTAGGCCCAACTCGGCGCTCAACCCACCAAGGCTGCCGGAGCCAATCGAATATGGGGTGCAGGACAGGCTGCTGCAGCAATACCGTCCCATCTTAGCCACAGCGGGGCACCGCTTCTGGCGAAGGAGACCTCCCAAGATCCCTTGGGTTGCCCTCTTTGGGTTCTGCTAATGCAGCCGCAGGATGCGCCGCAGTTCGAGGATCGCCTCGGGCGTCTCCTGCACGCTATGCCAGGACTCGATCACCTTCTCCGACGTGGCGCCGGGCAGATGCGCGCTGCGAAACGGCACGACGCCATCGTTGGAGTCATCGAGCGCACGACCGGGCGTGTGGTTCGCGATGATCGAGTGGTACTGCACGCCGGCGGCGATCGGCATGGTATCGGCAAGGCGCAGGAACAAGCTCTGGTCGCTCAGATTCTCGATGCTGTTCGGCACGCGCAGTGACGCGGCGCCGGGCTGATCGCCCGCGATCGCGGCGAGGTTGCGGTTGAGATCGGTGAGGGTGTCGAGCA
>JBDHRV010000070.1:0-18159 GCA_039807745.1 Burkholderiales bacterium
CCGAGCGCCCCGCGCAGGATCTTCTTCGTTTCGCTTTTCGCCACCGATTCGAGTATGCCTTCGCGGCGTCCGCCGCGCGGACCGGTGCTGCCCAGCAGGAAGTCCTTGAGACTGCCCAGGACCATCGAGCCCAAGTCCTGCCCGCCCGCGGTCGATGCCTCTGCCGGCTTCGCACCGGGCTGGGTGGTCGATGCGGCACTCTTGTTCGCGGTGAGGACCTCGTAGGCCGACTCCCGATCGACCGCCTTCTCGTAGTGGCCGAAGATTGCCGAGTCCTCGATGATCTCCTTGCGCTGCTCCGGCGTGATCGGCCCGATCTGGCTGCCCGGCGGAATCACGAAGGCGCGCTCGGTCACGCCCGGGCGGCCCTTCTCGTCGAGGAGTGAAACCAGCGCCTCGCCCACACCGAGCTCGGTGATCGCCTGTTCGATATCGAGCCCCGGGTTCGGCCGCATGGTCGTCGCGGCGGTCTTGACCGCCTTCTGATCGCGCGGCGTGAACGCACGCAACGCGTGCTGCACGCGATTGCCGAGCTGGCCGAGCACGCTCTCCGGCACGTCGAGGGGATTCTGGGTCACGAAGTACACACCGACGCCCTTGGAGCGGATGAGCCGCACCACCTGTTCGATCTTCTCCAGGAGCGCCTTCGGTGCGTCGCTGAAGAGAAGATGCGCCTCGTCGAAGAAGAACACGAGCTTCGGCTTGTCGGGGTCGCCGATCTCGGGCAACTGTTCGAACAGCTCCGACAGCATCCACAGCAGGAACGTCGAGTAGAGCTTCGGCGAGTTCATGAGCTGGTCGGCGGCGAGGATGTTGACGACACCGCGGCCGTGATCGGTCTGGATCAGGTCGTTGATGTCCAGCGCCGGCTCGCCGAAGAGCTGCTCTGCGCCCTGATGCTCCAGCTCGAGCAGGCCGCGCTGGATCGCGCCGATCGATGCCGCGGAGACATTGCCATATTCGGTCTGGAACTGCTTGGCGTTCTCGCCGACGTGCTGCAGCATGGCGCGCAGATCCTTGAGATCGAGCAGCAGCAGGTTGTTGTCGTCCGCGATCTTGAACACCAGCGTGAGCACGCCCTGCTGGGTGTCGTTCAGGTCGAGCAGCCGGCCGAAGAGCAGCGGTCCGAGATCCGTCACCGTCGCACGCACCGGGTGGCCTGTCTTCCCGTAGACGTCCCAGAACGCGACCGGGCAGGCCTCGAGCGGCAGATCGATCGCGAGCTGCTCGACGCGCTCCTTGATCTTCCCCTTGAGTTCGCCCGCCCTGGCGAGGCCGGAGAGATCGCCCTTGACGTCCGCCATGAACACCGGAACGCCGATGCGGCTGAAGGCTTCGGCCACCCGCTGCAGCGTGACGGTCTTGCCGGTGCCGGTGGCGCCGGTGATGAGCCCGTGGCGATTGCCGAGCGCGGGCAGGAGATGGATTTCTTCTTTCGCTTTCGCGATCAGCAGCGGTTCGGCCATGGAATACCTCGCGGCGGGTTCAAGAGGCGCGCGGGGAATGTTACCATTACACGTTTTCTTTCACATAAGTCAGCAACTTACAACACCACATGGCCGGTCATAGCAAGTGGGCTAACATCCAGCACCGAAAGGGTCGTCAGGATGCGAAACGGGGCAAGATCTTCACCAAGCTGATCAAGGAGGTCACGGTCGCGGCGCGGCTGGGCGGCGGCGATGCCGACATGAATCCGCGGCTGCGCCTGGCGATCGACAAGGCGAAGGCGGAGAACATGCCGGGCGACAACATCGATCGCGCGATCAAGCGCGGCAGCGGTGCTCTGGAAGGCGTCGAGTACGAGGAGATCCGCTACGAAGGGTACGGCATCGGCGGCGCGGCGGTGATGGTGGACTGCCTCACCGACAATCGCACGCGCACCGTCGCCGACGTGCGCCACGCGTTCACGAAGCACGGCGGCAATCTCGGCACCGACGGTTCGGTCGCGTTCCTGTTCAAGCACTGCGGCCAGTTTCTGTTCGCGCCCGGCACCGACGAAGAAAAAGTGATGGAGGCCGCACTCGATGCCGGGGCGGAGGACGTCGTCACCAACGACGACGGCAGCATCGAGGTCATCTGCGAGCCCGGCAGCTTTGGCGCGGTGAAGGCCGGCCTGGCGAGCGCAGGGCTGCGGGCCGAGCTCGCCGAGGTCACGATGAAGGCCACCACGGAAGCGGTGCTGGCCGGAGAGGACGGCGCCCGCATGCGCAGGCTGCTCGATGCGCTGGAGGACCTCGACGACGTGCAGAACGTCTACACCACCGCCGTCGTCGACGAGTGAATCCGCGACACCCGCGACCCGAAATCGCCCGCGCCGCGTTCGAGGGAATGTGAACAGGGCGCCGGTGCGCATACTCGGTATCGATCCTGGCTTGCGGATCACCGGATTCGGCATCGTCGACAAGACCGGACAGCGCCTCACCTATGTCACCAGCGGTTGCGTCAGGACCCGCGATGCGGTCGATCTGCCGTCGCGGCTCAAGACCATCCTGGACAGCTTGTCGCGGGTCATCGAGGACAACCTGCCGCACGAAGTCGCGGTCGAGAAGGTGTTCGTGAACGTGAACCCACAGAGCACGCTGCTGCTCGGCCAGGCGCGCGGTGCTGCGATCTGCGCGGCGGTTGCGCGCACATTGCCGGTCGCCGAGTACACCGCGTTGCAGGTGAAGCAGGCAGTGGTCGGCAACGGCCATGCGCACAAGGGCCAAGTGCAGGAGATGGTGCGGCGGCTGCTCGATCTGCCCGGCCAGCCGAGCGCCGATGCTGCCGATGCGCTCGCCTGCGCGATTTGTCACGCTCACGGCGGGCTCGGTCTCGGCGCGCTGTCGACCGCGGGTTTTCGGGTGCGCCGCGGGCGGCTGGTGGGATGAAGGCGCGCGCGTGATCGGACGTCTCGCCGGCATCCTCGCCCAGAAGCAGCCGCCGCAAGTCCTCGTCGACGTGCAGGGCGTCGGCTACGAGCTCGACGTGCCGATGAGCACTTTTTATCAGCTCCCCGCCGTCGGTGAGCGGGTCACGCTCCACACGCAGCTCGTGGTGCGCGAGGATGCGCAGCAGCTTTTCGGTTTCCTCACCGAAGCCGAGCGCGGCACCTTTCGCCAGTTGCTCAAGGTCGCCGGGGTGGGCGCGCGCACCGCGCTCGCCGTGCTCTCCGGGCTGTCCGTGCCGGAGCTCGTGGAAGCCGTCGCGCGGCAGGAGACCGGCCGCCTGACGAAGATCCCCGGTATCGGCAAGAAGACCGCCGAGCGCCTCCTGCTCGAGCTGAAGGACAAGATGGGCGCCGACTTCGTCGTGGGTCCTTCCGGACCCAGATCGGCGCCCGTTTCGAGCGACGTGCTGCACGCGCTCATCGCGCTCGGCTACAACGAGCGCGAAGCGGCGGCGGCAATGAAGACCGTCGCCGAGGGCGCGAGTGTTGCCGAAGGCATCAAGCAGGCATTGAAGGCGCTGTCGAAGGCATAATGTCGCGATGATCGAAACGGACCGCCTCATCGCGCCCGCGCGCGAGAACCCCCAGGAAGAAGCGATCGAGCGCGCACTGCGGCCGCGGCAGCTCGCCGAGTACGTGGGACAGGAGAAGATTCGCGGCCAGCTCGCGATCTTCATCGAGGCGGCGCGCAATCGTGCCGAGTCCCTCGATCACGTGCTCCTCTTCGGCCCACCCGGGCTCGGCAAGACGACGCTGGCGCACATCGTCGCGCGCGAGATGGGCGTGAATCTGCGCCAGACTTCCGGGCCCGTGCTCGAGCGCCCGGGCGATCTCGCCGCGCTGCTCACCAACCTCGAGCCGCATGACGTGCTCTTCATCGACGAGATCCACCGTCTTTCACCGGTGGTGGAGGAGATCCTCTATCCGGCGCTTGAGGATTTTCAGATCGACATCATGATCGGCGAAGGCCCGGCCGCGCGCTCGGTGAAGCTCGATCTGCCGCCGTTCACGCTGGTCGGTGCGACCACCCGTGCCGGCATGCTCACGAATCCACTGCGCGATCGCTTCGGCATCGTCGCGCGGCTCGAGTTCTATACGCCCGAAGAAGTGCAGCGCATCGTCAATCGTTCCGCGGCGCTGCTCGACGTGCAGGTGTCCGCCGAAGGCGCACTCGAGATCGCGCGTCGTTCGCGCGGCACGCCGCGCGTTGCCAATCGGCTCTTGCGGCGGGTGCGCGACTACGCACAGGTGCGCGCGGACGGCGTCATCACGCGGGAGGTCGCGGATGCGGCCCTGCTCATGCTGGACGTCGACACCCTCGGACTCGACGTGATGGACCGCAAGCTGCTCCTCGCGGTGCTGGAGAAGTTCGGCGGCGGGCCGGTCGGCGTCGACAATCTCGCGGCCGCGATCGGCGAGGAGCGCGACACGATCGAAGACGTGCTCGAGCCCTACCTGATCCAGCAGGGCTTTCTCAAGCGCACACCGCGCGGGCGCATGGCGACGCTCGCGGCGTTCCACCACCTGGGCATCGCGACGCCGGCCCACTGCGTCAACCGCGAGTTGTGGGAGAGTCACGAGTGAAACAGTGGGGATGCGCGCGCGTACGGTGCGGCAGTTCGGCCCCGGCATGATGGAGCAAACTGCCGATCACGCTCCTATCGGGCACCATGCAGCATTCCGTTGGCCGGTGCGCGTCTATTACGAAGACACCGACGTGGGCGGCGTGGTCTATTACGCCAACTACCTCAAGTTCATGGAGCGGGCGCGCACCGAATGGCTGCGCGCGAAGGGGTTCGAACTTCCGACGCTCGAAGACGAGCACGGCATCCTGTTCGTCGTGCGCGCAGTCGACATCGAGTATCTCAAGCCCGCCCGCTTCAACGACGCACTCGTCGTGACGCTGGAACTCTGCGAGCACGGCCGCAGTCAGATCACGGTTTCGCAGCGGGTGCTCCGCGGGCACGAAGTGCTCACCAGAGCCCGCGTCCGGGCCGTGTGCGTCGATACGCAGACCATGAGGCCGACCCGCATCCCGCGGGACGTCCTGCATCGACTTCTCTCCATACAATCGGAATCGGATTAACAACGTGAAGACCGGTATCGCCACAGACCTTTCGCTTTGGGGCCTCGTAGCCAATGCGAGCCTGCTCGTGCAGATCGTGATGGCGATCCTGCTCATCGTCTCGCTGCAGAGCTGGTGGTACATCTTCATGAAGATGTTCACGATCCGCCGCGCGCTCAAGCAGACCGACGATTTCGAGCGCAGCTTCTGGAGCGGGTCCGACTTGAGCGAGCTCTATCGCGGCGCGGCGCAGCCGTCGGGCAGCATGGAGAAGATCTTCGAGTCCGGGTTCCGCGAGTTCGTGAAGTTGAAGCAGCAGCCGAACATGGAGCTCTCGGTGGCGATGGATGGGGTGCGGCGGGCGATGCGCGCCACCTATCAGCGGGAGATGGATTTCCTCGAATCGCACCTCTCGTTTCTCGCCTCGGTGGGTTCCGTGAGTCCCTACATCGGCCTCTTCGGCACGGTGTGGGGCATCATGCACGCCTTCCGCGGGCTCGCGAACGTCGTGCAGGCAACGCTCGCGTCGGTCGCGCCCGGCATCGCCGAGGCCCTGGTGGCGACCGCGATGGGCCTGTTCGCCGCCATCCCCGCGGTGATCGCGTATAACCGCTACGCGTACGACATCAACCGCATCGCCACCCGCTTCGAGAGCTTCATGGAGGAGTTCTCGAACATCCTGCAGAGGCAGGCCGGAAGATGATGGTCGAGCGCCGTTCCGGCCGCCGGCTCATGAACCAGATCAACGTCGTGCCGTATATCGACGTGATGCTGGTGCTGCTCGTCATCTTCATGGTGACCGCGCCGCTCATGAATCCCGGGCAGGTCGAACTGCCGTCGGTGGGAAAAAGCGCGCAGCCGCCGGTGGCACCGCTCGAAGTCATCATCCGTGCCGACAAGACCCTGCTGCTGCGCGACCGCGAACGCACGGGCGACGAGCGCAAGGTGTCGCGCGATGAGCTCGTTCGCATGCTGCGCGACCGGCAGACGAAGAACCCGGACCAGCCGGTGGTGATCTCGGCGGACAAGAGCGTGCGCTACGAAGTGGTCATGGACGTGATGGACCTCCTGCAGCGCAGCCAGGTCAAACGCATCGGCCTGCTCGTGCAACCGAAGTGAGCGCGCTCAACGGCCAGCGGGAACCGGAGCGTGCGCTGTCCGGCGCGCTGTCCGTCGCCGTCCATCTGATCTTCCTCGTCATGCTCCTCTTCACCGTGACGTGGCAGCGCAAGCCGCCGGAGCCCGTGAGCGTCGATCTGTGGCAGGACCTGCCTTCGACGCCCGGCCCCAAGCCGGCCCCGCAGCCGCCCCGGGAAGAGGTGAAGCCGCCTCCGCCGCCGCCCCCGCCGCCCAAGGTCGAAGCGAAGCCACCGCCACCGCCGCCGCCACCGAAGGCGGAGCCGAAACCCGAACCCAAGCCCGACATCGCGCTCAAGGAAAAGCTCGAGCGCGAAAAGCGGGAGAAGGAACGGCTGGAGCACGAGAAGGTCGAGCGCGAGAAGCGGGAGAAGGAGCGGATCGAAAAGCAGAAGCAGCTCGAGGAAGACAAGCGCATCGAGGAGCAGAAGAAGCGCGAGGAACAGAAGAAGCTCGAGCGGCAGAAACTCGAAGAACAGAAGCGCGCGGAGGAACAGAAGCGACTCGAGAAGCAGGCGAAGCTCGAGGAGCAGCGGCAGTTCGAGGAGATCCGCGCCCGCGAGGCACGCGAGCTTGCCGCTGCCCAGGCGCGGCGCGAGCAGGCGGCGGCCGCGGCTGCCGCCCAGGGCAAGGCCGATGCCGAGGCCATCGCCCGCATCCGCTCGCGCATTCGCAGCTTCATCGTGCTGCCGCAGGAGATCTCGGGCAATCCGGAGGCGGAGTTCGATGTCGTGGTGGTGCCGGGCGGCGACGTGCTTAGTGTAAGATTGGTGAAAAGCAGTGGTGTGGCGGCCTACGACAGCGCCGTGGAACGGGCGATCCTCAAGGCACAGCCGCTGCCGGTCCCCTCGGAACCCGCCTCCTTTGCACGCTTCCGCAACCTCCATTTGAAGTTCCGTCCCTACGATTGACCGTGCACGATCCAGACGATATGCGTTCATCCTTCTTTGCCAACAGAATCCTCCGCGCCTGGTGGCTCATCGCCATCGGTGCGTGCCTGGCCGTCGCTCTGCGCCCGGCCGCCGCGGCGCTCACCATCGAGATCGTCGGTGCTGGCGCCAATCAGATTCCGATCGCCATCGCGCCTTTCGCGGGCGAGGAACGCCTGCCGCAGAAGGTGACCGAGGTGGTCGCGGCCGATCTGCAGCGCAGCGGACTCTTCAAGCTGGTCGGCGCGAACGTGAGCCCGCCGCCGACCGAGCTGGCGGAGGTGAAATTCAGCGACTGGCAGGGGCGCGGCGCGGAGGCGCTGGCAATCGGATCGGTACAGACGGTCGGTGACGGGCGCTTCGAGATTCGCTTCCGGTTGCTCGATGTCGTCAAGCAGTCGCTGCTCGCCGGCTACACGTACACGGTAGGCGCGAACCAGCTGCGGGCGACCGCGCACAAGATCGCGGACGTGATCTACGAGAAGCTCACCGGGGACCGCGGCATCTTCAGCACCAAGATCGCCTACGTCGTCAAGCAGGGCAAGCGCTACGAGCTACAGGTCGCCGACGCCGACGGCTACGGGGCGCAGACCGTGCTCGCCTCGAACGAGCCCATCATCTCGCCAGCATGGTCGCCCGATGGCAGCCGGCTCGCATACGTCTCGTTCGAGAAGCGCAAGCCCATCATCTACGTGCAGCAACTTGCCACCGGCACACGGCAGGTGGTGTCGAACTACAAGGGATCGAACAGCGCGCCTGCATGGTCTCCGGATGGCCGGCGCCTCGCGGCGGTGCTGACCAAAGACGGTCTCTCGCAGATCTACCTCCTCAACGCGGATGGGTCGAATCCGACCCGTCTCACGTCCAGCCCCTCCATCGACACCGAACCGTTCTTTTCCCCAGACGGCCAGCATGTGCTCTTCACGTCCGACCGCGGCGGCAGCCCGCAGATTTATCGCGTCGCCGTGGGCGGCGGACAGCCTGAACGTCTGACCTTCGATGGGAGCTATAATGTCTCGCCTCGATACAGCCCGGACGGGAAGAGCTTCACGTTCATCCAGCGCAACGGTGGACAGTTCAACGTCGCGGTGCAGGACACGGTCTCACGGCAGGCCATGATCCTGACCGACACCGGCCTGGACGAATCCCCGAGTTTCGCTCCCAACGGCAAGCTGATTCTTTATGCCACGGAAGTGAAGGGGCGCGGAGTCCTGGCCGCGGTGTCGAGTGACGGTCGGGTGAAGCAGCGGCTATCGACGCCGCAAGGTGACGTGCGGGAGCCTGCGTGGGGCCCGTTCATGAAGCGCAGTCAATAAAGGGAGGTCTTTGCAATGAAGAGGATTTTCGTGATCGGGATGGTGGTGCTGCTCACCGCGTGCGCGGGCAAGGGAACCAAGGAAGAGCCCAAGGCCGGAGTCGAGGACAAGAGCACCGACCTTGCCGCGGGCCCGGTGACCAAGCCCCTGGAAGGCGCCGAAACCACGGGGCGCGGCACGCTCGATCCGCGCCTGCGTGATCCCAACAACATCCTCTCCAAGCGGACCGTCTATTTCGATTACGACAGCTTCGTGATCAAGGAAGAGTTCAAGCCGCTGATCCAGGCCCACGCCAAGTTCTTGAACGAGAACAAGGATGCGCGCGTTACCTTGCAGGGCAACGCCGACGAGCGCGGCAGTCGCGAATACAACCTCGCGCTCGGTCAGAAGCGGGCGGAATCGGTGAAGAAGGCGATGCAGGTGCTCGGCGTGCAGGAAATCCAGATAGAGTCGGTAAGCTTCGGCGAGGAGAAGCCCAACTGCACCGACGCGAACGAGGATTGCTGGGCCAGGAATCGCCGCACGGATATCGTTTATCTGGGGGAATAGATGCGCTGGGTTCTGTGGCTCCTCGTGGGTGCGTCGTGGTTCGCTGCGCTGCCTGTACAGGCTGGTCTCTTCGACGACAAGGAGGCGCGGGACGCGATCGGCAGGCAGCAGCAGCAGATCGACGATCTGGCTGCGGGCCGCAAGGCGCTCGAAGAGCGGATCGCCAAGCTCGAGGCGTCGCTGCTCACGCTGCTCAATCAGAACGAGCAGATGACGATCGAGCTCTCGAAGCTGCGCGGCCAGTTGGAGGTGTCGACCAACGGGCTGGATAGCGCGACCAAGCGCCAGAAGGACATGTACGTCGACCTGGACGCGCGCTTGCGGCGCATCGAGGAAGGCGTCGGTGCAGCCCCGGGCACCGGTCCGGTGGCCGCCGCCGCCGCGGCCGAGCCGCCGGCGCAGCGTGTGGCGCTGTCCGGTGCGCCGCCGGATGCGGCGGAGACGAACGCCTATGAGGCGGCACAGACCATCCGCCGCTCCGGCAATTTCACCGGCGCGATCGTGGCGTTTCAGAACTTCCTCGCCAAGTATCCGACCAGCAGCCTCGCACCCCGCGCGCAGTACTGGATCGGCGACTCGTACTTCAACCTGAAGGACTACAAGCTTGCTGCAGCGAGCCAGCAGAAGCTGCTCTCCCAGTATCCCGACAGTTCTTCAGTGCCCGATGCGCTGCTCAATCTCGCGAGCGCTCAGGTGGAAATAGGGGATGCGGTATCGGCGCGCAAACAGCTCGAGCTTCTGGTGAGCAAGTATCCGACGAGCGACGCGGCGGAAAAGGCGCGCAAGCGTCTCGTGAGCTTGAAGTAACCGCTTTTCGTACGGCGGAGCCGGCATGGGCGAAGCGCTTGTCATCGACCGATCCCGGGATGGCGCGCCGGTGCTCGAGGCGACGCTGCTGCGCATCACGGAGATCTTCCACTCGCTGCAGGGTGAGACGAGCCGGGCCGGTCTGCCGACCGTGTTCGTACGCCTCACGGGCTGCCCGCTGCGCTGCGGCTACTGCGATACCACCTATGCCTTCTCCGGCGGTGAGATCCGGTCGCTGGCCGATGTGCTCGCCGAAGTCGCGCGCCACGGCACGCGATACGTCACCGTGACCGGCGGCGAACCGCTCGCGCAGAAGAACTGCCTGGCGCTCCTGCGCGCACTCTGCGACGCCGGGTATGCCGTATCGATCGAGACCAGCGGCGCGCTCGACGTGGGCGATGTCGATGCACGGGTGGTCAAGATCCTCGACATCAAGACCCCGGGCTCGGGCGAGGTGCACCGCAATCGCTGGGCAAACCTTACGCACGTGCGCCCCGCCGACGAGCTCAAGTTCGTCGTCTGCGACGAATCCGACTACGAGTGGTCGAAGCGGCAACTGGGAGAGCGCGGGCTCGACCGGCTGTGCACCGTGCTCTTCTCGCCCGCCAGCCCGCAGTTGCCGCCGGCACGATTGGCCGAGTGGATCCTGCGCGACCGGCTGCCGGTGCGCTTCCAGATTCAGCTGCACAAGGCGCTCTGGGGCGACGTACCGGGTCGCTGATCCGCGCCCGGCGCGGCGCCTTATCACGGGTCGAATATAGCGGTATATTTCGCACTCACCCGCGACGCCATCATGACCAAGCAGCCAGGTCTACTTCGACTCCTCAACGACGCGAGCTCGCCGTACCGCGATCCGCTCGCGCGTTTGAACTGGGACGGCCTCGACCTCGACCGCTGGTGGCTGCCACCGCACGCGCTGTCGCTCTCCGGCGTGGAGGAGTTCGAGGGTCTGTCGTCGACGCTCCGCCGGCGCCTGTCGCAGTGCGAGTACCTGCACCTGCAGGCGGCGGGACTCTGGCTCAAGTCGCTCTTCATGCGTCAGATCTGCGGCGCGCTCGACGAGTCGACGGCTGCGCTGCAGGGCCGGTATCTGCACGAGATCCGCGAAAAGGCCGGACACAGCCTCATGTTTCTCGAGCTCTCCGAGCGCAGCGGTCTGCGCATCGCCGACCCGCATCAGCATCGTCCGCGCCTGTCGGCCGCTTTTTCGCGCCGGTTGAACATCGACTCCGCGCTCTTCTGGACGCTCGCCGTGATCGGCGAGGAGTTGCCGGACAAGCTCAATCGCGCGGTGCGCCAGATGTCGGACAGCGTCCCCGTGTGCGCGGTCGTCTACCACATCGCCACGCTGCAGGTGATGGACGAGACCCGCCACATCGCGCTCGCCCGGGCGAACTGCGAGGAGGCGTCGCAGCGACTATCGAGCCTAAGGCGGCTCTTCCAGTCGCCAGTGCTGTCCTGGTTCCTGCACACGCTCTCCCGCTACCTCTTTTTTCCGCCACCGGCGGTGTACGAGGCGGCGGGATTCGAACGGCCGCGCGCGTGGCAGGAGCTGGCGAAGGCGAATCCGGTGCGCAGGCGTCTCGTCGAGCACGCCGTCAAACCCACGCTCGACTTCCTGCGCGAACAAGGCTGGTCCGTCCGCGTCTGAATGACTCACCCGGCTGCCGTTGTGCTGCTCTCGGGGGGACTCGATTCCGCTGTGGCGCTCGCCATCGCGCGGGCCGAAGGTTTTGTCTGCCACTGCCTGTCGGTCGACTACGGTCAGCGGCACCGCGCCGAGCTCGATGCTGCGCGGCGGGTGGCGCACGCGCTCGGCGCTGCCGAGCACAAGGTGCTGGGGGTCGATCTGACGGCCATTGGCGGATCGGCCCTGACCGACTCCGGCATTCCCGTTCCGGAATGCCCGTCGGACTCAATCCCCGTGACCTACGTTCCGGCCCGCAACACGATCCTGCTCTCGCTCGGGCTGGCGTGGGCCGAAGTGCTGGGCGCGGCCGACCTTTTCATCGGCGCGAATTCCATCGATTACTCCGGCTATCCGGACTGTCGCCCGGAGTATCTGCACGCCTACGAGGAGATGGCGAACCTTGCCACGCAGGCTGCCGTCGAGGGCCGTGCGTTCACGCTGCACCGGCCGCTCGTCTATCTCACCAAGGCGGAGATCGTCCGACGCGGCACGGACCTGGGCGTCGATTTCAGCGCAACGGTGTCGTGCTACCAAGCCACGGCGGATGGTCTCGCCTGCGGACGCTGCGAGGCCTGCCGTCTGCGCCGGGTCGGCTTCGAGGCGGCCCGCCTGCCCGATCCCACGCGCTACGTCGGCTGATCTCGCGCAACGCAACAGCGCCGGAGCCCGGAAGGTCAGCGGCATGGGAGCGTCAGTGAATCTCGCGCAAGTCGTCGCCTGGGGTGGTTTTGCCATTGGTCTCGTGATCGGCTTCGTCGGCAACAAGACGCACTTTTGCACCCTGGGCGCCGTCTCCGACCTCATCAACATGGGCGACTGGGGACGCATGCGCATGTGGCTGCTTGCCATCGGCATCGCGATCGTGGGCGCCAACGGTCTCGATCTCCTGGGTCTCATCGATCTCGGCCGTTCCATCTACCGCACACCAGACTTCACGTGGCTCTCGTACCTCGTCGGCGGTTTTCTGTTCGGCGTCGGCATGACGCTCGCCTCCGGATGCGGCACGAAGACGCTGATCCGCATCGGCAATGGGAGCCTGAAATCGGTCGTGGTCTTCCTCGTGTTGGGCGTGGTGGCCTATGTCAGCCTGCGCGGCGTGCTCGGGGTCGTGCGCGTCGGTGCGCTCGAACCGGCCGCGATCCGGTTGCCGGGCGGACAGGATCTGCCGGCGCTCTTGAGCCAGGCGACCGGCCTCGTGCGCGGGACGCTCCAGATCCTCGTCACCGCGGCGCTCGGCGGCGGGCTCATCGTCTTCGCGCTCGCGCGCCGCGACTTCTGGACGGCTGACCATCTACTCGGCGGCATCACCGTGGGACTCGCTATCGTCGCGGGGTGGTATCTGACGGGTCACGTCGGCTACGGCGAGAACCCGGACACCCTCGAGATGACGCATTTCGGCACCAATTCCGGTCGCCCGGAGTCCGTCACCAACGTCGCGCCGTTTGCCTACACCCTCGAACTCCTCATGCTGTGGACCGACGCATCGCGCACGGTCACGTTCGCGATCGCGGTGGTGTTCGGCATCGTGCTCGGCTCGGCCGTGCACTCGGTCCTCACGGGGCGGTTCCGGATCGAGGGTTTTCGCACGACGGAAGACACTGGCAACCATCTCGCCGGCGCGGCGTTGATGGGCTTCGGCGGGGTGGTGGCGATGGGGTGCACCTTCGGTCAGGGCATCACGGGTGTTTCGACGCTGGCCCTGGGTTCGATCGTGACGTTCTTTGCCATCGTGGCGGGTGCGGCGGCGACCATGAAGCTCCAGTACTGGCGCATCGTGCGCGCGACGGAGGCCGATCCGGTGCGGGTCGAATGACCGGCACGCACGGGTCCGGTTGCCCGAGCCGGACCCCGTTCGGTATAATCCGCGACTCTCTTTTTCTCGGGGTCGTTAGCTCAGCCGGTAGAGCAGCGGACTTTTAATCCGTTGGTCGGGAGTTCGAATCTCCCACGACCTACCAGTCTCGACCCGAGTCTCCGGCAATCGATACATCGCTGTAAGTCAGCAACTGTGGGCCGTTAGCTCAGCTGGTAGAGCAGTGGACTCTTAATCCATTGGTCGTAGGTTCGATCCCTACACGGCCTACCAAATAATCTCACTTTCACTCGACTTCGAACCCGTGAGTCGAGAACTTGAGCGTCCGGCTGTTCTCGGTCACCGCTCGCACCGTCTGCTCGCTCGCTCCGTTTGGCAGCCGCGCCTCGATCTCGAGCGTGACCGTGACTTCCGCGCCCGTCTGGCCGGCCAGGTGCGCGATGACTTCCTCGGCGATCCGGCCGGCATCGCGCCCGACGCGCGCCGGATCGAGGCGTACGGTTCCGTGAAAGCGGCACAGCGCCTGCGGACGTGCGGGCGCAGCGCCTGCGTCACCCGTGGCGCCATCGCCTGGCTTCTCCCCCGGCTTCCGACTGTCATCGGGGCGCGATCCGGGTGGCGGCACTTCGGCATCGATCTGGCGGCGGGCGATCTCGGGCTTGACGAGCAAACCGGCATCCTCGGCGCCCAGCGTGACGATCCGCCCGCCACGCAGCCCGCGGTAGCGTCCCATCGCGTTGTCGAAGCTCTCCGCGTACGCGAACGTATCTGATTGCCAGGTCAATAGCGCAATGCCGTCGCGCATCGCCTGCGCCAGCACCTCGGGGCCGGCCAGCCGCGGCAGGTACGGATAGCGGGCGAAGTCCTCGACCAACTGCCGCACGGACACGTGGTCCCCCCGCCACAGGGGCACCTCGTCGAGGTGCTTGCGCAGAATCGTCGAACCGAGGCTCGTGACGAACAGCTCGTCGCTCCTGAGCTTCTTGCTGGTCCGCACGGCGAGCGCATCCGCGCCCGTGAGACGCGATGCATGCCATTCGATTCCCGCCTGCGGCGTCTTCTGCTCGGGTGCCAGTACCCACTGATAGGTCTCGGGCAGTCGCGCCGTCACCGCCGAGTCGGCGCCCTGCTTCTGCGTCTCCGCTTGTCGTACCTGGTGCGGGTCGAGATTGAGCACGTCCTTCTCTCGCAGGATGGAGTCCCACGCGAGGTACTTGCGCAACGCCTCGTCCAGATCCTGCAGGCGCACCTTGTCGGCCGCCAGGAATACCAGCGTATTGCGGTACAAGCGGGGCGCGCTGCCCCGAGATTCGAGGATCGCCTGCGCGGCGTTCACCGCGGCGCTGCCCTCTTCCTTGCTGTACGGATGCTCAGGTGGCAACACGACCAGACGCGTGTCGAGGTCGTCCGGGACGTCCGCGCCCGAGCGCGGCAGCGGGTGCACGCGGGAGAAGTCGCCTGTCCGGCGCAGATCGGCGCGGATGCGGGCATCGAGCTCCGTGGCCACCTTGTCCGGGTCGCGCTTCAACTGCTCGGCGCGGTCCTCCGCGAGCTTGGTGACCGTAGGCTGGGTCGCGTACCAGGCGCGCGGGCCGTCCTGGTACAGGTACGTCGCGCGCCCGGCGAGATACCGGAGCGCGTCTCCGAACACATGCGGCGACTCGCCCGGCATCACGCAGCCGAGCTTCACGCGTCGATCCTCGAGTCCGCGATGCGCGGCGGCCGCCGTGGGCGCCGAGCCGAGGTAGATCGTGCGCGCCACCCGCCGCGTCGCGTGCAGCTTGCCCAGGTTCGACACTTCGCCGTCGATCTTGAGCGGCAGCGAGCTCGGCCCATCCACGTCGCGCTCGATGATGGGCACCCAGTTGTCGGACAGGTAGCGGGTCAGCTCGAACTGCACGCGCGCGTCGTCGATCGGGATGGTCGAGGGCAGGATCAGCGGATTGCGGTCGCCCTTCTCCCACAGGCTGTGGATCACCGCTGCCATGAGCCGCAGCACGCCGCGCGTGCGCTGGAACTTGACCAGCGTCGACCAGTCCTCGTAGAGCCGGTCGAAGATCTCCGGGTGGATCGGGTAGGCGGCCTGGATGCGTTTCTCGTAGTCGCCGGCGCGACACTCGGGCGGGAATTCGGCGGCCTGCGCGCGATACTGGTCGGCGAACGCACGCGCCGTCACGTCGCGCTGCTTGAACGCCTCCGGCCCGGGCAGCGGCTCGAACAGACGCCGGCGCACGATCTCGAAGCCCTCCTCCGCGCTGGCCGGCCGCCACGACGATTCCACGCGCCCGACCACGTTGCGCAGCCGGTCCAGGGCCTCGCGCCCGCGGATGCCGCCCACTTCCACGTCGTCGGCCTGGGTGTGCGGCGAGCCCCGGGTGTCGGAGGCCGGCAGCGAGATGACCAGCAGGCAGTTGCCCGCGAGCTTGGCCGACTCGGTCAGCGCCTGGGCGAAGCTGAACTGCGTCTCGAAGCTGCCGGCCGGCAGGTCGCTCTGGTCGTGGAGCTGCCGCGCATAGGCCACCCACTCGTCGATGAGCACGAGGCACGGGCCGTACTCGCGGAACAGCTCGCGCAACGCGTCGCCCGGGCTCGTCGCCTTCTCGTCGTCCTTCGCCACGCGCGCGAACGCCTGCTTGCCGCCGAGCTGGTACGCGAGCTCGCCCCACAGCGTGCGCACCACCGTGCCGTCCTTCTTCGTGACCGGATTGCCGGGCGAGATCTTGTTCCCCACCAGCACCACGCGCCGCGCCGCTGGCAGCTTGGTCACCCCGGCCGCGGCCATCACGCCGTCCACGCCGGCCAGCTCGCCGGGGCTCGCCCCCGAGAACAGGTGGTACAGCGCCAGCATCGAGTGCGTCTTGCCGCCGCCGAAGTTGGTCTGGAGCTGCACCACCGGGTCGCCGCCCTGGCCGGAGAGCCGCTCCACCGCGCCGACGAGCAGCCGCTTCAGACTCTCGGTGAGGAAGGTGCGGCGGAAGAACTCGGCGGGCTTGCGGTACTCCTCGGTGCCCTCGCCGAGATGCACCTGCCAGAGGTCGGCGGCGAACTCGGCCTGCTGGTAGCGGCCGCTCGCCACGTCGGCGTGCGGGATGACGACCTCGCGCCAGGGTTTGAGCATGCTGGTGCCCGCGGCCTCGATGAGCGAGCCGCCGGCCTTGCGCTTCTCGCCGCGTACCTGCTCGTCGAAGACGAGGCGGCGCAGCTCCATCTTCATCTTCCCGACTTCGTCGGCCTGCGGCGCCGACACGGCGGTGAGCAGGCGCGCCATCGAATCCAGCGCGCGGTCGGCGTCGTCGCTCGAGAACGGCTCCTAGTGCGCCCACTTGTTGCGCCAGTCGCGCAGTTCCTGCACCAGCGAGCGCTCGGCGCGGCCGAGCGTGCGGCCGAACACGTCGTTCCAGGTTTCCCACAGCAGCTTGAGCAGTGCGGCGGCATCCCACTGGGCGATCGGCTTTCTGCCCAGCATCGGGTCCTCGGCGAAGCGCTGCACCGCCTCCATGCGGAGCGTGCCCGCCTTCACGGCCGCCTGCGCCTCGCGCTCGACGAAGGGCGCGAGCCCCGCGCGCAGCAGATCCATGGCCTTGCCGACGCGTTCCTGGTTGGTGATGGCCATGGATCACTGATCTCCCATGTGTTCGATGCGTACCCGGTCTTCAGGCTGCATACTGAACCTGGGCCGTGCTGACCACCTCGTCCCGGAAGTAGCGCGACAGATCCTGCGCCGTGCGCAGGTCCACCTTCCGACCCAGCAGTTCGGAGAGTTCGATCTCCATCCCGGCCATCGTGAACAGCGTCGGGGTGTGCGCGGGGTCGAATTCCACCAGCAGATCGATGTCGCTGTCCGGTCCCGCCGTGCCCTTCAATTGCGAGCCGAACAGGGACAGGCGGCGGATGTGGTGCGTCTCGCAGAACCGCGCCAGAGACGCTTCTTCGATGTTCAGACTGGGGTGCATGAGATCTCCCTGCTGCAACAGTTCTGCCTGCGCCGGCTTGTCGTTGCCGACGGTTCACGCGCCAGTCGCGCGATCTCGCGCCGCCACGGCGCGCCTGATCATCTGTGCCACCGCCGGCGACGCATTCAGCGGCGTGATGCGGATCTGCGGGTGCGCATTGGCGAACACCCGGAACAGTTCGTCGGCAAACGCCTGACCGATGTCGGTGATGCCGGCGAAGTCGAGCTCCACGCGCTTGAAGCGTTCGAATCGATAGCTCACGCGCTTGGCTTGCGAGCGCGAGACCAGCTTCTCGCCCTCGTACTGCGCCAGCCGCAGCGGCACCACCGTCTTGTCGAAGCTGTACTCCTCGGGGTCGGTGTAGGCGTCGAACACCTCGCCCAGCGTGCGCGCGCTGTCGTTCGCGAGCCGCATGCTCACGCGGGTGCCTTCGAAGTCCGCGGCCTGCTCGGCGATCTTGTCCTCCGCCTTCACGGCATGGGTGAAACGGAGGTGGTGAGACTCGATCTCGAAGCGGTCCATCACACGCGACGTGAAGAAGATCCCCTCACCGGTGTGATGCTCGGGCGCCGTCGTGAACTTGCCTTTCGCGAGCTCGAGGATCGCCTCGCGCGGGTCGTGCAAGCCGAGCGCGCGCTGGATCTTCGCGAAGATACCTTCGCCCCGGTCTGCCACGGTCACGTCCGTAAACAGCGCGTTGCGGGCTGCCGCGACCCGCACCTCCGCCGCCCCCGAGTGATCGATCGCGTTGTTGATCATCTCGGTGGTGCCGTAGTGCCAGATGTCGCGCACGTTCTGCGGGAAGCGCGCGACGACCGGGGAGATCAACTCCCGCCAGACCAGATCCTCCTGCAGGCCGGCGGTGGGATACGGCTGCTCGACCTGTGCCTGAGTCCTGAGCGTGTAGGCACGCGCGCGTGTCGTGCCTTTCGCCTCCACCAGCCCGTCGTTCACGAGGCCCTGCAAGTAGC
>JBDHRV010000246.1:0-2839 GCA_039807745.1 Burkholderiales bacterium
CGTGTCTACGCATCGTGCTTCGGTGACGGCAGGCCGGCGCCGGTGCACCTCTACGACGGTCTGCCGGACGATGTGGTCATCGAACGCACGACCTACGGACACGTTACCGCGGTCAAGCGTTCCCTCGTCTCCGGCTTCGTACGCTGCGGGCGGTTCTACACGCGGGAGGAGGCGGCTGCCGCCGTCCGCGATACGATGCCCGCCGCCGCCTGATGCGTCCCCCGCGGCGAGCGCCGTTTCTCCGGCGCTGCCCGTCGTCCGTGATAGATTCTTGAAGCTTCCGTGAGCGGACCGTGACCCGCACGGTTCAGACTTGCGCTCGATGGGTCATCCGGACCTCGAGCCAAGGATGTCGGAAGGTGCGCATTCTCCTACAACGTGTGGCAGATCTCACACTGCCGGGCGCATCGCCGCAGGGCTCGTCTGGCATGGTAAGCGGCGTGACGCGAGTGGCGCAGTGGGCCATGAACGGGTCGTTCTGGCTCGTGCTGTTGTTGATGCCCGGGTCGTTCCTGGTGTTGCCCGCGCTCATTTGGTGGAAGCACCGACGGTCCCGGTGACCGCCGGGTGGCCGGCGGTAAGGCAAGAAGCTATTCTTGACGGGCGGTTGAGGGACCGCACGGGAGGTAGCATGCAACGCAACGTGCTCGTGATCGAAGACCAGCAGGACATCGCCGAACTGGTCGAGCTTCATCTCAAGGATCTCAACTGCCGCGCCAAGCTCGCGTTCGACGGCATCGCGGGACTGGCCGAGGCCGAGTCCGGTCAGTACGACCTCATCATCCTCGATCTCATGCTGCCCGGCATGGACGGCCTCGAGGTGTGCAAGCGCGTGCGGGCCAGGTCGCGCTACACGCCGATACTCATGCTGACCTCGAAGTCGTCCGAGCTCGATCGCGTGCTCGGGCTGGAACTGGGGGCGGACGACTACCTGACCAAGCCGTTCAGCGTGATGGAACTGGTGGCGCGGGTGAAGGCCATCTTCCGGCGCTGCGATGCGCTCGCCCCGGGCAGCAGCAGCGAGGCACCGAAGACGATCCGCGCCGGCGCGCTCGAGATCGATCCGGACCGGCGCGTGGCGATGCTGGCGGGCCGGCCGGTCGAGCTCACGGCGAAGGAGTTCGACCTGCTCGTGCACTTCGCGCGCAACCCTGGGCGCGTGTACAGCCGCGGACAGCTGCTCGACGCCGTGTGGGGTTACAGCCACAGCGGCTACGAGCACACGGTGAATTCCCACATCAATCGCCTGCGCACGAAGATCGAGGCCGATCCCGCGAAGCCGCGCTACATTCTCACGGTCTGGAGCGTGGGCTACAAATTCAACGAAGACCCGGGCGGCTGAACCGACCGCGATGCGGCTCAACTCGCTCTACGCGAAGCTCGCACTCGCACTGGTCGCTCTCTTTGCAGTGCTGGGCGTGCTGTTTTTCGTGATCATGCGGTACTCGCTCGCAGAGTACCGCGACGCCGTCAGCCAGGAGTTGAACCGCGATCTCGCCACCGAAGTCGCATCCGAGATCCGCGACGGTGCGGGCGACCCGCTCGCGCTCAAGCGGCGGATCGACTCGCTCATGCATCTGAACCCCGGCATCGAGGTCTACGTGGTCGACAAGTCGGGTGCGATCCTCGCGTTCTCGGCCGCCCCCGGCAAGGTGGTTCGCCGCAGCGTCGATCTCGCGCCGATCCACGCCTTCGTCGCCGGCGCTCGCTTTCCGATCCGCGGCGACGACCCGCGCGACGGCACGCGCCGCAAGATCTTCGCGGCCGCACCCGTGGACCCAGCCGACGATGGCATGGGCTACGTTTATGCGATTCTGGGAGGGGAGCTGTACGACGCCGTCACGGGCCATCGCGAAACGCGGTACATCCTGAATCAGAGCCTCTCGGTCATGCTGGCCGGTCTCGTCCTGGCGGTGGTGGCGGGCTTCACCGTCTTCGCCATCGTGGCGCGCAAGCTGGAGCGGCTGGCGGCGGCGATGGAGGCCTTCAAGAACAGCGCGTTCCGCGAGAAGATCCTGTTTTCACCGCTGCCGCCGCCGGGCCGGGCGGACGAGATCGACCGCGTGGCCGCGACCTACAACGAGATGGCCGAGCGCATGACGGCGATGCTTCGCGAACTGCAGCAGCAGGAAGCCGTGCGCCGGGACCTGGTCGCGAACGTCTCGCACGATCTGCGCACACCGCTCGCGTCGCTCAGAGGCTATCTCGAAACGCTCATCATCAAGGGCGCCAGCCTGTCCGCCGAAGAGCAGCGCACCTATCTCTCGATCGCGACCCAGCAGACCGAGCGCCTCGCACAGCTCGTGTCCGAGCTCTTCGAGCTGGCGAAGCTCGAATCGAAGGAGGTGACGGTCCAGGCCGAGGCGTTCCCGGTGGCGGAGCTGATCCAGGACGTGGTGCAGAAGTTCGCGCTCGACGCGCAACGACGGCAGCTCGACATTCGTGCCGAAGTCGGTGCCGATCTGCCCTTCGTGATGGCGGACATCGCGCTCGCGGAGCGCGTGTTGCAGAACCTGATCGACAACGCACTGCGCCACACCCCGGCGGGCGGCAGCGTCACCGTCACCACGCGCTCGCGCGAGCGCGACGTGCTGATTACGGTAGCGGACACGGGCACCGGCATTCCGAAGGAGCACCTGCCGCACGTCTTCGATCGCCTTTACCGCGTCGACAAGAGCCGCGACAGCCGTTCGGGCGGCGCCGGTCTGGGGCTCGCCATCGCCCGGCAGATCGTCGAGTTGCACGGCGGCCGCATCACCGCGGAGAGCGAGCCGGGTCGCGGTACCGTGTTCGCGTTTTCGCTGCCGCTCGCCGGCAGCGTCGCGTAACGGGCGGGGAG
>JBDHRV010000247.1:0-2832 GCA_039807745.1 Burkholderiales bacterium
GCGCATGTCCAGATGCCGAAGCAAGTAACGAACGTCGTCCTCATCGTGGAATTCGGCGCCGATCCGCATGGCGAGGCATTTCATGGCGAGCAGATACTCCGGCTGCGCCACCATCACGCGCAGATGGTCCAGCTCCAGAAATGGCGCGAACTTGCCGCGTTCGCTGAGGAATCCCTTGACGCCGTCGTTGAGCCAGTCGGGCGAAAGGCCGGCCTCGACGGCCACGCGCGCAGCTGCCGTGCGGATCTCGCGGGCGGGGCGGAAGAAGGCGTCGACTTCCTGGGTGGACGGCCGGGCGGCATAGGCGAGGCACATCACCGCCCCGCCCACCACGAAGAGTTCGCCTTCGATGCCCTCGTCGCGCAGCGCCTTGTTGAGGAGTTCGAACAGCCGGCGGATGTCCCGAGTGTCGAGCGCGGCCATCTACACGTGCGCGCCGACGCTGGAGTCGATGAAGATATTGCGCCTGCGGAATGGCGGCGGTGAGTGGGTCAGCAGGTGCAGCCGCAGGCTCATGAGCGTGGAGCCGAAAACCGGCTCCGCGAGCGGCGTGATCTCCCGTGTCCAGGGCGGGGGCGAGATATGGCGTCGAGCGCACGCACACTCGATCATCGCGGCGACATAGTTGGCGAGGTAAGGCGTCGCCGCGGGCGCTGGCGGCAATGTTACCGCCTCGCGCAGTTCGCCGCTGCTGAGCTCACCGAGCCAGCCGCTCAACTCGGCGAGGGCGAAGCGCTCGGTCGCGGGCTCTCGGCAGGCCTCGGTCAGTTCGGCGAACCGGGTCCGGAGGGCAGGGAGCACCCGCGCCAGGACGTAGGCGGACATGTCGAGCCCGGCACGCCGCGCAGCGCGCTCGATCGCAGCCTTCTCGGCCGGGGATACACGAATCTGGAGCTGGGCGGACTTGGTGGAAGCGGGCACCATTGCAGACTAATGCGGGATCGGATGAGTGTCAATGCGTATGTATTGACATGTAGGGCGCGGGGGGTGTTTCCCCGCCCACCGGGTCGAGCAATGGGTGGCGCATCGCGCGGCAGTTGCGCCTCCAGAGGGTCGGTGATTGATTGCAGGGTCGCCGACGATTGGCTCAAGTCCTTCAACGATCCCACGCTCGATGCACTCGTCGCCGAGGCGATCGCCAGCAACCGCGATCTCGCGCAGGCGGCGTAGGGCGTGCGCATCGCGCAGCACGCGGTGATCGTGGTCGGTGCGCAGCTGCCGCAGCAGGTCGGGGCGTCGCTGCGCCGAACGCGGATGCGCTCTCTACGACTACACGGCGCGTGCCGTGTATTGACAGATCCCGTCAAGGAACCTAGGATGTAGAAACGTGTAGATACGTACGGGTGATGCGATGGCGGCGAAGAGCTTGCGGATGGAGCTGACGGTGTCGAAGTGGGGTAACAGCCTCGCCGTGCGCCTGCCGGCGGAATCGGCCAAGAAGATCGGCGTGGGTGAGGGCGATACGCTTGTCGCGGAGGTTTCTGCCGACGGCCGCCTGGTGCTCGCCAGGGAAGGTCGTGCCGTCAGTGGCGCGCAACTGCGGCGCCTGCGAGAGTTCCTCGGGCGCCAGAACGTGACGAAACCGGTGGTCGGAGACATGCGCGGCGGCGCACGCTACTGATGATCTATATCGATACGAGCGCCCTGGTTCCGGTTTTTATCCGAGAGCCGAAGAGCGAGACCGTCGTAACCTGGATCGCGTCCGCCGGTGAGCGCCTGGCGATTAGCGAATGGTCCCTGGTCGAGTTCGCTTCGGCTGCCGCGATCAAGGTGCGTTCGGGTCAGGTCGCGGCGAGCCTGGCAAAACAGGCCACAGCGCGGGTCCGCGCATTTGCGCACGCGCATTGCAGGGTGGCTGTTCCTGGACGGGAGGAATTCCGGCGTGCCGCCGAGCTGGCGGGCGACGACAACTTGAAGCTGAGGGCAGGCGATGCGCTGCATCTCGCCATTGCAGCGAGTCTCAGCGCGCGGGGCATTCTCTGCCTCGACGACGCGATGACCGAGAGCGCCAGGTTGCTCGGGATGAACATCGTGCCGCTTTGACGGTAGCCTTTTCGGACCGACGACATCGGCCGGGACGACGCACTGGCCGCCGCACACAGCTACGCACTCTCAATACTCAGCTCGGAGATCGCCACCGCAGTGCTTGAACTCGAGGCGGCGCAGCGCTGAGTTCCGGTGGAACATCGGAACCCAAGACACCATGGACGAGCACCAGATCCTCAGTACCTTTGCTGCCAGCACGTTTGCGCTGCTCAACCCGCTCGGCATGTTGCCGGTATTCATCGGCTACACGGCGGGGCTGGCCGCCGGTGCGCAGCGCTGGCTGGCTACGCTGGTTTCGCTGACCGTGCTGGGACTGCTGCTTCTGTTTCTGCTGACCGGTCTTTCGATCCTGAATTTCTTCGGTATCTCGCTCGACGCTTTTCGCATGGCGGGCGGGATCCTGCTGCTCCTCATCGGCATCCGTATCGTGACGGGCGAAGGCGCCGCTCAGACCAAGCCGCCAGAGGCTCAGGGCAGAACCACAGAGTTTGCGCTCGCCGAGTCCGTCTACCGGCAGATCGTGATTCCCTTCGCCATGCCTCTGCTGGTCGGACCCGGTGCTATCGCCAACCTGATCCTGTATTCGGTGGAAGCCCAGAAGCACAAGAGCGCGTCGCTGTCGCTCGGTCTGATCGGCATCACCGTGGGGCTCGCCGGTGTGACGCTCGCGATTCTGCTGTCGGGCCATTTTCTGCGGCGGTTGCTTGGCGAGATCGGACTCGGTCTGCTGACGCGCGTGCTCGGCCTGCTCGTCGCCGCCATCGGCATGCAATTCCTGATCACCGG
>JBDHRV010000071.1:0-17938 GCA_039807745.1 Burkholderiales bacterium
CCTGGACCCCATCATGTTGAACGTGCTGCCGGGCTGGCAAGTACAGCAGCTTGAGTCCGTGATCGCATCGACCTACCGCAAGCTCCCTTCAGGAGTATTCGTACTGAAGGATCGATGAGGGCGTCGACGGGGCTAGCTAGATTGAACCCCGATCAGCAACTTGTCGCTGGACATTGGTTCGCCTCCCTGGCTGTTCTCGACTCGTCGATTGCGGTTCATGCAGTTGCTGAGGGAACGTGCGCATTGCGCGAACACTGGCAGAACACTTGCTCTTCGCGAAGCAGTCTCGAATCCGGACACATCGGTAGCCACGCCTGACCCCAGGAAGACCAGCAACTCTTGGGGCGAGCCGAGAAGAGTGACCCATAGCTCGTAGTCAAGAGCATAGCCGCTGAAACTCGATTCCGATCGTCCCTTCGCCACGCGCGGCAAGATGAGGCAAGAACGTCGATCACTTGACCCACCCCATCCCACCCCACATGAGCTCTCGTCTACCGGCGCACCAGCGCGTCTTTGTGGGCCCAGATTCGACTACCCTGGTGCTGGTCCTGTTCACTGCCGTAGCCTGGATTGCGACCCATCGCTATAGCGGAATATGGCATGACGCTATCCTCTACGCGGGACAGGCCATTTTTCGGATCGATCCCGGTCCATTTGCCAAGGATCCGTTCTTTGCCTATGGATCCCAGGATGGCTTCACTGCGTTCACGGAAATCTACGCACGGGCCATTCAGAGACTGGGACTGCCGACAGCATCGATTGTGCTCCTGGGGGCGGCGCACATCGCGTGGCTTGGTGCTGCCGCTTGGCTGCTGCGGGTGATCCTTCGCGGTCTCCATTACTGGCTCGCACTTATTCTTGTCGCGGTGCTTCCGGGAGGCTACGGGGCTTTCGGCGTTTTCGCCTACGGCGAGACCTTTCTCACCGCACGAAGCTGGGCCGAGCCAGCGGCGTTGCTTGCCGTTGGCTGCATCCTGCGTGACCGGCGGATCGTCGCCTTGGTAAGCCTCGTGTTCGCCGCCGCGATGCACCCCGTGATGGCGTTTCCCGCCGCACTGTTCCTGTTCTTCTTCGGGTTACGAGCACGCCAACAACTGTTTGCCGCCATGGCGGGACTTGCGAGTCTCGTGATTCTGAGGTCAGTGGAAGTCCCACCCTTTCAGAATCTGACGACCACGATGGATCACCAATGGTTGGCGCTATCGATGGAGCGCAGCCCTTTCGTTTTCCTCGACCAGTGGGGCGCCGACGAATATGCCGAACCCCTTCTTCTCGCCTTGCTGATCGCGACTGCTGCCCTCGTGTCGCGAGAGGGGCGCCGTCTGTGGTGGTGCGCTTTCGGTGTACTTGCCGTGGGTATGGGACTCTCGGTCCTGACGGTGTACTGGCCCGGTGTGCTGCTGGTTCAGATGCAGCCGTGGCGGGTGCTTTGGCTGACAAAGGTGCTTGCCGTAGCGGCGGGCATGTTCCTGGTACAAGAGACTTGGGCGGCCTCGCCTTACAGCCGGCTCCTCCTTGGCGCGCTGGCGGCATGCGCATCCGCGGGCGACAGTACAGCGCTTGTCGGTGCAGCGCTGTTGTCGGCGCTTCTCGTCGCACGACATGGCTATGGGCTCGAGCCGCGCTTGCCACCATGGCTCGTTCCGCTGGCGTGGGGTGTCATAGCCCTTGTGATCGGCGAGCGAATCGTCTGCACCGTCTTGCTTTCTTCCGTTGCTCTGGATGTCACAGCCTCGAGCGCCGCCGAGATCCCGTTCGTGAATCGCATCTTCGCGATCTGCAAGGAGAGTGGCTGGTTCATCTTTCCGCCCTTGCTCCTTGGCACCTGGTGGCTGCTCCAGAATCGTCCAGCAAGCCGTCGCTGGTTGGCCCTGCTCGTAGGGTGCGCTGCGCTCTTCTTCGTGGGGCATTGGCAGCGTACCAGCGATGCCCAAGCCGAGGAGGATCATCTCCGGCAAGAAGGACATCGAGAGCTAGCCGCCATCATTCAGTCAGACCACCTCGTCTATTGGGGCGAGGGCCATCACATCCTCTGGCTCGTCCTGCATCGCGGCAGCTATGGTTCCCGACAGCAAGCTTCCGGCATCATCTTCTCGCGACAGACCGCACTCGAGGTGAATCGGCGATTGACAAGGTTGGCAAGGCTCGGCCTGCCTGATTCCCGCTTTGGCAAGTTGGCGTCACCGATCGCCAAGGCTCCCGAGCTATCGACCAATCTCGATGGACTGGTCCATGTTTGTCACGACCCGCTCCTCGATTTCGTCGTGCTGCCACGACTGGTCACGGGCGCGAGGCCGGCGGCGTCGATACGCCTTTCGCCGTCGGCGGAGGTGCACCATCTGTACGCCTGCGCCCCGCTACGTGCCGTTCCAGACCCATTCCCTTCGACCGCGTAAGTCCATGACGATAAGCCCGGTGACCCGCCAACTTGGCCAATATGTTCTGGCTGGCGGTCTCGCGTTCCTACTCGACTTCGCAGCGCTGTTCCTGCTCACCGAGCATGTCGGTCTGCACTATCTCGTTTCCGCTTCGATCGCGTTCCTCCTCGGACTTACGTTCAACTACCTCTTGTGCATCGCCTGGATCTTCGACTATCGAGCCTTGAAGAATCAGGCCCACGAGTTGGCGGTCTTTTCCCTGATCGGGATTGCGGGCCTCCTGCTGAACAATCTTCTGATGTTCTTCTTCACCGACTTCCTTGGTCTCCACTATCTGGTGTCGAGGGCCGAAGCGGCTCTCCTCATACTGTTCTTCAACTTCTCTCTCAAGCGATGGCTGTTGTTCTCCGAAAGCAAGAAGACCGTCTTGGAAACGTCATGAAGCACTTCACGGCGATGGAGAAGCTCGCGTTTGCCAGCTTGCTATTCGCGGCGGGAACGGCCCAGCTGTTTCGCCTGCAGTTCTACTTTCCATCCCTTGATGCACTTCTCTTCGTCGCCCGGCATTACCTGGGCCCACTGCTGCCAGCATTGGCGCTGCCCGTTTTCCTTCTGGCGCGCCATCTCTCCAGATCCGGTGCGGAAGCGCTGCTCGGTCATCGTCTGCGCGCTATTGGCGCTCTTGCGCTAATCGTCTACGTGCATTTCAATCTCAAGCTTTGGGCGCAACTTATCAATCCTTTCCTTTTCGACGACGTGTACATGGCGGTCGATGAAAGACTGCGCTCCCTCGTCCACCTTGCGTCTGCCCTCGCCGCTGGTTATCGGAACGCTCTCGGCCAGTTCCCACACGCTTACCACGAAGTGTTCGTTGCCATGTTCGTGGTTTCGTTCACCGTTCACGGCATGCAGTCGGACAGCCGCGGATTCGATCGCCTGCTGCTTGCAGTCTCGCTCGTGTTGGTCGTGGGTGGCGCGAGTTACGCGATTGCTCCAGCCTGGGGGCCGTTCGTTTACGAAGCCGGCGACAACCCGGAAGCGACCGCAATCCAGGCGACGATGGCATCGTTTCAAGGAAGCCTGCGAGCGAGCCATGGCGGTGAGTACGATACGAGCTACTTCGTTGCGGCACTGGCAGCGATGCCTTCCCTGCACCTCGCCCACGCGCTTGTGTTCTTCTATTTTGCGCTTCGCTACGTCCGTTGGCTGGGGCTCGTCTACATCTTACCGGTGACCTTCATCGCCACCGAGGCGGTGGCGTCCCGCTGGCACTACCTTGTCGACCTTCCTGCTGGCTTGGTGGTTGCTTTTTGCGCAGTTCTTCTGGCTTATCGCTTCATCCCGAGGCCGTTGGAATCACCGCAACCGAGCACACCATGCGCAAGTCCGTACTCATCATAGGCGCCGGCCCCGCCGGCCTGACCGCGGCGCTGGAATTGCTGCGGCGGTCCGACCACAAACCCATCGTTGTCGAATCACTCGACGACGTGGGCGGCATCTCTCGCACCATCAATCACAACGGCAACCACATGGATATCGGTGGCCACCGGTTCTTCTCCAAATCTGACTGGGTGATGGATTGGTGGCGGGGCATTCTGCCGGTAGCGCCGGAAAAGACCAAAGACGGACTAAGCGTCATCCCGCCTGCAGACGAGCGTCTCCTCATCCGGCCTCGACTGTCGCGCATCTACTTCCTGCGCAAGTTCTTCGACTACCCGATCTCGCTCAGTGCGAACACGATTCGCAATCTGGGCGCAGGGCGAATCACCAAGATCGCTCTTAGCTATTTCTTCTCCTCGCTCTTCCCGCGCAAGCCCGAGCGCAATTTGGAAGATTTCTTCGTCAATCGATTCGGCAAGGAGTTGTATCGCACGTTCTTCAAGGAATACACGGAGAAAGTGTGGGGTGTCTCGTGTCGCGAGATCAGCCCGGAATGGGGCGCCCAGCGTATCAAGGGGCTGTCCATCCTGAAAGCCATCCGTCACGCCCTGCGCAAGTGGGCCCGAGGATCGGGCGACGGCGTGGCCCAAAAAGGGGTCAATACCAGCCTCATCGAGCGATTCCTTTACCCCAAGTTCGGTCCCGGGCAGATGTGGCAGGTGGTCGCAGAAAGTATCAGAACTGCAGGAGGCGAGATTCACCACGGATTGACAGTGAAGGAAGTGTGGGAAAGGGACGGCCGGATCGTCGGCGTGATCGCTGAGAGCCGAGCCGGAGAGCGAGTGGAGTTCGCCGGCGATTTCGTGATCTCCACCATGCCGGTCCGCGACCTTATTCTCGGCTTGATACCGCCGGCGCCTCCGCAGGTGAGGGAGGTTGCCGCGGGGTTGCAATATCGGGACTTCATCACCGTCGGCGTATTGGTGAAGAAACTCAGAGCGAACCGTGGCTGTCTGCCGGGCCATCCGGCCAATCTGCTTCCCGATACGTGGATCTACATCCAGGAGCCGGAGGTAAAACTGGGTCGGCTGCAGATCTTCAACAACTGGAGCCCTGCCATGGTCCGTTCGCCGGACACGATCTGGCTAGGTCTCGAGTACTTCTGCAGGGAGGAGGACGAGCTGTGGCGTCTGACCGACGCCGACATGGGCCGTTTCGCGGTCGACGAACTCGCGAAGATCGACCTCATCGATGCCGTCGATGTGATCGACTTCCACGTCGTCCGCGTGCCCAAGGCGTACCCTGCTTACTTCGGTACCTACGATCGATTCGACGTCTTGCGGCGGTATACAGACGCCATCGAAAATCTCTTTCTCGTCGGCCGCAACGGAATGCATCGCTACAACAATCAAGACCACTCGATGCTGACTGCCCGTCTGGCTGTACAAGCCATCCTGTCCGGCTCAGGCAGCAAAGACGAGATCTGGAACATCAACGTCGACGACGAGTATCACGAGGAAAAAGCCTCCGCGCCGAAGGAAGTGCTCGGCGCTCAGGGCGCTTGATCCCTCAAGGCGCTTCGCCGGGATCTGGCGAAGCTGACACCACCGCTTTCCTTCAGCCTTTCTTCGGGACCGCCTTCGCGTTCGCCGGTGCCTTGGTCGGGACTTGATTGACCGGGGCGGTCGCTGCGGCAGGTCTCGTTGCCGTGTCCTCAGCCGCATACCCGGCATTGGTGGCCACGCCCACGAGCGTCGGCGAGTTGGGCTGCATCCCACGAACGACTTTCTGGGCGCGCAGGTGTTGTCCGACCACGTCCCACACCGGTTCGCCCGTCGCGCCTTCGGCGGCTGGGGCCCAGCTGGCAACCTTGTACCTCTTTCCGGCATCGAGCGGTTTGCCGTTCAGAGTCAGGTTGGTGATCCGCTTTCCCGCCGCTTCGGTCGGATCGCACATGTACTTGAGACCGCCTACCCGCACCATGTCGCCGCCCTGCTGATAATAGGGGTCGGGGTTGAAGACGTTGTCGCAGGCGTTCTCGAGGATCGACTTGATCTGCTCGCCGGTAAGCTCGTTGAGGGTGGTCTGAGGGTAGGTGATCGCGGTCTGGTTCATGAGATCTTCCATGTGGATCGGATCGCCAGGCAGCAGCGCGGTGCCCCATCGGAAGCCAGGCGAGAGGGCGATCTCCGCTCCTTTGACTGCCATCAGCGCATTCAGGATCACTTGGTCGAAGGGGCTGTTGAAGTTGTCGCGACGGTAGAGGAGTTCCTCGGTCGTCGCCAGGCGCTCGCGCAGCTGCTTTTCGTAGGGGGCGCGCACCTTCTTGATGTGAGCGTCCATTTCACGGTCCGGCTCGAGCAGGCTGGAGAAGACAGGGGCCAGGCGGTACTGGTAGCCGGTGATGCGCCCACCGTCCACCTGCAAGTCGAGGATGCCCAGGAACTTGCCGTTGGAGCCGGCATTGGTGACGAGGGTATAGCCCAGGTCATTCTTGACCAGGACCGGCTGGGGAACGGCGTCGTGGGTGTGGCCGCCCAGGATGACATTGATTCCACCGACCCGCTGGGCGAGCTTGAGGTCGACGTCCATGCCGTTGTGCGAGAGCAGCACCACGAGCTTCGCACCGCGCTTGCGCGCATCCGCGATCCATCGCTTGAGGTTCTCTTCCTGGATGCCGAAGGTCCAATCCGGCGCGAAATGGCGGGGATGAGCGACCGGGGTATAGGGAAACGCCTGGCCGATGATGGCTATGGGTACGCCGCTCACGCTCTTGATCGTGTATGGCGGAAAGACGGATTCGCCGGAGTCGCCAGCCGTCACGTTCTGGGCGACGAAGTCGATTTTCCCCTTCAGGTCCGAGCTGACGATCTGCTTCACACGATCCGCGCCATAGGTGAACTCCCAATGGCCAGTCATCGCGTTCACGCCGAGCAGCTTGCTCGCGTCGACCATGTCCTGACCCTTGGTCCAGAGCGCGGTGGCGGAGCCTTGCCAGGTATCGCCGCCGTCCAGGAGCAGCGAATTCGGGCGCTGGTCCTTGATCTTCTTTACCAGTGTCGCGAGGTGGGCGTAGCCGCCCATGGCACCGTACGCCCTCGCCGCGCGCGCATAGTCGAGATAGGTATCCGCATGCGCGACCCGGCTGTCCTTGCTGATGAGGTAATAGCGCAGGAAGGCGTCGCCCACCAGGTGGGGCGGCTTGCCGACTCCCTCGCCAACGCCGATGTTGCTGCTGGGTTCCCGGTAGTAGGTGGGCAGCAGCTGAGCGTGGGTGTCCGTGAAGTGCAGCAGGGTCACGTTACTGCCGAAATCGTGGAGATCATAGAAGCCGCTGATGCTCGCGGCGTCGGCATATCTCGAAAGCGGGAACCCCGACGCGGCGGCGATGGCGAGCGCCTGCAGGAATTCTCGGCGGGTCATGTGCATGTTTCAGATCTCCGTATGCGTGTTGCCCCGGCAGCGGCGATGCCACCGGTGAGAATGAATAGAGGTCAGGGAGGTTGGCAGACGGTTGCCCTGATTCGGACCGGGTCGAATGATACCAGTCGCAGCGCGACTCGATCAGTCGTGAGCACGCGGGCCGCGCACGGACGGGTCGGGCGTGCGCAAACCTCGTACCGGGTGTGGCGAATGCGTCGTCGTACGGCGCTATCCGCCCGCGGTGACCGTCGTTTCGATGGATCCCCGCTGGCCCTTGTTGTCGACCCAGCTCACGGCAATGCGTTCCCCCGCTCTTGCACCGCGAATCCTGAACCCCAGGAACGGATTGCGCGCAATCGCCTGGCTCCACTGCGCTTCCATGACCGGCTTTCCGTTCAACGTTGCCGTAACGACCTGAATGAAATGAAGCGGAATGGTCTCGCCCGAATCGGGGTCCTTGCGTTGACCCGTCTCCATCGGGTGGTTGATGAGCACCTTTACCTCCACCACGTCGCCCTGCAGCGTGGCGCGGATTTTCATGGGTTCCGCCATTTTGCTCGCCTTCCTGAGTGACGCCCCGGGGTCGATCAGGCGCCGCAGCCGCCGATGGTCACTTTCACCTCGCGACTCGCGCTGTAAACCTTCTGGTCGTCCTTCACGATCACGCGCACGAGCGAGGACTCCCCGAGTTTGACGCGCGTCGAGACGAAGCCTTCGGCGCCGTTGCGAAGATCGAAGGTGCCAACCAGGGGAAACGGGTTCTTCTCGGCGAGGATCGCGATAAACCGCGTGTTGGGGATTCGGCTCACGACCTCGATCGGTACGATTGCGCCGTTTTCCGCGATTTCGGGGGCCTTGATGAGGATGTCGGGGCTCTCGACGGACGTCGTCGCGTCGATCGACTTGAGCGCATCGGCCACCGCCTTCGAGGCGAAACCGGATTGGTTCCAGGCCCCAGCCAACGCCCGCACCGGTGTCAGCAGGCCAGACGCCAACGCTACCGCCAGGGCACCGGCCGCCCGGAGCAGCGTTCGTCTCCGCGCATTCATTGCCGTGTCCCGTAGCAATCGGAACGACAGGGATGGGGAACCGTCACGCCTGGTCGGGCGTCTAGAGGGTAGCGCGTCCCGACAGTGCGCATGCTTCGCTCCGGTTTTGCCGCAAAGTTGAATCATGTGACGTTAGATCGATTGGCGCATCCACGTACCGGACTTTCCGCCGCGCTTTTCTTGCAGGCCGATGTCGCACAGGCGCATCGCCCGGTCCATCGCCTTGCACATGTCGTAGATCGTGAGTAATCCGACCGTCACTGCCGTCAGCGCCTCCATTTCGACACCCGTGCGCCCGAACGTCTCGATTGTCGCCCGGCACTCGACGGCCTGCTCGGAGGCGAGCACGTCGAACTCGACTGCGACCTTGGTGATGGCGAGCGGATGGCACAAGGGAATCAACTCCGGGGTTCGCTTGGCGGCCTGGATTGCGGCGATGCGCGCCACCCCCAGTACGTCACCCTTACTGGCGCTGCCCGCGACGATGCGCTCGAGCGTGGCGGGGGCCATGGTGATACGGCCGCTCGCCCGGGCCACGCGCTGCGTCTGCGCCTTGCCCCCCACGTCCACCATGTGGGCCTGTCCGCGTGCGTCGAAGTGGGTAAGGTCCGCGGTCATGGGGCTGTGCCGGGGCGGCGCAAGGGGCGCGATGGTCGGGAATTTCGGTTACTCGGTATCATAGCACCATGCGGATTCTCGCCTTTCTGCTCGCCCTGGTCCTTGGCCTCGAGGCCGCATTTGCCGACGAACTGCCCGATCTGGGAGACGTCGCCCAGGCGAGCTTCACGCCCCGACAGGAGCGCGAACTGGGCGAGACCATCATGCGCCAGATCCGCGAGGACAAGGCCTACGTCGACGACCCCGAACTGGTCGATTACCTCAACGATCTCGGCTACCGGCTCGTGTCACAGAGCCCCGAGTATCGCCAGGAGTTCGAGTTCTTCGTCATCCTGGATCCTTCCGTGAACGCGTTTGCTTTGCCCGGAGGATTCATCGGGGTGCACACCGGTCTTTTCCTCACCGCACAGAGCGAATCCGAGTTTGCGAGCGTGCTGTCCCACGAAATCGCGCACGTCACGCAGCGCCATATCGCGCGCATGATCGCCGGACAGAAGCAGAGCACCATCCTGTCGATCGCGGCGATGGCGCTGGCGGTGCTCGCCGCGCGCGGCAGTCCGCAGCTGTCGCAGGCTGCCATCATGGGAGCCGGTGCCGGCGCGATTCAGTCCCAGCTCAACTACACGCGCGAACACGAGCGCGAGGCCGATCGCATCGGCTATCAGATCCTCGACCACTCGGGCTTCGACGTGAACGCCATGCCCGTCTTCTTCGAGCGCCTCCAGCGCGCGACGCGGACTTACGAGAGCAACGCGCCGTCCTACCTGCGCACCCATCCGCTCACCACCGAGCGCATCGCCGACATGCGCAACCGGTCGGAAGGCGCGTCCTACCGCTTGGTCGCCGATAACGTCGACTTCCAGTTGCTGCGAGCGAAGATACGTGCCACCTCGGATACGCCGAAGGAGGCGCTGGCGTTCTTCAAGGAAAGTATCGGCGAGCAGAAATTCACGAACGAAGCTGCCGCCCGCTACGGGCTCGCCACGGCCCTGATGCGCGCGCAAAAATACCCCGAGGCGAAGGACGAGGTGCGAAAGCTGCGCGCGATTCTGCCTTCGAATCCGATCGTCGAAACCCTGGCGGGCCGCATCCTGGTCGCATCGGGCGATGTGCCCGGCGCCCTCGTCTTCTACCGCAGCGCGCTGCGGTCCCACCCGCAGTACCGGGCCCTCGCCCTGGATTACGCGGCGACATTGCTGCAGGACGGACAGGCCGCGGATGCGCTGAAGTTCCTGAACGATCAGCTCCAGTTCCACCCCAACGACCCGCATCTCTACCAGTTGCAGGCGCGCGCCTACTCCGCGCTGGGCAAGCGGCTGCAACAGCACCGCGCGCAGTCCGAATGGTACTTCCTGCTCGGCAACGTCCCCGCGGCGATCGATCAGCTCCAACTCGGGTTGAAGGCGGGCGACGGCGATTTCTACCAGCTCTCGAGCGCCGAGGCGCGGCTGCGCGAGCTGCGCGCGATCGAGATCGAGGCGAAGCCGAAGTAAGCCCGGCCACCCGACGGCCACGCAAATCCGGGCAGCAGGCGATCGGTGCGGGACCGGGGCGTACCAGTCAACAGGCAGGACGATTGCTTGAAGCGGCGTGCCATTGCGGCGGCCGTCAGGCCGCCCCTAACCCCCCGAAGCCTGCGTTCATGAGCCAGATCGGCAAATACGAGATCATCCGCCAAGTCGGCAAAGGTGCGACGAGCGCCGTCTTCCTTGCCCGCGACCCCTTCGCCGACCGCCAGGTTGCGGTGAAGGTGGTCTACCCGGAAGTGCTCGGCGACAAGGAGTATGGCCGGCGTTATCGCAAGCTGTTCGTGACCGAGGCATCGCTTGCCGGGATGCTGTCCCACCCGCACATCGTCGCCATCTACGACGCCGCGGTGGAGGGCGACTACAGCTACATCGTCATGGAGTACGTCGCTGGCGGGACGCTCGAGCGCCACACCTGCGTCGACCGCCTGTTGCCGATGAACAAGGTGCTCGAGATTGCCTTCAAGTGCTGCAAGTCGCTCGACTACGCCTATCGCAATGGCGTCATCCATCGCGACATCAAGCCTGCCAACATCCTCCTCACCGAGTCGGGCGACATCAAGATCTCGGACTTCGGCGCGGCACTGGTCACCTCGACCGAATCGACCCAGGTGAGCGGCGTCGGCTCGCCCGCCTACATGTCGCCGCAGCAGCTGAAAGAGCAGCCGCTCACCCACCAGACCGACATCTTCGCGCTCGGGGTCGTGCTCTACCAGCTCTTCACGGGACAGCTGCCGTTCAAGGGCGCGAACAAGTACGCCATGATCTACCAGATCATCCACACCGATCCGCCGCCGCCGAGCACTCACCGGCCGGAGATTCCGCGACGGCTCGACGAGATCGTGCTGAAGGCGCTCGCGAAGGATCTCGAAGCGCGCTACCAGACGTGGGACGAGTTCGCGCGCGACCTGGCCGACGCCTTCGGCGAGCTGCGACGCGTCGAGGCGCCGATCCCCGACACGGAGAAGTTCTACACCCTGCGGCGGCTCAAGTTCTTCAAGGCGTTCACCGACGTGGAGCTGTGGGAGGTAGTGCGGATCGGGACCTGGGTCCGGCGTCCGGTGGGCACCGTACTGATCCGGCAGGGGGAGGGCGGCACAGCCTGCTACGTGGTCGCTGCCGGGGAGGTCAGCGTTACCAAGAACAAGGCGCTGCTCGCCACCCTCGGGGCGGGGGACTCTTTCGGCGAAATGGGGCACCTCGCGAAGCACGAGTTTCGGCGCAGCGCCAGCGTGACCGCGCTTACCGAGGTCACCGTGCTGGAAATCGGTGCGTCGGCGCTGGCCGGGGCGAGCGAAGGCTGCCGCAGCCGCTTCAACCAGGTGTTTCTCGAGACATTGGTTGAACGGCTGTCCACCGCGAACGATCGCGTGGCCGAGTCTCTGGCCGATCGGGACGTCCTGCTTCTCTAGTACGGCCGTGCCTGCGGGCGCCTCGCAGCGCCTATAATCCCCTTCGCGCTGCCGCTACACGATCGTCACGGAGTCCCGCATGAACCACGACAAGGAACTCGACGCGCGCGGGCTCAACTGCCCGCTGCCGATTCTTCGCTGCAAGAAGGCGCTGAGCGACATGTCGCCGGGACAGGTGCTCAAGATCCTCGCAACGGACCCTGGCGCGGTCAAGGATTTCCAGGCGTTCTCCAGGCAGACCGGGAATGAGCTGCTGTCGTCCGAAGAGCAAGGCGGTGAGTTTCGGTTCTACATGAAGAAGAGATAGCACCCAGGTCGTTCGCACTGCGGTGTCGAGCTCCGGCGGATGATTACTCTGTTCCAGTTCGACCCCGCTTTCGGACTGCCGAATGCCAGCACCTTCTGCATGAAGGTCGAGACCTACCTGCGGATGGCCGGCCTCGAATACCGGCTCGCCCCGCGCGCGAACATCCTGAAGGCCCCGAAGGGAAAGATGCCCTGGATCGAAGACGACGGGCGCGTCGTGGCCGATTCGGGATTCATCATCGACTACCTGAAGAACCGCTATGGCGATCGGCTCGACGCCCGTCTCACCCCGGAGGAACACGCGATCGCGCTGGCTTTCCGGCGCTTGCTCGAGGAGAACCTGTACTGGGCAATCGTCTACAACCGATGGTTCACACCCGAAGGCTGGGCACTGACCCGCAGCGCGTTCTTCGGGGGACTGCCGCCCGTGCTGCGCGACCTGATTCCCGCAGTCGCGAGGCGCGGCATGCGCAAGGAAATCTGGGGGCACGGCCTGGGACGCCACAGTCCGGACGAGATTTGCGCAATCGGCAAAGCCGATATCACGGCGCTGGCCGATTTTCTCGGCGACAAGCCGTATTGCCTGGGCGAGCAGCCGAGCTCGCTGGATGCGAGTGCGTACGCGTCGCTCGCGAATCTGCTCTGGGTGCCACTCGAGACGCCGCTGAAGGCGCACGCGCAGGGGTATCCGCAGCTCGAGGCCTACTGCGCGCGGATGAAGGCGCGCTACTACCCTGAAGGGGTCTGTGCGACGTGACACCGGACGTACTTGCCGCACCGACCGCGGTGCGCCTCGACCGGTGGCTCTGGGCTGCCCGCTTTTTCAAGACGCGCGGGCTGGCTCAGGAGTCGGTCGAAGGCGGACACGTCAGGCTGAACGGGGAGCGGGTCAAGCCGGCGCGGGCGCTCAAGGCAGGTGATCGCCTGGAGATCCGTATCGGAGTCTACGAATGGCACATCACCGTGCAGGCCCTGTCCGTTCGCCGCGGCCCCGCCACGGTGGCACGCCTGCTCTACGAGGAATCGGAGGAGAGCCGCCTCGCGCGCCAGGCGAAGGTGGCAGAGCATCGGACCGAGCTCGATCCCTCGGCCGCCCTGCAGGGTCGCCCGACCAAGCGCGACCGCCGCCAGCTGGACCGTTTGACCGACGGCGACTGAGCGCCCGACGCTACTCCTGCGGGTCGGGGACGATGCCCCGTCTTACGTAAGCCTCGTGCACCGCCTTTTTCCACGGCCCGCGGCCAAACGTAAACCAGAGTCCCGCACACGCAATCGCGATACCGCAGGCGAACACCGTCCACTGCACGCCGATTCTTTCGGAGACAGCGCCCCAGACGAAGTTGCCGATCGGCGCGATGCCGAGGAACGCCATGACGTGGAGGCTCATCACTCGGCCGCGCTTGTCTTCGTCGACGAGGGTCTGGAGGATGGTATTGCAGCCCGCCATCGAGAACACGAGACCGAATCCGAAAACGGCGAGCAGCCCGATCGAAAGCGCGTAGTGGCTCGAGAGTGCGAAGAGCGCGAAGGCGATTCCCGCCGCCGTCAATGCGGTGGCGATCGCGCCGCTCAGGCCGCGCACCGACGCGCGCCGGGCGAGCACCACCGTCGCGGCAAGCGCTCCCAGTCCAACTGCACCGATCAAGAATCCGAGCGTGCGCGACGAGCCCGCGAACGTCTCGACCGCGAACTTCGGCATCAGTGGCTGCCACGGCGCGCTGAAGAAGGAGATGAGCGCGACGAGTGCGAGCAGATAGCGGGTACCGACAAAGCCGAGGGCGTAGCGCACTCCCGCTGCGAGATCCGCCATCCAGTTGCCCAGACCTCCAGTCGAAGGCCGGATGCCCACGCGGATGACCGAATAGGCGATCATCGTCGCGAAGTAGGAGACGGCATTGAGCAGGAAGCACCAGCCTTCACTGGATGCCGCGAGAATGAGGCCGGCGAGCGAGGGGCCGATAAAGCGCGCGCCGTTGAACATCATCGATTGCAGCGCGATGGCATTCGGCAGATCGGCCCTGGCCTGCACCAGTTCGAGCAGAAATGCCTGGCGGGCGGGCGTCTCGAACGCGTGAATGGCGCCGTAGACGAGGGCAAACCCGACCGCCTGCCAGGCCGTCAGGTGGCCGCCAAGAGCGAGCATCGCGAGCAGGCTGGCCTGAATGCTCGCAGCGGCCTGGGTCGCAAGGAGCAGGCGCTGGCGGTTGACCCGGTCCGCGACCACGCCGGCGATCGGCGCCAGAAAGAGCACAGGGATCTGCTGCGCGGCGGCAGCCACACCGAGCATGAAGGCCGACCCGGTGAGGCGATACACGAGCCAGCTCATGGCGACCATCTGCAGCCACGTGCCGACCACCGAGACCAGTTGCCCGGCGAAGAAGATGCGGAAGTTGCGGTGGCGGAAAGCGCGCAGCGCGGGCGTCATCGGGCGCCCCTCGCCTGGCCTGCTCGCGTCAGGCGTCTGCGGTCAGCCGGCCGAGCTGGCCGCGCAGCTTCTCGAGCGTGCCGGTGAAGCCTGCGAGGCGGTCCCGCTCCTGCTGCACGACTGCTGCCGGCGCGCGCTCGACGAAGCCCGCGTTGCCGAGCTTGCCCTGCGCCTTCGCGATCTCCGCTTCGACGCGCGCGATCTCCTTGCCGATGCGATCGCGTTCCGCGCCGACGTCGATCTCCACCTTCAGCATGAGACGGGCATCACCCGCGATGGCGACCGGTGCGTCCGTCGCCGGCAGGTCATCCACCACCTCGAGGCTCGACAGGCGCGCCAACGCCATGGCATAGGGTCGGAAAGCCGTGAGCGACACTGCGTCGCCCGCGCAGACGCCTGCGACCTTCTGAGCGGGGGAGAGCCCCATCTCGGAACGCAGTCCGCGCAACGCGTTGATGCGCTCTTTCGCACGCGCGATGAACGCTTCTGCGGCTGTGTCGATCTTCGACGACTCCGGCTGCGGGTACGGCTGGATCATGACGCTCGCGCCCGCTGTCCCAGCGAGCGGCGCGACCTTCTGCCACAGTTCCTCGGTGATGAAGGGGATGACCGGATGCGCGAGGCGCAGCGTCGTCTCCAGCACCCGCACCAGCGTGCGCCGCGTGCCACGCTCCTGCTCGTCATTCCCATTCTGAAGCTGCACCTTGGCGAATTCCACGTACCAGTCGCAGTACTCGTCCCACACGAATTCGTAGAGGGCGCGCGCGGCCATGTCGAAGCGGTATTCGCGCAACGCCCGGTGCATCTGCTGCTCGGTCCGCTGCAGCATCGAGACGATCCAGCGGTCGGCCTGCGTGAGCTCACACGGCAGCGACTCGTGGACACCCGTATCCTTGCCTGCGCAGTTCATCAGCACGAACCGCGTGGCGTTCCAGAGCTTGTTGCAGAAATTGCGATAGCCCTCGCAGCGGGCCAGGTCGAATTTGATGTCGCGGCCGTGAGTCGCGAGGCTCGCGAAGGTGAAGCGCAGCGCGTCGGTGCCGAAGGCGGGGATGCCGTTAGGGAACTGGCGGCGCGTCGTCTGCTCGATCTCGCCGGCCTGCTTCGGATTCATCAGGCCGTAGGTGCGCTTCTCGATGAGCGCATCGAGGGCGATGCCGTCGATGAGGTCGATCGGGTCGAGGATGTTGCCTTTCGACTTCGACATCTTCTGGCCTTCGGAATCGCGCACGAGGCCGGTCACGTAGACCTCGTGGAACGGCACCTTGCCGGTGACGTGCCTGGTCATCATCACCATGCGCGCGACCCAGAAGAAGATGATGTCGAAGCCGGTGACGAGCACGGAGGAGGGCAGGTAGAGGTCGAGCGCGGGGTTGCTCTTCTCGGGATACTCCGGTGTCCAGTCGAGCGTCGAGAACGGCCAGAGCGCGGACGAGAACCAGGTGTCGAGCACGTCCTCGTCCTGAACCAACGGTCCGCCGCCCGCCAGCTCGCGCGCCTCGGCTTCGTCGTGGGCCACGTACACGTTGCCGTCCGTGTCGTACCACGCCGGGATGCGATGGCCCCACCAGAGCTGGCGCGAGATGCACCAGTCCTGGATGTTGATGAGCCACTGGTCGTAGGTGGTGGTCCAGTTCTCCGGGACGAAGCGCACCTCGCCCGAGGCGACGCAGTGCAGCCCGAGCTGCGCGAGCGATTCCATGTTCACGTACCACTGGTCCGTGAGCATGGGCTCGACGATCTCGTTCGTGCGCCCGCAGCGTGGCACCATCAGCTTGTGGGGCTGCACGTCCTCCAGCAGACCCGACGCATCGAGATCGGCAACGACGCGCCGCCGCGCTTCGAAGCGATCGAGCCCGCGGTACGGCGCAGGTGCATGCTCGTTCAGTTTGGCATCGAGCGTCAGGATGCCGATCGGGTGCAGCTTGTGCCGCTGCCCGATCTGCCAGTCGTTGAAGTCGTGCGCCGGCGTGATCTTGAGGCAGCCGGTGCCGAACTCGCGATCGACATAGGCATCCGCGATCACCGGGATCGTGCGGTCGGTCAAGGGCAGATGCACGGCCTGCCCGATCAGATCGCGGTAGCGATCGTCCTCGGGATGTACCGCGACCGCGACGTCGCCCAGCATGGTCTCGGGGCGCGTGGTTGCGACCACCACATGGCCCTTGCCATCGACGCGCGGATAGCGGATGTGCCACAGGCTGCCCTGTTCCTCGACGCTTTCCACTTCGAGATCGGACACCGCGGTGCCGAGCTTGGGGTCCCAGTTCACCAGCCGTTTGCCGCGGTAGATGAGCCCTTCGCGGTAGAGGCGCACGAAGACCTCGGTCACGGTCCGCGACAATCCCTCGTCCATCGTGAAGCGCTCGCGCGACCAGTCGCACGAGGTGCCCAGCCGCCGCATCTGGCGCGTGATGGTGGAGCCGGATTCCTCCTTCCACGCCCATACCCGATCGACGAACGCGTCGCGGCCGAGCGCGGCGCGCGACGTGCGCTCGCGCTCGAGCATCCGCTCGACCACGATCTGGGTCGCGATGCCCGCGTGGTCGGTGCCCGCCTGCCACAGCGTGTTGTCGCCCAGCATGCGGTGATAGCGGATCAGCGCGTCCATCAACGTGTGCTGGAACGCGTGCCCCATGTGCAGCGTGCCGGTCACGTTGGGGGGCGGCAGCAGGATGCAGAAGGCGGGTTGGCCGGGCGCGAAGGCGGCGGTAAAGTAGCCGCGCGCTTCCCATTCGGGATACCAGCGGCGCTCGATGGCGTCGGGCTCGAAGCTCTTGGGCAGCTCCATGTTCAGGGATCGGGGCACAGGCGAGGCCGGGATTATAGCGGATGAGGCAACGGCGGCGACGCGCACGGGCGCGAAGACGGACGAACCACTCGGGTTTGCTCGGGTCGATAGCAATAAGGTTACGTCGGAGTTGCCTCCTATACGCGGCGGAGGCGGTACGGTGCGTTTGCTGCTGGCGGAAGACGAGAGAAGGGCCGGCGAATACCTGGTCAAGGGGCTCGGCGAGAGCGGCTTCGTGGTCGACTGGGTGCGCAACGGCATGGACGCGTTGCACCACGCCCGCAGCGAAGCCTACGACCTGATCATCCTCGACATCGGGCTGCCGCACCTGGACGGGTGGTCGGTGCTCGAGCGCATTCGCGAAGAGCGACAGACTCCGGTGCTGTTTCTGACCGCCCGCGACCGCGTGGAAGATCGCGTCCGTGGGCTCGAGCTCGGCGCCGACGACTATCTCGTCAAGCCCTTCGCTTTCTCGGAGCTCCTCGCACGCATTCGCGCGCTGTTGCGGCGGGGGAAGACGCAGGAACCCGATGTCCTGCGGGTCGTGGACCTGGCCCAACTTCCACAGTTCGTTTGATTTTGGAGTGACTCGATGGGGTGTGGTGAATCGACCACACCCCATCTTTATTC
>JBDHRV010000072.1:0-17859 GCA_039807745.1 Burkholderiales bacterium
TCGTTCTTGGGCGAGCCGAGACCCGGGACGGGGGTGGTGCCGACCACGTCCACCTGCGGTGCTTCGAGCATTCGGCGTTCGTCCGCTGCGAGCGATGGGGCTATCGGTGGGAGAACGATGGCGGTGCCGAGAACGAGGCCGAACGACCGCAGTGGGGCGAGGCGCGAGCGCATGCAGACTCCCTGTTCGAAATGTTGTCGGTAGCCCGGCACCCATCGTGGGGTATCCGAGAAGGCTTATCGCCGGCGCAATCTAGCAGATGCGCCCGTCATCGCACCCGGGAAAATTTCCCGATCGCATGCGCTGGCGCGCGCTCAAGGCGAGCTCGGTGGCTCCGACGGGTGCCGGTTCGGCAGGAAGAAATGGATCATTCCCAGCAGCAGGAGGAGGGCGACAGCGACGGCGACGGGTGCCAGCAGCAGTTGGACAACGAACAGCAAACGCGGGTCCACGGTGACAGACCTTCGGGGGCGGAGAAAAAAGCGCCGCCCAAGCATCCGGCGGCGCGCCTGTCTTCGGGTTCAGTGTGCACCTCGGTGGCCGACGAGGCACGGGAGAATCTCGCGCGATCCGCGGGAAAAACTCCCGGTCGGGACGACAGGTGTTACTCGACGACCAGCCCGTAGCGCAGCGCGACGCGATGCAGGTCGACGGCGGTCGTGATGCCGAGCTTCTGCTTGATCTGGGTGGCGTGATTTGCCACTGTCTTGGCACTCACGTAGAGCACTTCGGCGATCTGCTCCGCGGTTTTTCCAGCGGCCAGCAGACGGAAGATCTCGAACTCCCGCGGTGTCAGCACGCTCAAGGGGTCGCGCTCGCCCGCCACGCTCTCCATGGCGAGTTGCTGCGCCATTTCCGCGGACAGGAAGCTGCGTCCGGCCGCGATCGCTCGCACCGCCTCGACCAGCACCTCGGGCGCGCTCGTCTTCGTGACGTAGCCGCACGCGCCGGCCCGCATCGCCTGCTGCGCAAAGGCAGCGGTCTCGTGCATGCTGAAGACGAGGATGCGGGCCATCGGATGACGCCCGACGATGCGGCGGATCGCTTCCAGACCGCCCATGCCCGCCATGGAGAGATCCATCACGACGACGTCGGGTTGGCGGTCGCCGAAGAGGCGATAGGCCTCGTCTCCGCTGGCGGCCTCGGCCACGACACGAATGCCCGACATCTGCTCCAGCAGCCGACGAAACCCGGCGCGCACGATGGCGTGGTCGTCGACGAGCAGGACCGTGATCTCGGCCAACGTCATCACACGCTCTCCATCTCGGCGAGCGGCAGCTCGACGGTCAGCGTAACGCCGTGGTCGCGGCGGCTCGCGATGCGCATGACCCCGCCCAGCGACTCCACGCGCTCGAACATGCCCGGAAGTCCGAAGCCGCCATCGTGCAGGTCGCGCTCCATGCCGATGCCGTCGTCCTGCACCTCCACGGTGAGGGTAGCGCCCCGGTGCACGCGAACTTCGATGCGGCGCGCGCGGGCGTGACGCGCGGCGTTGGTGAGCGCTTCCTGCACGACCCGGTACACCGTGATGTTGAGCGCTTCGCCGACCTGATCCAGCGAGCCGCCGATCGTGAGCTCGCAGACGGTGCCCGGATTGCGCTGGCGCCAGACATTCACCAGTTCGCGCAGCGCTTCCTCGAGACCGAGACTGTCCAGGGTTTCCGCATGCAGCCGCTGCAGCATGCTGCGGACGAGGTCCATGATGTGGCGGGTGACGCCCACGATCGCCTCGGCGCTCTCGCGCGGCGCGGGCTTGCCGGCCTTGGCCGCGTTCAGGATTGCAGCACCGTCCATGAGGATGCCGGTGAGGCACTGTCCCAGCTCATCGTGCAGTTCGCGCGCGAGGCTGCGTCGTTCCTCCTCCTGCACCTTGATCAGCTGCTGTGCGAGCCGCCGGTTCTGGTTCACGCTCGCCTGCAGATTGTCCATCATGCGATTGAATGTCGATGCGATGCGTGACAGTTCTGGCAGCGTGAGCGGCGGCATCCGTGTGGCGAGATTGCCCCGTTCGATCTGGTTCAGCGCGCCGAGGATCTTGGTCACCGGCGCAAGCGCACGCCCGACCACCCAGTACACGAGTGCGTTCGTCACGAGGAAGATCACCGCCGCGAGCTGCATGAGGCCTGTTGCGTCCTTCCACACCTCATCCACCTCGAAGGAGGGATCCGGTTTGACCACCAGCGTGCCGGCCGTCTTGCCGTGGACCGAGACCGTGCGGCGAATCGGCGCCACGCCGCGGCCGAGCGCCCCGACGAGGTTCGCGAACCAGCCAGGGGCGGACGACGCGGACGCCACGCCCGGTTGGTTCGACTCCAGGGTGCGACCCTGGAGGTCGTAGAACTCGATACTCAAGTGACGTACTTCGCCCAACGCCGCGAGATCGAATCGCGGCGCACCGGCATTGGCCAGCGTGGCGCGTGCGAGCTCCGCATCGAGAAAATGCAGCGCCAGGTTCGCGGTCGATTCGATCTCCGCCTGCACGTCGCGCTGTGCTTCGCGCACGAGGAACACGCTGCTCGCCAGGAAGATGAGCGCGAGCACGACGGTGATCACCAGGTTGAGGCGGAGCTTCAAGCTCATCGCGGGACCGCCGCGCGAACGGCGCTTGTTTGCGTTCGATTATAGGGCGGTTTTGCCCCACCTCGCGGCCATCTGGTTCCAGTGAACCAGCACCTGGCTGCGAGGAACCACTGCGCGGTGCGGGGCCATTCCCGCACACCCTCTTGACCGTCACGCCGAATCGCTGAAAAAACAAAGGCCGGACCTATACGGCCCGGCCCGAACGTTCAGCCCTAGACGAAGCTTGAACAATGGCGAGGGGCATCGTGCGCAATCGCCGTGCCACGCGCCGTGCCCGTCCTCACGGCAGGAGGTTCGCGGACTTGGGGAGCTCGGACGCGTCCCAGCCGCCGCCCAAGGCCTTCACCAGCAGTACGCTCGCGGTCAGCCGCTGACCGAGGATGCCGACCGAGGTCCGCTCGTTGTTGAGCGCCACGGTTTGGACCGCCACCACGTTCAGGTAGCTGACGATGCCCGCCTTGTACTGGTTCAGGGTGAGCTCCACCGATTGGCGCGCGGCCGCCACGGCCTCGGCCTGCACGGCGGCCTCTTCCTCCAGGATGCGCAGGGCGGCGAGGTTGTCCTCGACTTCCTGGAATCCGGCAAGCACCGTCTGGCGATAGGCCGCGACGTTGCCGTCGTAGGCGGCGCGTGCCTGGGCGGTGACGCCGCTGCGTAGACCGCCGTCGAACAGGACCTGGGCGAGGGCGGCGCCGACCGACCAGTAGCGGCTCGGCACCGAGAGCCAGGTCGCACTGTCGGTACTGCGGAAACCGCCGGCGGCGGAGAGCGTGAGGGTGGGGTAGAAAGCGGCGATGGCGACACCGATCTGCGCGTTTGCCGCTGCCACGGAACGTTCCGCAGTGGCGATATCGGGCCTGCGCTCGAGCAGCTCGGATGGCACGCCCACCGGGATTCCTGGTGGCACGACCGCGAGCGGTGCCGGCGCGATCGAGAACCTCTCCGGCGGTTCGCCCATGAGCACGGCGATCGCATGCTCGAGCGCGGAGCGCTGCACCCCGATCTCGATGGCCTGGGCCTGGGTGCTCTTGAGCTGGGTCAGCGCCTGGACGACATCGACCTTCGCCGCCACGCCGGCAGCGTAGCGATTCCGCGTGAGCTCGAGCGAGCGCTCGTAGGCCGCCACGGTATCGTCGAGGAGCTTCTTCTGGGCGTCGGCGATCCGCAGCAGGAAGTAGTTCTGCGCGAGTGTTGCCTGTGCCGACAGCCGCGCCGATTCGAGACTGGCTGCACTCGCCTGGGCGCTCGCTTCGCTCGACTCGACGGCACGCCGCACGCTGCCCCACAGGTCGGGTTCCCAGCTCGCGTTCACGGGGAGGTTGTAGGTGGTCACCGGCCGCGTCGTGCTCGGCGCGTTGGGCAGGTTCGGCGACTGGCTGCGAACGGTCGAAACGCCGCCGCTGAGGGTCGGGAAGTAGCCCGCCCGCGCCTGCTGGACCAGGGCCTGGGCGCCTCGAAACTGCGCCTCGGCGGCCAGGATGTTCTGGTTCGAGATGTTGACCCGCTCGATGAGCGCGTCAAGCTCCGGATCGCCGAAGATCTCCCACCATTTGCCCCGGCTCAGGTCGTCGCGGGGTTGCGCCGGCTTCCAGGCGCCGGCCTCCTTGTAGCCGTCCGGTGTCGGCGCGGAGGGGCGAACGTAGTCGGGACCGACCGTGCAACCGGGCAGCAGCAACGCCGCGGTGGTCAGCCAGGCGAGCCATTGCGGGCGATTCATCGCGCGGCTCCGTGCGCGGGGCCCGGGCGCTGCCGCCACAGGCGCTGCGCCCACAGCCGGAAACGGTCGAGGTAGAGGTAGACCACCGGGGTCGTGTAGAGCGTCAGGATCTGGCTCACGATCAGGCCGCCGACGATGGCGATGCCGAGCGGGCGCCGCAGTTCCGCGCCGTCGCCGCTGCCGAGCGCGAGCGGCAGCGCGCCGAGCAGGGCGGCCAGAGTCGTCATCATGATCGGGCGAAAGCGCAGCAGGCAGGCCTCGAAGATCGCCTGCTCCGGATGCTTGCCCTGTTCGCGCTCGGCGCCGAGCGCGAAGTCGACCATCATGATGGCGTTCTTCTTCACCAGACCGATCAGCAGGAAGACGCCGATCAGCGCGATCACGCTGAACTCCGTCCCGGTCAGCAGCAGCGCGAGCAGCGCGCCGACCCCGGCCGAGGGCAGCGTCGACAGGATGGTCAGCGGATGCACGAGGCTTTCGTAGAGAACGCCGAGCACGATATAGACGGCGACGAGCGCGGCGACGATGAGCCACGGCTGGGCATCGACCGATTGCTGGAACACCTTGCCCGTGGCCTGCTGGCTGCCCTGAATCGTCGTCGGCAGGCCGATGCGCGCGGTCGTGGCATCGATCGCCTGCACGGCCTGCGAGAGCGCGACCCCCGGGGCGAGATTGAAGGATATGGTGGTCGCCGCGAACTGTGCCTGGTGGTTGACGGCAAGCGGCGCGGTCGCGAGCTCGTAGCGGGCGAACGCCGACAGCGGCACCAGCACGCCGGACGTGGCGCGGGCATAGATCCCCGCCAGCGCGTCGGGACCCTGGGCATACTGCGGTGCCACTTCCATCACCACCCGATACTGGTTGCGCGTCGAATAGATGGTCGACACCTGCGACTGGCCGAACGCATTGCCGAGCGCGGAGGTGATCGCATCGGCCGTCACGCCCATGCGCGCGGCGGTCGGGCGGTCGATGACGAGCGCGGTCTCGAGGCCGCGCACCTCCTGGTCGGAATCGACGTCGGTGAGCTCCGGAACGCTCTGCAGGGCGTCCTGCAGCTTGAGCGTCCAGGTCCGAAGCTGCGGCACGTCGTCGCCCTGAAGGGTGTATTGAAAGGTGCCGCTCGACTGCCGCCCGCCGGCGCGGACGTCCTGCATCGGCCTGAGGAAGAGTCGCGCGCCCGGCTGATTGGCAAGCCGTGCACGCAGGCGCTCGATCACCTGCTCGGAGGATTCGCGGCGCTGCGCGAGCGGCTTCAGCTGCACGAACATCATGCCGGCGTTGCGCTGTCCGCCGCCCGTGAAGGCGGTCACGTTCTGCACCGCGGGGTCTGCGTGCACGATCTCGGCGAAGTCCGCCACCTTCTGGCGCATCGCCTGGAACGAGATGCTCTGGTCGGCGCGGATCCAGCCCATGAGTCGCCCGGTGTCCTGCTGCGGGATGAAGCCCTTGGGGATCGCGACATACAGGTACACGTTCAGGGCGATGGTCGCCGCGAGCAGCAGCATCATGAAGCGGCCGTGGCGCAGCGACCACGCGAGGCTCGCGCGGTAGCCGGCGAGCAGCCACTCGAAGACGCGTTCGCCGGCGCGGTAGAACGGACCGCGCGCCCGGTCCCGTCCGGGGGTGAGCAGCCGCGCGCACATCATCGGAGTGGCGGTCAGCGAGACCACCAGCGAAACCAGCACCGCCGCCGACAGCGTGACCGCGAACTCCCGAAAGAGCCGGCCCACGATGCCGCCCATGAACAGCAACGGAATGAAGACGGCGACCAGCGACACGCTCATCGACAGGACGGTGAAGCCGACCTCGCGCGTGCCGATCAGTGCCGCCCGCGCCGGGCTCGCTCCGGACTCGACGTGCCGCGAGACGTTCTCCAGCACGACGATGGCATCGTCGACGACGAAGCCCGCGGCCACGATCAGGGCCATCAGCGACAGATTGTTGAGGCTGAAGCCGGCGAGGTACATCACCGCGAAGGTCGCGATCAGCGACACCGGCACGGCCACCGTCGGGATCAGCGTCGCGCGCACATTGCGCAGAAACACGAACACGACCGCGACGACGAGCCCGATCGCGATCGCGAGGGTGCGTTCGACTTCGCGCAGCGAGGCGCGGATGGTCGAAGTGCGCTCCATCATGAGCTCGAGGTCGATCGCGGCGGGAATCGATGCGTGCAGGAAGGGCAGGAGCTCGCTTACCCGTTCCACCGTCTCGATGATGTTGGCGCCGGGCTCGCGCGAGATCTGGAGGATCACCGCGGGCTTGCCGTTCGCGAGGCCGGCATTGCGCACGTCCTGCACCGAGTCGATCACCTCGGCGACGTCGGCAAGCCGCACCGGCGCGCCGTTGCGATACGCGATCACCAGCGGCCGGTACTGTGCCGCCGTCGTCGCCTGGTCGTTGGCGTAGATCGACCACTGGCGCTCGCCATCCTCGAGGAAGCCCTTGGGGCGATTGGCGTTGGCGGCCGCGAGCGCGGCGCGCACCTCGTCCAGGCCGATGCCGTGATGATTCAGCGCGGTCGGGTTGAGCTCGACGCGCACCGCCGGCAGCGAGCTGCCACCGACGCTCACCTGGCCGACGCCCTCGATTTGCGAGAGCTTCTGCGCCAGCACCGTGGATGCGACATCGTAGATCTGGCCGGGCGTGTAGAGATCGGAGGTGAGCGCCAGCACCATGATCGGCGCATCGGCGGGATTCATCTTGCGGTAGGTCGGATTGTTCGGCAGGCTCGTGGGAAGCTGCGCGCGTGCGGCGTTGATCGCGGCCTGCACGTCGTTCGCGGCGCTGTCGATGTCGCGTCCCAGGTCGAACTGCAGCGTGATGCGGGTGCTGCCCTGGGTCGACCACGAAGTGATCTCGTTGATGCCCGCGATGCGGCCCAACTGGCGCTCGAGCGGTGTGGCCACCGTCCCGGCCATGACCTCGGGGCTCGCGCCGGGCAGCGCAGCCGTCACCGAGATGGTCGGGAATTCGACCTGCGGCAGCGGTGCCACCGGCAGCAGCAGATAGCCGACGGCGCCGGAGATGACGAGCGCCAGCATCAGCAGCGTGGTCGCCACCGGCCGGTCGATGAAGGGGGCGGACAGGTTCATGGCTGGCGCACGCCGAGCGCCGGTCCCAACGGTTTCGGCGCGGCCGGTGGCTGCACGTGGCGGGCCATGCGGTCGAATGCGAGGTAGATCACGGGTGTGGTGAAGAGGGTCAGCACCTGGCTCACGATCAGGCCGCCCACCAGAGTCAGCCCGAGCGGATGGCGCAGTTCCGAGCCCACGCCGGTCCCGAGCATGAGCGGCAATGCGCCCAGCAGGGCGGCGAGCGTGGTCATGAGGATCGGCCGAAAGCGCAGCAGGCACGCCTGGTAGATCGCCTCGCGCGCGGTGAGCCCGGCGGTGCGCTCCGCCTCCAGCGCGAAGTCGATCATCATGATCGCGTTCTTCTTCACCAGCCCGATCAGCAGGATGATGCCGATGATCGCGATCATGCCGAGCGGGCTGCCCGCGAGCATGAGGGCCAGCAGCGCCCCGACGGCGGCCGAGGGCAGCGTCGACAGGATCGTGATCGGGTGGACATAGCTTTCGTACAGCACGCCGAGCACGATGTACATGACCACGATCGCGGCGAGGATGAGCAGCAGTTGATTCGTGAGCGAGGCGCGGAAGGCGAGCGCGGCGCCCTGGAAGCTGGTGAGGACGCTGGGCGGCAGGCCGATCTCGCGCGCGGCGGCTTCGATCGCCGATACGGCGGCGCCCAGCGATGCGCCGGGTGCGAGGTTGAAGGAGATGGTCGCGGCGGGAAACTGGCCGATGTGACTGATCGCGAGCGGGGCGGAACCGACCGTCACGCGCGTGAGCGCATCGAGCGGTACCTTGGCACCGGAGGAGGACGTCACGTAGATGTCCTTGATCGCTTCCGGTCCGCTGCGAAATTCCGGCTTCACTTCGAGCACCACGCGGTACTGCGTGGCCTGGGTGAAGATGGTCGAGACCAGTCGCTGGCCGAACGCGTCGTACAGTGCATTCGAGATCGTGGCCGGCGTGATGCCGAGGCGGCCCGCGGTGTCGCGGTCGATGTCGACGTAGACCTGTAGCCCCGCGTCCTGCAGGTCGCTCGCCACGTCCGTGACCTGCGGCAGGCGCTTGAGCGCGTCGGTCAGGCGCGGCACCCAGGTGGCGAGCGTCTGGCGATCCGAAGACTCGAGCGTGAACTGATACTGCGTGCGGCTCACGCGATCCTCGATGGTGAGATCCTGCACCGGCTGCATGTAGAGGGTGATGCCCTCGACCTTTGCCAGCTCGGGCTGCAGGCGCCGGATCACCTCGCTTGCGCTCACGCCGCGCTCGGCCAGCGGCTTCAGGTTGATCAGCATCCGCCCGCTGTTGAGCGTGGCATTGGTGCCGTCCACCCCGATGAACGAGGACAGGCTCGCCACCGCCGGGTCGCCCAGGACGACGCGCGCGAGCGCCTGCTGCCGCTCTCCCATCGCCGGGAAGGACACCGTTTGCGACGCCTCCGAGATACCCTGGATCACGCCCGTGTCCTGCACCGGGAAGAAGCCTTTCGGCACGAGGAGGTACAGCACGACGGTCAGCACGAGGGTGCCGATCGCCACCGCGAGCGTCGCGCCCTGACGCTCGAGCACCCACGTGAGCATGCGGCCGTAGCGCGCGATCACCGCGTCGAAGAACCGCCCGGTCGCAACGTAGAAACGGCCCTGCTCGGACGGCGGCGCGCGGTGGAGCAGCTTGGCGCACATCATGGGCGTGAGCGTGAGCGACACCACCGCCGAGATCAGGATCGCCACCGCGAGCGTGATGGCGAATTCGCGGAAGAGCCGTCCGACGACATCGCCCATGAAGAGCAGCGGAATCAGCACCGCGATGAGCGACAGCGTGAGCGAGATGATGGTGAAGGCGATCTGCCGCGAACCCTTCAAGGCCGCTTCGAGCGGTGGATCGCCGCGCTCGATGTAGCGGGCGATGTTCTCGATCACCACGATCGCGTCGTCGACCACGAACCCGGTCGCGACCACCAGCGCCATCAGGGTGAGGTTGTTGATCGAGAATCCCGCGAGGTACATGAAGCCGAACGTGCCGACCAGCGACAGCGGCACCGCGACGCTCGGAATGATGGTGGCCGCGAGATTGCGCAGGAACAGGAAGATCACCGTGACCACCAGCGCCACCGCCAGCAGGAGCTCGATCTGCACGTCGCGCACGGAGGCGCGGATCGTCACGGTGCGATCGGTCAGCAGCGCGACCTCGACCGCGGCGGGCAGCGACGCCTGCAGTTGCGGCAGCAGGTGTTTGACGCGGTCTACCACCTCGATCACGTTGGCGCCGGGCTGGCGCTGGATGTTGAGGATGATCGCCGGCACCTCGTTCATCCACGCCGCGAGCCGCGCGTTCTCGGCGTCCTCGATCACGTCGGCGACGTCGGCGAGAAAGATCGGCGCGCCGTTGCGGTAGGCGATCACGATGCTCTTGTACTCAGCGGCGGATCGCAGCTGATCGTTGGCATCGATGATGTAGCTGCGCTGCGCGCCGTCGAAGCTGCCCTTCGCCTTGTTCACGTTCGCCGCGGCAATCGCGGTGCGCACGTCCTCCAGCGCGAGACCTTGGGCGGCGAGCGCTTTCGGATTCGCCTGCACGCGCACGGCGGGGCGCTGGCCGCCGGACAAGGTCACCAGCCCGACGCCCGACACCTGGGACAGCTTCTGCGCGAGTCGGGTGTCGGCGAGGTTCTGCACCTCCGGCAGCGGCAGCGTCTTCGACGTCAGGCCCAGCGTGAGGATCGGCGCATCGGCCGGGTTCACCTTGCTGTAGATCGGCGGGGCCGGCAGATCGGCCGGCATGAGGTTGGAGGCGGCATTGATCGCGGCCTGCACGCCCTGCTCGGCGACATCGAGGCTCAGGTCGAGGTTGAACTGGAGGGTGATGACGGACGCGCCACCGGAACTGGTGGACGACATCTGGCGCAGACCCGGAATCTGCCCGAACTGTCGCTCGAGCGGCGCGGTGACCAGCGAAGTCATGACCTCGGGGCTCGCGCCGGGATAGAAGGTCACGACCTGGAGCGTCGGGTAGTCGACCTCGGGCAAGGCGGACAGCGGCAGCAGGCGATAGGCGAAAATCCCCGAGAGCAGGATCGCCGCCATGAAGAGCGAGGTTGCTACCGGCCGCAGGATGAACGGCCGCGACGGGTTCATGGGGGGGCTGGCCGTCTCTGGCCGGGGCGCGCGCTCGCTTCGGCGCCGGCGGGTGCGTCGCGCGTGCCGGCGCCGCGTTCGATCAGTTCCACCTTCGTGCCTTCCCGCAGCCGGTCCGCGCCATCGACGACCACCAGGTCACCGGGTGCGACGCCCGATTCCACCATCGCGTTGTCGCCCTCGATGGCGGCGAGCTTGACCGGCCGCAGTGCGACCGTGTGCTCGGGTGTGACGGCGTAGACGAACGTTCCCTGGCTGCCGCGCTGGATGGCGGCAGTGGGAATGGTGGTGACATCGCGCAGCGTGTCGAGCCGCATGCGCACGTTCACGAACTGGTTGGGGAAGAGCGCGCCGTCGGCGTTGGGAAATTCCGCCTTGAGCTTTACCGTGCCGGTGGTGGGATCGATCTGGTTGTCGACGGTGAGCAGCACGCCCTGCGCGAGCCGGGCCTTCTTCTCGCGGTCGTAGGCCTCGACCGGCAGGCGATCGCCGGAACCGAGCCGCTTCATCACGCTCGGCAGCTGATCTTGCGGCAGCGTGAACACGACGGTGATGGGCTGCAGCTGCGTGATCACGACCAATCCGTTCGCGTCGGATGCGCGGACGATGTTGCCGGGATCGACCTGCCGCAGGCCGAGCCGGCCGCTGATCGGCGCCGTGACCCGGGCGTAGGTGAGCTGCAGCCGCGCGTTCTGCACCTGGGACTGGTCGACCTTGACCGCCCCTTCGTACTGGCGCACGAGCGAGGCTTGCGTATCGACCTGCTGCTTCGCGATGGAATCCTGCTCGTAGAGCGTGCGGTAGCGGTCGAGGTCGAGGCGGGCATTGGCGAGCAGCGCCTGATCGCGCGCGATCTGGCCCTCGGCCTGCGCCAGCTGTACCTGGAAGGGGCGCGGATCGATCTCGGCGAGCAGATCGCCCTCCTTGACGATCTGGCCTTCCTTGAACAGCACCCGCATCAGCTGGCCCTCGACGCGGCTTCTGACGGTGGCCGTCTTGAGCGGCGTAACGGTGCCCAGGCCTTCGAGAAAGAGTTCGATGTCGCCCGTTTTCGCGGCGGCCGCGACGATGGGTATCGGCCGGTCGGCGAAGCCAGGTCCGCCGCCCGGCGCGGCGGCTGGATCACGGGTGGTGGTCGCAAGGTGCGTGTAGGCGACGTAGCCCACGCCAGCCAGCACCGCCGCGAGCAGAGCCCACGCCCAGACTCGCCGCCGTGGCGCCGGCTCGCGCGCCGCGCGCAAGGGTGCGGCGGCAGCTTCCTGAATCTGTGGATCGGGGGTGATCTTCATGATGTCGGCGGCAATCGCTGGACAGGGTGCGATCGAGACGCCGACCGCGATGCTGCGCGATTATAGCGACAGCGCGCACCGACCCGAGTTCGTCCCGCGCCGCGGGGGTCAGGCGTCCTTGAAGCCGTACTTGTCCATCCGGTAGCGCAGCGTCATCCGGCTCACACCCAGGCGGCGGGCGGCCTCGGACACGTTGTTGGCCGCGTCCCGCAACGCCTGCTCGATGAGGATGCGCTCGGCCGCCTCGAGGGTGAGCCCCTTGAGCGGGAACGACTCGGCCATCGCCTGCGGTATCTGGGTCAGCGCGAGCGCCTGGGCGTCGATCACGGCCCCGTGCGAGAGCAGCACGGCACGCTCCACCAGGTGGCGCAGCTCGCGCACGTTGCCGGGCCAGTGGTAGTGGCTCATCGCTTCCAGTGCGGCGGGGCTGAAGCGGTGGGCGGGCAGACCGTAGCGGCGCGCGGTCTGCAGGGCGAAGTGGCGCGCCAGCGTGACGATGTCCGCACCCCGATCGCGCAGCGGCGGAACGGTGAGCGTGATCACGTTCAGGCGGTAGTAGAGGTCGGCGCGGAAGTCCCCTTCGGCGATCATCGCCGGCAGGTCGCGATTGGTGCCGGCCATGATGCGCGCCTGGATCGGCCGTTCCTTGACGCTGCCGATGCGGCGCGTGCGCCGGCGCTCGATCACGTTGAGGAGCTTCGCCTGCAGGTCGAGCGGCAGCTCCCCGATCTCGTCGAGGAAGATGGTGCCGTTCTCCGCGGCCTCGAGCAGCCCGGCGCGGGCGCCCACCGCGCTCGTGAACGCGCCCTTCTCGTGGCCGAAGAGCTCGGCCTCGATCAGGTCGCGCGGCAGGCTCGCGCAGTCCACCTGCACGAAGGGTTGCTCGCGAAACGGCCCGGCGAGGTGCAGCAGACGCGCCGCGACGTCTTTGCCGCTGCCGGTCTCGCCCAGGATCAGCACCGTCGGCGGTGGCTCGCCGGTGCCGCCGCCGAGGCGGGCGAGACGGTGGATCTGGTCGCGCAGCCGCTGGATCGGCGGGCTCTCGCCGATCAGCAGCGCGCCCTCCACCGCGACGTGGCTGTCGCGTTCGCGCGAGTAGTCGAGCTGGTGGCGCATCTTGGTCGTGGCGAGCACGCGCTCGACCACGTACCGCAGCTCGTCCAGATCGATCGGCTTCTTGAGGTAGTCCGCGGCGCCGAGCTTGATGGCCTGCACCGCGTCTCCGATCTCGCCGTAGGCGGTGAGCACGAGCACCTGCGGGCGGTCCTCGCCGAGCGTCGACAGCTCCGCGAGGAAATCCATGCCATTGCCGTCCGGCAGTCGCAGATCGAGCAGCACGAGGTCGGGCGCCACCGCCTGCATGGCCTGCCGCCCCGCGGCGAGCGTGGTGGCGCACGCGACATCGAACTGCGCGCTCTCGAGCGATTTGGCGACGGCCCGCGCGAAGAGGCCCTCGTCCTCGATCACGAGGATGCGGGCGTGGGCGGCGATGCGCGGGGGCGGGGGAGCTGTGAGCGTTTCCATGGACTCAAGCGCGCGGCAGGCGGATGCGCACTTCGGTGCCGCGCGGCGAAAGTTTGTCGAAGGCGATGCTGCCGCCGTGCACGTCGCACACCTTCATCGCGAAGGGTATGCCGAGCCCGGTACCGAAACGCTTGGTCGACGGGCCCGGCGCGAGGTCTTTCGCGGTCGGCGAGAAGGGCATGCCGGCGCCTTCGTCGCAGATCGACAGGAAAGCGGCGTCGGCGGTTCCGTTCACCCGCACGGTCAGCGCTCCGGCGATGGGCGAGGCCTCGATCGCGTTCGACAGGAGCCCTTGCAGCGCCTGCTCGATCAACTGCGGATCGGCCCTGATCTCGACGTCCTCCGGCCACCCTTCGCGCCGCAGGTGGAGGTCCTTCTGGTCGAGCTTGGGCTTGAGCATTTGCGCGACATTGTCGAGCAGGGCGGACAGCTTGCAAGGGGCGCGCTGGGGCGCGAGCGGGTGCAGGTAGTTGAGCAGCGACTGGGTCCAGCGGTCGAGCTTGTCCGCGGTCGAGATGATCCCGTGCAAGCCGTCGCGGATCTCGGGCGCGATCGGGGTCCGGCTCATGACCTGCGCGGTCGCGCGAATGCTTGCGAGCGGGTTGCGGATGTTGTGTGCCACCGCCGGCAGCAGGGCGCCGAGGGTGGCCTGCTTCTCGGCGCGCACGAGCGAGGCGCGGCTTTGTTCGAGGTCGGCGGCCATCCGGTTCACGGCCTGCGCCAGGCGTCGCAGCTCCTCGGCGCCGCCCTCCGGCACCCGGTGTGTGAGCTCGCCGCTCGCGATCTTGTGTGCCGCCGACTCGAGCCGGGAGAGCGGCGCGACCACCTGGTGGGTGAGAAAGAGCCGTGACAGAACCAGCAGCGCCAGGGCGAGCAGGATGGGGATCACGAAGAGCAGCGGGGCGAGCACGTTCAGCGTGCCCAGCCGTTGCTGCCGTTCCGACTGCTGCAGGAGCAGCAGGCGCTCGATGGCGCGGAAGGCGTCCTCGTATTCGCCGAGCCCCTCGCCTTCGAGTTCGGCGTCGAAGATCTTCTGCCGCTGCAGCAGGCTCATCGTCGAGCGGCTCTCGAGGATGCCGTCGGACTGCTCCTTCACCGTCCGGTAGGCGGCCTCGAGGCGATTCATGGCCTCGCGCTCATGTCCGTTGAGCGGGGCGGCATGGATGCGGGCGAGGTGCTGTTCGATGCGTCGCTGGTACTGCTGGTATTGCTGCTGGGCGTAGGGGTCGTTGAGGAACGCGCCGTCGAAGACCTCCTTCACCTGCCGGTACAGGTTGCCGCGCATGTCCTGCACCTCGTTCACGATGCCGTTGATGCGGGCCGACTCCTTGGACGCCTGGCGCAGGAAGTACATGCCGGCGCCGCCGACCGCACCGGCGGCGAGCACCAGCGCGAGATACCCCATCGCGTACAGGAGCATCAGGTGCTTGAGGGATCGGTTGCGCATCGCCGTCTCGGCCTGATCGAACTTATTGCCGGAAGCGGACGGCCCTCGATGCGAGGGTGGCAGGGAAGGGGCTTGCGGCGGCCAACAAAAAAGCCGGGCTCTTGCGCCCGGCTCTGAATGGAGAACTATCATGAAAGCGTGCTGAGAAGCTCACAACACGCACTGGGGAGTATATCAAATCTGCGTCCGCGAAGGGTTGTCGAAGGTCCGGTTTTTTTAGCGCTGTAGCTTGCGGTAGAGCGTGTTGCGGCTGATGCCGAGCTCGCGCGCCGCAGCCGAAATATTGCCGCGGTGGAATTCCACCGCGCGCTGGATCGCGCTCGCCTCGAGGTCGTCGAGGCTGCCGGTCGCGATCGGCTCCGCACCCCGCATCTCTGCCTGGATGGCCTGCTGCGGCAGGGCAAGGGGCGATCCGGCGTCGCCGAACTCCTCCAGAAAGTCGTCGGGCAAGTGGTGGCGGGTGATGAGGCCGTCGTCGTCCACCATGGCGAGCGCGGTGCGCAGCAGGTTGTGGAGCTGGCGCAGGTTGCCGGGCCAGGAGTGGTGGCGGAAAAGCTCCATCACCTCGGTGCTGATCTCGATGCGCTCGCCGCGCCGCGCCTCCCCTTCGAGGAGTCTGCGCACGAGCGCCGGCAGATCGGTGCGCTCCCGCAGCGGCGGCAGCGTCACGACGAGCCCGTTCAGGCGGTAGTAGAGGTCCTCGCGGAACTGCCCCCGGGCGATGAGCTCGCGCAGCTTGCGATGGGTGGCGCACACGAGCCCGACATCGACCGGATAAGCGCGGGTGCTTCCCAGCGGCGTGATGGTCCGCTCCTGCAGCACGCGCAGCAGCCGCGCCTGCAGCGAGAGCGGCATGTCGCCGATCTCGTCTAAGAAGAGGGTCCCGCCGTCCGCCTGCAGGATCTTGCCGGGCGCGCCCTTGCGCCGGGCGCCCGTGAACGCGCCCTCCTCGTAGCCGAAGAGCTCGGACTCGATCAGCCCCTCCGGAATGGCCGCGCAGTTGACCGCGACGAAGGGGTTGTGGCGGCGCGGACCGTCCTCGTGCAGCGCCTTCGCGAACCACTCCTTGCCGGTGCCGGTTTCTCCCTGGATCAGCACCGGGATGTCGCGCCCCAGGACTCGCCGCACCTTGGTGACCGCCACGGCGATGCGGGGGTCGCCCGAGTTGAGGCAGTCGAGCGACGGTCCGTTGGCGCGGCGATTGGCGTCCACCCGCGCCGGCGCGCGCTTGAAATCCTCCAGCGGCACGACCTTGCCCTTGGCCGGCCCGTGCATCTGCACCTTGGCGAAGACCCGCACCCCGGTATGCATGGTGAGCGTCATGAAGCCATCCTGGCGCGCGCGCGGCAGCGCCATGTGCATCGGGATGTCGAACAGCGAATCGAAGGTGTGCTTGGACAGTTCGAGCAGCGTCGACCCGAGCTGAAAGACGCCGCTGCGGTTGCCCGACACGAAGCGGCCGTCCGGCGCGAACGCCACGATGCCCTCGCACAGCGTGCCGATGAATTCCGGCCGGGCGTGGAAGTGCACGAGCAGGAGCCCTGGAAACTGCTCGCGGAAGAGGTGGTTCTCGATCATCTGCGCCGACATGCGAACGAGTGCGAGGGTGTGCGGCTGATGGCCGCGGTGGTCCGACGACACGTCCAGCGCGCCGATCACGTTGCCGAAGGGATCGAGGATCGGGGACGCCGAACATGCAAGAAAGTGGTTGGCCGGAAAAAAATGCTCCGAGCCGTTGACCGAGACCGCCTTTGTCTCGACCAGCGCGGTGCCGATGGCGTTGGTGCCGTTGTGATCCTCGTCCCACATCACGCCGGGCTGCAGGGCGACTTGATGAGCCCGCGCCACGAAGTCGTCGTCGCCGAGGGAATGCAGGATCATCCCTTTCGCATCGGTGAGAATCACCATGCTCTCGGTGTGGGCGATCTGCTCGTACAGGGTTTCCATGACGGGCTGCGCGCGCGCGGTGAGCAGATGGCTTTGCTCCCGCAACTGCCGCAGCCGGGCCGATTCGACCGGCTCGAAGACGGGGCGGGCGCCGGCGTCGAGCCCGGCATCGAGGCAGCGCCGCCACGAGCGCTCCACGGCTTCCGGTATGCTGCCCGGCGGCAGGGTGCCGCGGTCGAAGAAGAACTTGCGCGCAGCCGCGATACGCCCGCCGCTGTCGCCGTTGCCTGCGTCCATGGTGCCTCCTCCTGAGGCTCGCTGAGTGTATTTCTTATAAGACGCGTACTGTAACACCCGCCTCAGGCGCTGACAAACCGCCGTCGGCGTGGTTTTACCCGTTCATTCATAAAGCATTTTCGTCCAGAGGGATGATTGCGGGCGAGACCGGTCAGGAGGGGCTTCGCTGATCCGCTTCGGCGCGCTCATCTTTGCGCAGGTGCAACATGATTCGGGCGGTTCAGGGGCTGGTTGTGTCTTTTGTGCAACAAATTCATCCCGATTTTCGCGCAAATCACTGTCACTTCGTTGACATGTTGACACTCGCCATACGAGCATGACCGTGCCTGTCGGCAGGTTTGTTCGTCAACATTACAACTCATGGAGATTTTCTGATGCTGAAGCATAAAAGGCTGAGCTTGGCCGTGGCCGGCGCGCTGGCTCTGGCCGGCGCATCGACGGCCAACGCCGGTATCGGCTTCAAGGCGGGGGAGTGGGATATCGACTTCTCCGGTAACGTCAACGGCTTCGCCACCTACAACGACTGCGCGTCGCTCGGACCAAATCAACGGGCGGTTTCGGGCGGTCTCGCGTGTGCGGAGGCTCAAGGCACGAAGAACAGCAATACCGGCATCGAATCGGGCCTCCTGCCGAGCGCGCTGGTGTTCTCGGCCAAGTCGCGCCAGGCGAACATGGACGTGGGCGTGACGATCGGTTTGTATCCGACGATTCGCACCTTCGGTCTCGGCGACAGCAACAACGGCTCGCTGGGTAACGCCAGCATCAACGTGCGGCAGAACTTCCTGACCTTCGGCGATGCCAGCTGGGGTACGGTCAAGATCGGTCGCGACATCGGCATCTTCGGCTCGGATGCGATCCTGTCCGACATGACCCTGCTGGGTGTGGGTTCCGGCGCGGCGTTCCTGGGCGG
>JBDHRV010000248.1:0-2752 GCA_039807745.1 Burkholderiales bacterium
TTGTCCGCGGTCACCTTGCGCACGAGCACGAAAAGGACGGAACTTCCGTTCTTCATCGTCTCGGCGAGATTCTTCATGAACTTGTCGTCGATGCCGACGTCCGTGAGTGCCCCCGAGACGGCACCCGCGGCAGCGCCGGCGGCAAGTCCGAGCAGCGGCATCATGAAGATGAGGCCGATCAGCGTGCCCCAGAATCCGCCCGACACCGCCCCGGCCGCGGTCATGTTGACAGCCTGGTGGAGTTTGACCTTGCCCTCGTCGTCCTTCACCGCCACGACGGCGTCTTCCAGGTCGATCAGGTAGTCCTGCTGCAACTTGCGCAGCATCAGCCGAATCTCCTCGGCCTTGTACTTGTCGTCGTACGCGACGACCACCAGTGTGCTCATGCGACCTCCTGCGATTGTGAAAGTGTGCGTTCGCGATGCGCGGCTTCTCGCCTATACTGCGCGGCGCGGAATTCTCGCACGAATCGCGAGACACCGCAGGCGCAGTGAAACCCCGCGTTGACGACGGAGGCAGGTGCATGTTCGCTTTCTCGCGAAGGATGCTGATCGCGCTCGTTGGGCTCGCGCTCACCCACATCGGAGCGGCGGCTGCAGCGCCGGCCGGCGAACTGGAGCCGCGCGCGCTCGACCTGCTGAATACGGCGGCGTCCCGGCTCGAGCGCGCCAGAACGCTTGCCTTCCGGACCCGCAACCCGCCCGGCGACGCCGCCGACGCGAGCCCGTTCTCGGGATTCTTCGCCGACACGCAATTCGCGCTCATGCGCCCCGACCGGGTGCGCGCGAAAGTCCGCGGCGGCGGACCGCCTCTGGATGTCTTCTTCGACGGGAGAACGCTGGCGGTGTATCAGCCGACGCTGAATCTGTACTCGACGAGCGACGACCCGGGCACGCTCGAAGCGCTGATCCCGTTCGCCCTGGCGCGGGTGGGGGTGCTCTTCCCGCTGGCGGACGTTCTCGCCGGCGACACGCAGCAGTTGCTGGCGCGGCGCCCGACCCGCGCGCGCTACAAGGGGGTCGCGACGATCGCCGGCAAGCAGTGCGAGCACGCCTCCTTCGCGGCGACAGGCGTGGAATGGGAGCTGTGGGTCGACAGACGGACGTCCCTGCCGTGCCGGGTGCGCGGGAGGTTGCTCGAACTGCAGGGTGCCCCGCGCTTCGCCGTGGATTTTTACGACTGGAAGCTCAACCCGCAGCTGTCCGCCGCGAGCTTCTCGTTCACGAAGCCGGCCGGCGCCGGAAGGCTGGACCTGCGCACGCTACTCGGCGAATAGGACTGCGGGAGATCAGCCCGGCTTGACGTCGAACGCGATGCACACGCGCTCTTCGCTCGCATCGAACGGGATCGTCCGGTGAAAGAGCGAAGACGGAAAGAGAACGATGTCGCCGACGGCGGGGGCGATGGTCTTCTTGGGAAAGTCGGCGTGCCGCTGCGGGTAGTCGTCCCCGTGCGTGCTGAACTCGATGCTGCCGTCGTCGCGACCGGACTCCCGCCGCGGCATCGCGAGGTAGAGCGAGCCGCTCAGCCACCCGGTCTCGTGGATGTGCGAGGTCAGGTGCCCCCCGGTGCGCATCTTCACGTACCAGGAGCTGCTGAATTCGATCTGCTGCGGAAAAGCGCGGATGAACATGCACTCGTGTGACGCGAAGTGCGCCCGATACGCTTCGATCACTTTCCTCACCTCGATCGCGAGCACCTTGAACGACGCCTCCGGGCGATGGAAGAGGTTGCCCGAAGACTGAATGCCGTGGTAGAGCCGTCCCTGCTTGCGCTCCGCGATCTCGGCGTGCTCGATGTCGCGCAGAAGATCCGCGCGCAGCGTGCTCCCGGCTGCGACGAGAGCATCGATTCGCGCGTGGCAAACGAAGTCGAGCGGATTCCTGCAGAACTCGTACTCGTCCTCGACGCCGAAGTTCGCGGCGTGATGCGTGGATAACGTGGCGAGGAACGGCGACGTGTGCGGCTTTTCGAGCAGCGGGCGCAGCCGCGTTCTGAAGTCCTCGAAGCGTTCGGTCTTGTAGAGGCAGTAGAGCACGCGCTCGCGCCAGTCCCGCAGTTGCGACCGCTCGAAATACGGAATCGCCTGCTCGAGCTCGCCCGCATCGTAGAGAAAGATGCCGAGGTTGTAATTGGCCTCGGGGTGCTCCGGCGCGATGGCGAGCGCCTGGCGGTAGCTCGCGATGGCGGTCTCCGGCTGACCCTGATGAAAGAGCGCTTCGCCCAGACTGGTCGCCGCATCGGCATGGTTCGGATCGATGGCGAGCGCCTTGCGATAGCTCGCGATCGCCTCGCCGAGTCTGCCCTGGTTGCTGAGCGCGGTGCCGAGATTGAAGTGGCCGCGGGCATCGGGATGGATCGCAAGCGCCCTGCGATAACTCTCCACCGCATCGGCGAGCTTGCCCTGCAATTGCAGTACCGCGCCGAGGTTGCCGTGCGCCTCGAAATAGCCGGGTTCGAGCTCGACGGCCCGCCGGTAGCTCGCCGCGGCCGCGTCGAACCGCCCGAGCGCCTGCAGGGCCGTACCCAGGTTGTAATGCGCGTCGGCCAGGCGTGGGGCGAGCGCGATGGTCCTTTCGTAGCTCGCTATCGCTTCCTCGAGCCGACCGGCCTGGCTCGCGACCACGGCCAGGTTGAAGTGCAGTTCAGCGGACTGGGGATTGGCACCCACCAACTTCCTGCAGCTTTCGATCGCCTCCGCGAACTTTCCCTGACCCGCCAAGGCATTCGCGAGCACGTGATGCACGACGGG
>JBDHRV010000249.1:0-2732 GCA_039807745.1 Burkholderiales bacterium
CATCGCGTCGCGCCGGCCGCGATCGCGGGTGATCTGGCGCAGGCCTTTCACACGAGCGGCGTCGCCCTCGGGGTGCTGGCAGCGACCTATTTCTACGTCTACACCGTGATGCAGATCCCGACCGGCGTGCTGGTCGACCGCTTCGGCACGCGCCGCATCGTCACCGTGGGCGGACTCATCGCCGGTGCCGGTGCGGTGGCCTTCGGCGCCGCGCCGACGTTCACCGTGGCAACGATCGGTCGCACCCTGGTCGGGCTCGGCGTATCGGTCATGTTCGTCGCGCTGCTGAAGCTCGTCGCCGAGTGGTTCCGCGAGCGCGAGTTCGCGACCATGGCGGGCGTGACGGTCTTTCTCGGCAACATGGGCGCCATCCTCTCCGCAGCGCCGCTCGCCTGGGTGGTGACCGTAGTATCGTGGCGCACCGTGTTCGTCGCTGCTGGTCTGTTATCGGCGGCCCTCGCGGTTCTCTGCTGGTTCTTCGTGCACGACCGGCCGCAGGACGTGGGGCTCGCCTCGCCGCACGAGTTTCCCGCACCCGCGCACCAGTCCCACCCGCCCTGGCAGACGGGGCTGCTCGAGGTCATGCGCAATCCCTGCTCCTGGCCGGGCTTCTTCGCGAACATCGGGCTCGCGGGGACGCTGCTCACGTTCGCGGGGCTCTGGGGCGTGCCGTACCTCACGCAGGCTCATGGCATGGCACGCACCACCGCCACCTGGCACACGAGCGCGATGCTGCTGGGATTCGCCGTCGGCGCCATGTCGGTCGGTGTCGTCTCCGACCGGCTGCGGCGGCGCAAGCCGGTGCTGCTCGCATTGTCGGCGCTCTACTGTGCGAGCTGGCTGCCGTGGGTCCTGGGCGCTTCGATGTCGACCGTGGCGAGCGTCACGCTCTGTTTCGCGATGGGCGTGGCAGGCTCCGCGTTCACGCTCACGCTCGCGAACGCCAAGGAGGTCAACCGGCGCGCGTTCGCGGGCATGGCTGTGAGCCTGGTGAACACCGGTGTGTTCCTCGGCGCGGCGATCCTGCAGCCCCTGGTGGGCTGGATCCTCGACCGCGCGAGCGGCGGCGCGGGCGCTCATGCGGCCGGACCGGAGGAGTTTCGCCTCGCGGTCGGTGCTCTGGCCATCGCATCGCTCGCCGGGCTCGGGGGGGCAGCGTTCCTGCGCGAGACCGGTTGCCGCAACATTCACAGGGAGTAGACGGATGAAGCCGAAGGTTCTGATCACCCGCGATGTCTTCGACGAGGTCACCGCGTACCTGCTGCATCATTTCGACGTCATCGCCAACCCGGAGGACGAAACCTGGGATGCGGCCACGCTCGCAGCCAAGGTCGCGGACTGCGACGGCGTCGTCACCGCCATCACCGACCGCGTCGATGCGGCGCTCATCGCGAGCGCGCCGCGCCTGAAGGCCGTCTGCAACATCGGGGTCGGCTACAACAACATCGATGTCGGGGCGTGCACCGTGCGCGGCATCATGGTCACGAACACGCCCGGCGTGCTGACCGAGAGCACGGCCGACTTCGCGTGGTCGCTCCTGCTCGCCGCGGCGCGACGCGTCACCGAGGCCGAAGCGTACCTGCGCCGGGGCGAGTGGCAGCGCTGGGAGCTGAAGCAACTGCTCGGGGTGGACGTGCACGGCGCTGCGCTCGGCATCTTTGGCATGGGCCGGATCGGGCAGGCCATCGCGAAGCGCGCGCGGGGCTTCGACATGACCGTGCGCTATCACAATCGCAACCGTCTTGCCGCGGAAACCGAACAGGAGGTCGGCGCCGCCTACGCGGCAAAGGACGACCTGCTGGAGTGGGCCGACTTCATCGTGCTCACCGTCCCGTACTCCTGGGAGACCCATCACCTGATCGGCCGCGCGGAGCTCTGGAAGATGAAGCGCAACGCGATCCTCGTCAACATCGCTCGCGGCGGCGTCGTCGACGACGAGGCACTGGTGGAAGCGCTCGACACCGGGCGCATCCTGGGAGCAGGGCTCGACGTGTACGAGAACGAGCCGAAGCTCGACCCCGGATTCCTCAAGCTTCGCAACGCCGTGCTCACGCCCCACATCGCGAGTTCGACGCGCGCGACCCGGCTGGCCATGGCGATGACGGCGGCGCGCAATCTCGTCGCCGCACTGACCGGCGGAACCCCGGAGAACCTGGTCAATCCGGACGTGAAGGGGTGAAGGGGGAAGCCGCGGGGCGTGACCGTCAGAACAGTGCTCGCTAGCCTGGCGGAAGGGCTGACGGTCGAGGAGATCGTGAGGGAGTTTCCGACCCTGGATGAGGTGTCGGTCCGGGCGATCATCGCTTTTGCCGCCGTGTCCGCCGAGGAGGATCTGCCGATTCCTGGCGCGCCCACGGTGGCATGAAGCTCAAGGTCGACGAGAACCTGCCTGCCCGCCTCGTCGTCGCCCTGCGCGGCGGAGGGCACGACTGTGCGCAGAACAGAGTTGGTCAGCAAACAAGAAACCCGGGTCGAAATCGACGCATACTTCGGCGCGGCGTGATGCTTGATCTGCGACGTTTCGACCGGCAACATCCACGCCGCGCGGGATGTGGCGATGCCGCGTGCGCTGATCCGGATGGCCACGGGCAGCGGCAAGACCACTTCGCCACCGGCACCGACACCCGGACAAGCAATGGAACCGCAACAGCTCACCTGGATCGCCAACTTCATCTGGGGCATCGCCGACGACGTGCTGCGCGACCTGTACGTGCGCGGCAAGTACCGCGACG
>JBDHRV010000250.1:0-2721 GCA_039807745.1 Burkholderiales bacterium
TCTTTTCAGCGGCGTCCCTTTCACCTTCATCCGCCGGTCCGTGTAGTTCATGGTCTGCTTCGGGTCCGAATGAGCAAGAATGCCCGGGTGGTGAAATTGGTAGACACAGCGGACTTAAAATCCGCCGCCCCTATCAGGGCGTACCGGTTCGACTCCGGTTCCGGGCACCAAAGACTGTTCCGCAGCCTTCCGCAGAAGTCATAAATGCTCTGTAACACCAGCAAGTTAGAGTTTGTTTCTGTCCGCATCATTCCGCATTCGTCCGTTGCAATCTACCCCATATAGGGGGTGGATTACGGGGTAGGTGGGCGCCGGATGTCATGGCGCCCCGAATCTACCCCCAAGGGGCTGGGCATGCTGACAGACACGAGAATCCGCACGACCAAGCCGCGCGAGAAGCCCTTCAAGCTCTTTGACGGGCGAGGTCTGTACGTCGAGGTTTCCCCGGTCGGCGGGAAGCTCTGGCGGCTCAAGTACCGATTCGGCGGGAAGGAAAAGCTGCTCGCTTTGGGTCGGTACCCCGAGGTTGGCCTTGCGCGCGCTCCAAATCGGTTGGTCTCGAATTCGCCGAGTGTTTCCGACAATCCGGGCATCACCAGTTCGTTCGGCGAGGACAAGAACAACCGCGCGCTCGATTACCTGACGCCGCACACCATACGCCAGGCCGGTGTCGATAAGCATTGGGAGGTCGCTCCGCTGGAGATCGGCTACCTGATCGAGCGCTACCGCAAGCCGGTCGTCGATGACGAACCCGCGCGCAACGGTGTGCCCAGGTTCGGCGGGCCGAAAGCGCCGACCGATCCTTACGATCATATCCTGCAGATCTACCGGGTCTGGCAGCTGGGCGGGTACATCGTCTATCACCATGACATGTTCCAGACCGGCTATGGAACGCCCGCCGTGCCGCCGAGCGGCATCCCCGACCCGGAGTTCAGCCCATATCACAAGACCGTGCTGCAATTCATCGCCAAACGCGAACGCTACCAACCGGTGAAGCAATGACAAGCGCTCTGACGTGCTGTTGCTCGCGGTCGCGGTCGCGCCCGTCGCGAACATGGCGGCGACCAACAAGGACATCACCGGCGAACAGGCGGCCGAGTGGGCCGAGTGCTTCTATGGCCTCCTCTCGCAGGGCCGTTCGGTGCACAAGGCGTTTGACCTCACGAGCACGCAGGTCGAGGTACCGATCTTTGGGGTTCGGCAACGTGATGTCGTGTTCTCGGTCACCGCGCCGGGATAAGAGGTGGCCAAGTCAGCGTCGAGGCTCGGTTGCGGCGGAGCGCTATCGCCCGCTGCCGCAGCAACCGGGCTGCAGTGCGCCGCTCATTTCTCGAACGGGCGGGGACGCGGCGTTTTGTCGCTCGACGGCGGAAGAACCGGAAGCTGGAAGCTCGGTTGATCGCCGGTGAGGGTCTTCAGAAACGCAACGATCTCCGCGTTCTCCTGGGGCGTGAACCTCTTGCCGAGCTGCAGTCGACCCATCGTGTCCACCGCTTCCGGCAGCGTGTTGGCAGCGCCGTCGTGGAAATAGGGATATGTCATCTCGACGTTGCGCAGAGTCGGAACCTTGAAGTTGAAGCGATCCGCATCCTTGCCCGTTACGGCACTGCGGCCTTCCGCCGGACTGGTCGCCTTGTACGCCTCGACGATCCCCATTTTCTGGAAGGAGCTGCCCCCTACCGCGGGACCGTTGTGACAGGCGATACAGCCGCTCTCCTTGAACAGCTTGTAGCCGGCCAGCTCTTCGGGCGTGAGCGCGTCGTTCTTGCCGAGCAACCACTGGTCGAAGCGCGAGTTCGGCGTCACCAGGGTCTTCTCGAACTCGGCGATCGCCGCCGTCACTTCATCGATGGTGATCTTGTCGGTGCCGAATACCTGCTTGAACTCGCGCACATAGCCCGGGATGGATTCGAGCACGTTGACCGCGAGAGTGTGGCTGAACCCCATCTCGCCCGGATTGGCAATCGGGCCGCCAGCCTGGGCCTTGAGGTCTGCCGCACGACCGTCCCAGAACTGGGCGACGTTGAGACTCGAGTTCAACACCGTCGGCGCGTTGATTGGACCCTGCTGCCACTTGTCGCCGATCGAGGTCGGGATGTTGTCGGTGCCCCCCATCGACAGGTTGTGGCACGAGTTACAGGAAATGAAGCCCGACTTCGACAGGCGCGGATCGAAGTAGAGCTTCTTGCCGAGCTCGGCCAAGCCAATGTTGATCTGCTTCGGCGGCGTGATCGGCTGGATCGGTTCGTTCGATGCGGCGATGGCAGCTCCACCTGCGAGCAGCGACAGCAGCGCCAGAAAGTAAACGGGTTTCATGGTCGTGATCTCTTTGGGTTCTGGATGTGTGGCGGAAGACGGCGAGACGAATCCCCGGGGGAGAGCCGAAGATGGATGCGTTTCTTTCGTTTGTCGCGACGGCAGTAAGACAACCATCCTTCATTCCGTGAAGGGATCCTGGCTGGCTCGCCGCGACCAATGGCGCAGCTGGCTGGCGGAAGGGACGGGGTTGCCCCGCGTCGTTCACGTTGGCAACCTAGCACGCCGCGCGAGCGTGTCGTTTGACCCAGATCAAACCGTCGACTTGGGGACGCGAAGCACCGACGTACCGGCGTCTTCGCGCGAAGGCGCCCTGCCTTAGCCTGAAGCACGCTCCAGAGAACGCATGGCCGCGTGTTGCGGCGACAGCGGCGCGCGGCCGCTCAACGTGACGCCGACGGGGTC
>JBDHRV010000251.1:0-2702 GCA_039807745.1 Burkholderiales bacterium
CTCCTGATCCTGGTCACGCACCTGGCCGAGGTGCTGCTCTGGGGAGCCACGCTTGCCCTCGTCGGCGCAATTCCGATCTTCCGCGACGCCTACTACTATGCCGCTGTCACCTACACCACGTTGGGATACGGCGCGGAGCTGCTGCCTCCGACCTGGCGCATCCTGGCGCCGATGATCGCGATGTCGGGGTTCTTCGCGTTCGGCTGGACCACGGGGGTGCTGGTGAACATGGTGGGCCGCATGCACCAGCGCAGCGCGCCGCCGGCGGCCTGAGCGAAGAAAAAGCGCGGCGCGCTGCGCGCGCCGCCAGAGAACAGCAAACCAGTGTTTCAGTGATCAGCGCATCAGCGAGCAGCGGTTCTGGATGGGGGCGCACAACACAGCCGGAAGCCGACGTCGTAGCTACGGCTGCCGGGACGGACGTGGTCGCGGCAGGCGCAACGGCAGACGATACGGTCGCCGCCCCACGAGCCGCCACGCAGCACCCGCGGGCCATCCGCGTCGATGTTCTCTCGGCCATCGTCAGCGGCATACGGATAAGGCTCGAAGAGGCTGCTCGTCCAGTCCCACACGTTGCCGGTCATGTCGCTCAAGCCCTCCGGCGTGTCGCCGCGCGGAAAGATGCCGATCGGTGTCGTGCCGCGCACGTGAGTCTCGAAGGCGTTGCAGCGAGCCGCGTCGAACTCGCCGCCCCAGGCATAGCGGCGTCCGGCGGGGCCGCGCGCAGCGGCCTCCCACTCGGCTTCGGTGGGCAGTCGAAATTCGTGTCCCGTCTGCACCAAGAGCCAGGCGCAGTAGGCGCGCGCCTCGTACCAGCAGATGCCCACCACCGGCTGCGCGGGGTGGTTGTAAGCGGGGTCGTTCCAGAAAGAAGGTTGCGTCTGTCTTCCTGCTGGATACCACTGATCGAGCTGCCGCTCGAAATCGGCCTCCGATGCGTCTCGGTACCACTCCCACGCCTCGGCCTGCTGCGAGGTGATTCGGCCCTCGGCAAGCCTTTTCTTCGGTAAATCCGGGTTCTCGTGCAAGGTTCGCCGGAACTTGCGGTCCTCCGCCTTGGCATCGTCCGCGGTGCCCTCGCCCCGCTGCCAGCGCGTCGCCGCCGCGGTATCCCACCAACGCTCCTCGTCGTAGCCGCCGGCCTCCATGAAGCACCGCCACTCGGCGTTGGTGACCGGGAACTGGCCGAGCGCGAAGGGCGCGAGCGTCACCTCGTGGATCGGTGCCTCGTCGTCGTAGTGTCCTTCGTCGCTGCCGATGGCATACGTGCCGCCCTCGATGTCGATCATCGGCGGCAGCAGGTAGTCGCCGTGTGGTCCGGTGCGGCGCTCGAAGCGCGGATCGCCGAGCTCGCCCAGTGCCCGGCCAGCGGCGATGCGTGCGCGCAGGTCGGCCTGGGGGTCCCGGCTGCGCCCGACGAGCTCGTTCCGCAACCGCTGTTTGTGTCCGGCAGACAGCTTCACGTCGGGCTGTGCCGCGCAGCGACCCGCGAGCGGCAGATTGACCTCCGCTACGTCTTGCACGAAGGCGCCGGCATCCGCGGCCATCGCCGCGGCGATCACGAAGGTTTCCTCCCAACCGGTGGCGGGTGCCGCGGGCAGCGGGTCGGAATCGGCCAGACCGTCCAGCACCTCCTGCAGGCTGGGGTGCATCGCGTCGGAACGCCAGGCTACGCGCGCGAATTCATACTGCGGGCCTGCGGCAATCGCCCGCCCGGCGAAGTATTCCTGCACCAGTTGATGGACGAAGAGCACGTCGTCGCGCCCGATATCGAGCACCTGCAGCGCCGCGCCGGCCTCCAGGACATCCTCTCCAGTTGCCCCGCCAAGCAGCGTGAGCGCCTCGGCGAACTTCACGCGCACCCGCGCCTCGTTGCCCGTGGCGCAGCGTTCCTGCAGCCGCGCGGCGAAGTCGGAGAGGTCGGCGAACAGCGGACTGTTGGCCGCCAGCTCGTAGCCATCGGCCCACCGTCGCTGGACGATGCGTTCGTAATCGCGGCGGACGAGCAGGCCGTCGGAGAGGAACAGCGGATTCCTCGACTCCTCGATCTCGCGCAGCAGCGCGCCGCGCACGAAGCTCGTGAAAAGCGCTGCACGCCCGGTGCGCAGCCGCGCCTCGGCAGCCGGCTGCTCGACCAGCAGCTTGAGATAGAAGGGCGAGCGGAACACCTCGAGCTGCGGCGTGCCCTCGAGCTCGCGCCAGATCTGCGCACCGTGCCCGGGACTGTACAGAGCCAGGAAGTCCTTCACCTGCGGATCTGTCATCGCTTTGATGCGCACGTGTGGCACCGACGCGTGCGGCGAGGAAAGCGGTGCGCTGTAGTCGAGGCTGCGGCAGGAGAAGACCACGCGGGTGCCGGGCGCGTCACGCGCGAGGTCGGCCAGGAATTCGCTCCAGCGCTCGATGCGCTCCCGGTAATCCTGTTCGCCGGTGTGCGGCATCTCGTTGACGGCGTCGAGCAGCAGCACCAGCCGCCCGGTTTCGAGCACCTCGGCGAAGGAAGGCAGCTGCCGGTGCTGCGGCCGCTGCCACTCCTGGGCGATCCACTCGTGCGGCGTCGGCAGCACGGCGCCTTTCTGCGGCGGTCGATAACGGCTCAAGGGCAGGAACAGGCTGATGCGCGCCGCGCCCGGTTCGCGCAGGGCATCGACCGCGAGGTCCAGCTCCAGGCGGCGCAAGAGCGTGCTCTTGCCGCAGCCCGG
>JBDHRV010000073.1:0-17320 GCA_039807745.1 Burkholderiales bacterium
AGCTCGATCAGCGTGGCGTGGTCCCAGTAATCCGGCGTGCCCTTGGCGATGCGCCGCTTGACGGCGTAAGTCACCACCGGCAGCAGCTCCAGCCGGCGCGGGTCGGGCGGGCTCTTCAGTTCCATCAGCGTGACGGCGTTGATGCCGGGATAGGCGTCGCGCCAGTCGGCTTCGAATCCCTGGAGATAGGTGTCGATCGCCTTGGTGAGCCAGCCCGCCGCGCCGAACGTATCGCCGGCGTTGCGCGCTTCGTCCCAGCGATCCTTGTACACGCGGCCGAGGAGTCCGTTGGTCTCGCTGCTCGGTCCCCGCTCCTGGATCAGCTCGCGCAGCACCTGTTCCGCTTCGTCGCGACGCTTGAGACGGTTGAGCGCGAACCCGAGCTGTTCGCGCACCATCACGCTGCGGGCAACGGGTGCCGGCATCCCTGTGACCAGGTCGACCATGGCCTGCCAGTCGCTCACCGCGCGATAGGAAAGGAAGAGATCGATCACGACGCCGGCTTCGAGCTCCTTCACGTCGCCCAGCGTGCCGGCCGCCTGCTTCAGCGCGTCCTTGCCGGCGCGGCGGGCAGCGGCGAGGCGATTGCGAGCTGCCACAGCGTACTGTGCACGCTCGCGAAAGACGTCGGTCTTGAGCCGCGCGATGTCGGGCGCGCTGTAGCCGTCCACCAGTTGAAACACCGGGCTGTCGGTGCCGGGATCCCCTTGCTGGCTCTTCGCGACCACGAGCAGCTTGCGCAGCCCTTCACGCGCGGCTTCCACGCCTGCGGGCTTGCCGTCCGGTCCAAGCTGATAAGGCATCGCGCGCAACGGCGCGACGTCGAACGCCATGCGCTCGCTGCCCGCGAAGAGCAGCACCGTCGCCGCCGGCCGGATGCCGTGGCGCAGTCCGAGCTCGTAGAAGACGTTCGCGTTGGCGCCCGTCAGATCGGCCACGGCGAAGTCGCACAGGATCAGCCGCTCGAACATCGGCTTGTGGATGACGCCACCGGATACTTCCTCGTCGGCGCGCAGCGGTTCCATTCCGGCCGCGCTGATGGCAGGCGCGATGAGATCCTGGTAGACCGCGTCGAAGTCCACGGTCGCCCCGGAGGCGATGGTCTTCTTACCGAACGGCATGAGCACGAAACAAAGCGGCAGCATCACTCTTCTCCTTGGCGGAAGATGCGGGTCAGTTCCCGGCGCATCGACTGGTCGCCGATCAGCCGGCTCAGGTAGATCGCCTGCCGGTACATCGATTCGAGCTCCCGCGGGGCTGCCTCGAGCACGGGATCCGCGGCCCGGCCGTAGCGCGCGTAGGCCTGCTCTGCCATGCCCAGCACGAGCAACGCCTCGCCCTCCGTGGCGAGACGCCATTTCCGGTCCGGCGCCAGCTCGTCCGGCTCGGCCTGCCGGCAGAACTCCAGCACCTCCCTGGCGCGCTCGCGCGCCCGCCGCGTGTCCTTGTGGCAGGCGAGATCGAAGAACGCGAGGTTGATCGCGTGGTAGTAACACTGCGCGGCGTTGCCAGCTTCGCGCGCCGTGGCGAGCGCATCGGCATAGAGGGCCTGGGCGCGTTGCGCGTCGTCCTCCCTTTGCGTGAGCAGCCAGCGCCGTTTCAGCCGGCCGGCCAGAACGCCCATGGCGTCGGTGCCGAGCGGCCCGCGGCCCGTGAGAAGGTCGATCGCGTCCGCAGTGCGGCCGACGCCTTCCAGCGCCAACGCCAGCCGGACGAGCCCGTCCTGGTCGAGACGGTCTCTCTCGGGTTCGAGCAGGTCGACCGCGCGCTGGAAGTCCCGTGACTCCAGCGCGACTCGGGCCGCGTTCCAGGGTCCGCCCGGAGCGGCGGCTCCCACCAGTCCGTTCACGACCAGGCGCGCGCTGGCGCTGTCGCCGGATTCCGGCTTGACGATCTGCAGGTGATTTCCGGGTACGACATACTGGCACGCGGGGTAGGCATCGTCGGGAAAGGGCTCCAGGGAGGACTCGGCGGGCACGAACTCGTCGCGCTCGCCGCCGACTGCGAAGAACCGGAATGGCAGGCGCTTGCCGTTCTTCAGGCTGAACTGCGCGTCCCAGTCGGCGCGCAGCGTGCGGATGAAGGCGCCGTCCTGAGCCATGCCGCGCAACTGCGGCTTGAGCATGCGAACCAGCGACGCCTTCTTGAGACCGCCGCTCGGCGTGCCGAAGAGAAACACGTGGCTCGTCCTGTCGCGCAGGCTCCCGTCATCCAGCAGCGCGCGCTGGACCGCGAGGCCGCCCATGCTGTGGGCGATCAGACACAGGCTCTGGTAGCCCTTCAGCGCACCCGTGCCGGCGTCCGTCCGCAGCTTGAGCGCGACCTTGTTCAGATCCGGGTCCGCGCTCCAGAGCTTGAGGATATCGACCCGCAGGCGCGTGTCGTAGCCCAGGGTGAAGAGATCCCAATCGGCAAGCTTGTGCTCGTCCGCCAGCAGCCGGGGGAAGTCCTGCCACGTGTCGGTGATGTCTCCGCCGAAGCCGTGCACGAAGACGACGGCTGCCTCTTGGTTTGCGCTGGTGCGCACTGGGCGAAGCTGTGAGTCCATGAGACCTCCCCTCGGTCAGAACCGCCGCGAGTCATTTCTTCTTCGGCGCCTGCCTGTTCCGGGTCGCGGCGCGGGCAGACGTACCGCCGGCCGCGCCGCCAGCCTCGCGCGAGCGGGGCTCCTCCGGCTCACCTCCGTTGCCGCTCTCATCGACCGGGGCAGGCGGAGACGGCGGCAGCGGCCCGCCCAGTCCGCGTGTCAACCGCTCCAGGGCCGCCGCGGCTGCCGCATTCCGATCGCGCGCCATGTCGAGCAGGAAGTCGAGATGCTCGCGCACCGACTCGAACTCGCGCAGGCTCGCGAGTCGGCGCACGTCGTCGTAGTCGCCGAGCAACTTGTCGATGCGGGACGACAGGTCGCCGGACCAGAGTGCGGCGGTCAGATCGAGATCGGCGAGCGAGGCGAGATCCCACATGTCCGCACGCACCTGCACCCTGCGTTCGAGGCTGGGGCGAAGCTCGGCCATTTCCGCTTCGGCCCGCTTCCGGTCCGCGGGCGGGATGGCCGTTCCATGCCAGCCGAGCACCATGAGGGCGGCGACCCAGTTGAGGGTCGGATAGGCGAGGACGCCACCGGATGCAAGCCCGCGGTCGGCGGCCGTGCGGTACCAGTGACGCATCTTTTCGAGCGGTTCGGCGCGCGCCGCCGGCGCGGCGATCCACGCCTTGCGCTTGTAGGCGCTGCCGAGCAGCGAGCAGCGCTCGCGCGTCTCCGGCTGTCCGGCCGGTGTGTCGTCCTGCTTGAGGTCGATCGGCAGCTTGATCAACGCCTCGATGCGCTCGATGGCCACGTCGATCCTTCTGCGCACGGCAACGACGGGATCCCCGCCGCCGCCGCCCTTCCACTGCGCCACCGCCGCGCGCGACTCGCAGTTGGAAAGCTGTTCGACATCGCGTGCCGTGAACCCGCCGTCCTCGCAGCCGATCGCACGGTAGAAACAGCCGATGGCGGCATCGAACTGGAACGCGCGGTTCCAGGCGCGTCCGAGCGCGGCCCAGGCGCGCCCGTTATCGTTCCAGCCCGATGCCTCCAATGCCTTCTGCAGCGCTTCGAGCTCCTTGATCTGGGCACCGATGGGCTTGCCACCGCGCGTTTCGCACTCCGCCTCGAGGTTCTCCATGCGGTTGATCATGCCCTCGACCGACGCGTATTCGGTGGGGTGTTCGTCGTCACCCGCGCCGCGCTCGACGATGAAGAAATCCGGATCGCCATAGCACTGATAGGCGCCCCACGTGTTCGCATACGGGTGTCTGTCGAACGTCCTGGTGCGCGCGGTCTGAACCGCCCGGCCGAACGTTCCCCCGTCGAGCATCGCTTCGTAGAAGGCCTCGGCGAAGGTCTTGCCGGCGGCGTCGTCGACCGCCCAGCCGGCGGCGATCACCGCTCTCACGCCCATGCGGATGAACTCGCTCGCGACGTTCGCGGCGAAGAGGTGGTAGTCGGCAAGCGGTGAGAGCCGCGGCGCGGCACCCGCTTTCTGTTCTTCTTCCGCGCGCCGTTCACGGTCCTCGGTATAGCCGAGGTGGCAGCAGTTGATGAAGACGAGCTCGGGCACGCGCCGCATCTGCTTCACTTCCCCGGGCGTGAGGTAGATGCCGTCGCCGATGACCATGCCGGTGACCTTCTGGGAGGCGGGCGCGGCCGTCGGCCCGGTCCCGCCGTCCGCCGGCAGCGCCGGTTCCTGCCATTCGTAGACGCCGTGACCGGCCAGGTGGACCATGCGATACGGGCGTGCGAAGAACGCCTGCACGATCTCCTTCGCCGATGCCTCGATGCAGCGGGTGACTTCGAAGCGGCGCGAGCGCTCGATCCGGGCGGCCACCGCCGTTGCCTCGTCCCGCGCCCCCGGCAGGCGCTTGAGCGGACCGCCCTCCGGCAGGATCGGATCGCCGACCACCAGCGCGGCATTGCCGAGGCTGCGCACCGGGGCTTCCCGGAAGACGTTGGTCTCCAGCAGCCGCAGCAACCCGCGGCTCAGCGCGACCGGCTGCCCGTTGGGCTCGTAGGCATTCTCGAGCAGCTCCCACGGATAGCGCGCCGAGGCGTTGTCGAGCACGATGACGAGGCTTCTGCGGTCGGGCGCCTGTTCCTTCAGCGCGTTCGGCAGCAGGAGCTCGAAGAGGGTCCGCGTCAGCTCGCGGTCGTGCCGCGTGTTGCGGATCGTGTTGCGGACGAACTGATCGACGAGTCTGCGCTGTGTCGCCACCACGCGTGTCTCGGCACGCGCGCGCTGGGTGAGCGCGATGAAGCGCAGGCTGCCGTCGTCGGGCCGCCCCGCGTCCGGCTTGCCCTTGATCTGCAGACGGTCCCACCAGCCCTCCGGCTCCTTGAACGCGACCTGGCGGCGTGCGCCGCGCCGCGTCTCGATCGTCTTCGCCACCTTGATCGCGCCCTGCAGTCGCGAACGCCCGGCGAGTATGCCGAGCTCCTCGATGGCTTCCAGCGCACGGCTCAGAAAGATCTCCGTGAACTGGACGGTGGCGATGCGCACCGGCCGCCGGGCCGCGGCGAGCGCCTCGTTTGCGTGCTCGATGCCTTCGAGCACGGCGATGAGCGAGTCCTGGACGTTCACGCCCCCCGCGTTGGTGCCGACGAGCAGCGACGAGAGCCCGATCTCCCTGACCATCGCCTCGACCTGTTTCCCCGGGGTCTCGCGCAGGCGATCCTCCTCGCGCTCGGCCACCCTGACGGCATAGGCGAGCACGCCCTGCGCGACGGTCTCGACGAGCTTGCCGACGCCGAGTTCGCCCACCATGCCGAGCCCGACGACGATGGCGCCGGTGAAGGTGTCCGGGTCCTCGCGCCGCCGTTTCAATGCGACCTCGTGCGTGCCGATATCGCCGGGATAGAGGCCGAGCCGGTGGCGGCCGCGCAACCGGCCATTCAGATCCTCGTCGAGATCCGATTCCGCGCTGACGATCGTGTCGCCCTTGTAGTGGCCGACGAGCACGGGGTAGTCGGCGAAGCGCAAGTGGCCGTGGACGACCCTGATGTCGAGCCGCTGCGCACGACGCGCGCGTTTGCGCGGGCGGGACGGCGCCGCGCCGAGCACTGCGGCGACCAGCGCGCGTTCGTCGGGCAGGCTCTCCTGGATCTCGGGCTCGACGACGAACTCGCGCGCCGCTTCGCGGCTGACCGGCTCATCCTGCGACAGGCGCGAGGTGGTGCCCCGCTGCAGCAGATCGAGGATCGCCGGGAAGATCTCGGTCGCCGCCGACAGGTCGCCGTGGACGACGTTCGGCGCATACCACGCGCGAAGCTGCGAGGGTATGCCGGTGTCCCAGAGCACCTGCCCGTCGCCGCGCGTGGTCGCCTTGAAGCGGATCCTGCCGTCCTCCCGGAACATGCCGACCAGGGTCGCGCGTGCCTGGCCGGCGACGTAGATCATCCGCTCGGGGTCGACCGGGCTCGCGTCGAGCAGCGCGCGGAATTCGCGCGCTCGGTCGAGATCGGCGGGGTCGGGCAGCACCCAGTCGACCTTGCCCAGGCCGGCATACTGCTGCCAGGTTTCCGCGGCGAAGTAATCCTCCGCGCTGGGCTTCGGCAGCATCGCGAGGACGCCGGGGAAGCGCGTGATGAAGGCGAGGAGCTCGGCGTGGGAATGCGTGACATCCAGCAGCGCGAGCTTCGCGAGCGTTCCCGCCTGGCCGACGACGAGCTCGTTGATCGAGTACGAGCCGCCGTTGGGCGTGCCGAGCATGACCAGCCGCGCCCCCGGCACGTTCGTCATCTCGCGCCAGACCTCGGGGTGACGCGCGATCATCGTCCGCGCGATGAGACCGCCCATCGAGTGGGCGACGATGCGCACCGGCTGCCCGGTTGCCTTCGCTTCCGCGACCGTGCGGCTCAGATCCTGGGCGAAGCGATCGGCTTCCTGCTCGGGACGCAGCCGCCAGTCGAACGGGAAAGCGATCACCTTGTGCGTGTCCGCGAGGAACTCGATGAGATCGACGTAGTAGCCGGGGTAGGGCCGCAGCGGGGTCACGCCGGTGGCGCCGATGTGGAGCTGGGCGAGCCCTCCCGCGAAGAGATCCGCGAAGTCGACCCAGATGCGGTTGCCGTTCACCTCGAGCTCGCTGCCCATGATGCCGGGCAGCACGAAGACCACCGGCCGCGGTCCGGCGGGGCCGCGGGAGAGCTCGCGCGCGATCGGCTTCTCGGGCGGTCGCAGCGGCTCGAAGCCGGTGGCGCGCGTGGCGAGCGTCGCGAAGTCGGCGTCTTCCAGCGCGGCGGGGATCGCATCGGCGCTCTCGGCATTCGTGAAATAGTTGAAGTGGCTGACCGCCGCGCCCTGCTGGAAACACAGCGCGGAGCGTCCGGTCTCGCGCCGCGCCCCGCCATACATCGAACCGGTGTTGACGACGAGGTCGTGCTCGCCGGCATAGAAGCGATCGGCAAGCAGCATGAGCAGCCGCTTCCAGATGCCCTCGGGCTCGCTGTCACCGGCGATGACCGCGAGCTCGGAGGCGACGGTCCGGCGCGGGTTGTTCACCATCCGGACGAGCCCCGATTCCGGCAGCATCGCGGCGATGCCCGGCAGCTTGGACGGTGCCGTGCGTTCATCGAGCACGGCCGTGATGAAATCGCCCAGCGAATCGACCAGCTCTCCGAGGGGGGATGCCGCCGCAGCGAAGCGCCCGACGTTGGCGAGAATCTGCACCCAGCGGTCGAGCCGGCGCGACACGAGGCTCGTGCCGAGCGCAGGGCAGGCCACGCGCACGAACCGGCGGATCTTCACCTTGCGCGCGGCGAGCTTGCCAAGCGTGGCGGCGAGGGCCTTGAGCTGTTCGCCATCGGCTGCGAGCGCCTGCCGTGCTTCCTCGATCGCCGCCTGCGACAGGTCGGGATCTTCGGCGAGCCACGCGGTGTCGGTGACGAGCTTGAGGTCGAGCGCCTCGTACGGATCCGAACCGTCGGCGATGTTCATGCGGCAGAGGAGCTCGCCGACGAGCCCGCCGCGCGAGTGGCTGACGAGATCGACCTCGGCGCCGTCGACCAGCAGCGCATCGAGCCTTGCGGCGATTTCGAGCGCGTTCACGATCGGGCTCACCGTCATCGAGCGGTGCTCGAGCGCGATGACGTTGTCTGCATACAGCCGCTTCAGCCGCGCGAGCGTGCCGGAGCGGGCGGGCGACCACAGCTCGCCGAAGCTGCCCCAGGTGCTCGACGCGGTGCCGTGCAGGAAGAGCAGGATGCGTTTCCCGAGCTTGCCGGCGGCCGCGAGATCGTCCAGCGCGAAGTCGCCGCTGACCATGCGGCAGCGGTAGACACCCGGCCCCGGGCGCTTGCGTCCGTCTGTCTTGTCCTCGAAGCGCCGCGCGAGCTCGACGGCGGTCTTGCCGGCGACATCGACGCCGACGACCTTGAGCGACTTCATCACCCAGCCGGCGATGCCGCGCTCCTGGGCCTCGTCACCGCCGAACGGGAGCGTGTCCGGAATCTCGAGGGCGCCGCTCGCGCCCGGTGCGCGCTTTTTCGTCTGCTCGAGCTTCTCGCGGTACTCGGCCGCGGTGAGCCAGATGCGCAGCCCGTCCTCGAACTCGACCTCGACGAGCTCGTCGTCGCGAACCGCGACCTCGGCCTCCTGCTCGGTGCCCGAGCGGAAGCTCCCGGGCCGGAACTCGGCCCTCACGGTCGCGAGCGTGGACGGCAGTGCGGAGCCCGACTCGTGCGGGACCTTGTACCCTTTCAGCTTGGTTTCCTGCGCCATCTGAGTCCCCTCGGTTGTGTGCTGTGTCGGTGTTGTCAACTGAAGATGCGCTTCTTCTTGTTGGCGCTGCTGCCTTCGAGCTGCGGGTGCTGCGGAAAATCGCCCGCGTCGAGCAGGCTGCAGACGCGCGCGTGCAGCTGCTGCCAGGTGATCTCGTAACCTGCCTGGCGGATCGCGGTGAGCGCCATCGCGGTGAGCGCGCCGTGGTACGCCCCGTCGATCAGCGCGTCATACGAGTACTCGGTCGGGTCGCAGCCGGAGAGCAGGATCTCCTTCATCTGCGCCTGAGGGTAGCGCTGTCGGTCGCGTGCCTTGGCCTTGCCAGGGTCCTTGAGCGCGCGCCGGCCGAGGTGCGCAGGGTTGAGAAACCGGACGCGCCGATCGTCCGCGAACGACATGCCCGGTGCCGCGTCGGCGAGCGCCGCCCGCGTGAGGGTGCCGGAATGGCAGGAGTCGGAGATCACCGACAGGCTGACCCCGGTTGGCAGTCCCGCGAACAGTTCGCGCAACTCGTCGTCGATGAGCAGATGCTTGTCGCAGTCGTAGGGGCAGATGGCTTCGTCGTATTCCTCGTCCCCGGTGTCGTCGGCCACGTAGGTGCCGTGCGACGCGTTGGTGAAGACGAGCCGGTCACCGGCCTTCGCACGCGCGAGCAGCGCCTTGAGCCCCGCCACGATCTTCGCCTTGGTGGCCTCGGCGTCGAGCAGGACCTTCACGTCCGCTGGCGGGAATCCGTAATGCTCGACCAGGAGCCCCGCCCACGCTCTCGCGTCGTTGACGCAGCCCTTGAGATCGTCCCGGCCGGCGGGGTACTGGTTGATGCCGATGCAAAGCGCCTTGCTTGCCATGGCGGTCCCCCTCCTGGTCGGGAAGCTTCGACGGCGGCAACGAAAGCGAACGCCGCCGTTTCTTTTATCAGCATCGCGCTCATTTCACACTAGGCCAAAAGTCGTATGGTTGCCAACCCGAATGCACGGGTTCGAACATGTCTTCTGCGTCGGCGGGCTCAGGACCTCCGGATAGTCCGTTCGGACGATTGCGCCGCGAGCGGCTGCGGGACATCGTAGGAACGCATGGCGAGGCCCGGGAACTTTGGCAGTATGGCTTCGCTTGGTCTAAGGTGAAGACATGCTCGGCTCATCGCGGAGGACCAAACGATGTCGAAGTGCGATCTCTCGAACCACCATCGCCTGCCATGAATCCCGAACTGGTGCTCTTTGCCATCGAAGCCGGCGTCAAGCTCGGACGCAAGGTGAACGAGGTGCTGGTGGACGAAACGGCCCAGCGTCCGCTGCTCATGCCGCTCGGTGAGCTGTGCGGCAGCGTGGAAGAGGCGGACGCCATGCGCTTCTTCGCCGTCGAGCACGCGGAGCTCTGTGAGCCCGGCGGCCCGTGCTTCGAGATCCGAGACGACAATGCCAGGAAGCTCACCTTCTACCGGGCAATGCTCGGCGCGGAGACCGGCATCTCGGTCTGCTCGCCGGATCCCGCCGCGCGCCGTCTCGAGCTGATCCGCGGTCTCTCCGTGCTCGACCAGTTCGACCAGCAGTTCCAGGCCAAATCGCCGGCCCGGCGCATTTTCGGCACCGTCGTGGAGATCGGTGTCGACTACTTCGCGACCCACCCGGAAGCGATGGGACGCGACTCCGATGCGCGGAAGATCCTGGCGTCGTTCGTGGCCGGGCTCACGGAAGCAGATTTCGCCGAAGGTTCCGCGCGGCAGGTGCTCGCCGACCTGCTGGGGGCAGCGCTGCACGCGGTGCCCGAGAATGCGGCATTGGTGAGCGACGACCAGCGCCTGAGGGTGATGTTGAGCGGCGTGACCGGCGCGGTGGCCGACGACGTTCGGAACGCGGTCGCGAATCAGGACGAGGTCGGCCGCCAGCAGCTCTTCCGCCGCATCGGCAGCAGCCTCCTGCGCGGCAGCGCGGCGGCATTCGCCGGCAACGTCGACCTGTTCGTGCCGAACGACGAAAGCGCAGCGCTCATCAAGGACACGCTGACCCAGGTGTTCGACGGGGTGAGAGGCCAGGAAGATCTCTTCACGAACGATTCGCTGGAAGCGATCTTCAAGAGCGCGCTGCGTGCGACCGCGGAGAACGCCGGTCTGTTGACCGACAAGAAGGTCCTGCAGGAGCTCGTCGCCCGGACGACCACCGTCCTGGCCGACCAGCAGTGGGGCAGGACGTTCTCGAAGGCCACCGCCGGCGCGGTCCTGAGGGAGGCGCTGGAGGTCACGCGGGAGAACATCGAGACCATCGTCGATCCGAAACACCCGCAGCAACAACTGCTGGCCCAGGCCCTGGCGGCGATGGCGGGGAGTTTGTCGACCAAGCTGGCGGGCGGCGGAAGCATCCAGGATCTGCTGTCGCACCGGCAGGTGGTGGATCTCTCGAAGCTGGTGCTCGAAGAGGTGGCGCGTCATCCCGAGCAACTGCTCGCGGGCGGCGGCAGCGATCCCCGCAAGGCCGTGCTGGCGCAGGTCATCGCCTCGGTGGCGAGGGCGCTGGGCGACGAGCCGACGCTGCTCACGAACGGCGAGGGTTTCCTGCGACTGGTTCGCACCGGCTTGCGGGTGACGGTCAACAATGCCGACGTACTGGTCGATACGCACTCGGCGAATCCCACCACCAATCTTCTCTTCGGCATCCTGCAGCAGGTGGTCTCGACGGTCGGGGCCACCGAGGATCCGCGCCACCTGATCAACCGCGAGGTGTTCGGCGAGATCATCGAGCGCGTGCTGCCCCTGGCGTCTGCCAACCTCGAGAAGCTGCTGGGCGACGAGCCGAAGCTCGTGGCCGAGAGCATCGCCGTCGCATTGGAGTTGGCGCAGAAGACGCTGTCCCACCGCATCGACGGCGCGAACCTGCCACCCCTGGTGGCGGGCCTGCTGGTGAGGGCACTCTGGGAGGAGCTCGACCTCGACGATGCCGAGGCCGTCAAGGCGGCGGCGCTTCTCATTCTCCGCGCCGCCTGACAGCGGTTCCCATCCAATCGAGGTCCCAGAAATGCCGATCCTCCGCCGTTCCATCTTCGCCCGGTTCCTCCTCGCGTTTGCGCTTGCCGCCCTGGCCGGCTGCACCACGATCCAGTATCGCGACGTGCAGAGCCAGTTCGAGCAGGCCGTGCGCGCGGACAACGAGCAGTCGAGTCAGCCGTTCACCGACACCACGAAGCGCTACGAGGGGGTGGCCGCCGAGCTCACCCCGGCCTACATCGCCAAGCTGGATGACAAGCTCCAGCCCAACGCGTGGACACTGCGCGCGGTCTCCGAGTGGCGCGCCGGCCAGTTCTCGAACGCGCTGCAGAGCGCGGACGAAGGATTGAACGCGATCGCGCGCGTCGCGCAGAAGGATCCGAAGTTCGACGCTTCGCGCGACAGCGTCATTCTCACCATGATCCCCGGGCTGGTCGAAGACGCGCGGCTGCGCCAGCGACTGCAGGCGCTCGGCCCGCAGGATGTCGCCGCCCACTACAACGACTACAAGGAGAAGTTTCGCAACGCCCTGCGCGCGCTCGCGGAGGCCAGCGGGAAGATGACCGAGGCGACACCGCCGGCGGCACGTTATTACTGGTACTACCAGTCGTGGCGCATCCTGAAGAACTGGCAGATCGTCATCGGCAAGCTCCCCTTCGACAGGCAGAAGCAGGCGAACCTGCAGGCGGACGAGATCGTCGCCGCGACCCTGGGCGACACGAGCTTACGCGGTGCCGCGACGTTGCCGGCTGCGGCGGATAAAGCCGAGAAGGCGATTCCGGACGGTCATGCCTATCGGCAACTGATCGAGCTGGAGAAGCGAAGCTAGGGCGTGTTGCTATCGGTCATCAGTCCCGTCTGCTGCAGGCGAGCCACCGACCCCGCTTGCCACGGTGCGCACCCCCGGCACGCCGCTACTTCGGCATCAGATGTGCAGGCAGCGGCTGGCGGCGCAGGGCGGTGGTTTTCGACAGGCCGTAATGCTTCTCCAGATAGGCGAGGATGTCGCCTTCGGTCGGACCCAGATCCCACAGTCCTTGGGTGCGTTGCATCCAGCGGATCGTCTCCTCCCACCCCTCGCGCGTCTTGGCGCTCTGGGTGATGAGCTTGGCCGTATGACACACCGTGCATTGACCCCTGACGTAGACGTAGCCGACTTCGTCGATGACCAACCCCGTCTCGGGGTCGATCTTCTTCTCCTGCGCGGCCGCCGCAGTGCTCAGCAGGAGTAATGCGGCAATGACTGCGGGATGGCGCGCACGCATGGCCGAGTTCCTCAGACAATGCGCACCGCGACGCGATGCGTGGCGTTGTTGCCGTAGCCCCCGGTGTTCCAACCCGGACTCACCATCGGTTGTGCGGTTCCCTTCTCGTCGGTGGCACGCGCCCAGACCTCGTAGTAGCCCTTCCGCGGAAGCGTGATCGCGGTGCTGAACCGCTGTGGCCCGCGGCGATTCTTAGGGGCCTTGAGCTCGGTGGTCATCCAGGTCTGACCGAAGTCGATCGAGACGTCGACGCGCGCCACGCGCTCGCTGCCGGTCCATGCGTGTCCGCGCACCGGCAACGGCTTGGAAAGTTCGTGCCTGATTCCCGATTGCGGAAAGGTGATGAGCGACTTGACCGGCATCCGCTCCAGGATGCAGTAGTTGTCGGAAGTCTGGCCTGGTGCGACCGGCTCGCAGGGCAGGCGATAGTCGTGGCCTTCCATCTTGGCGCCATCATGCACCTTGTTGCGGACCGCGATCCGGATCAGCCATTTTCCGGACGTCGAGCCGGGCGTACCCGGCACCACCAGCCGCAGCGGATAACCATGCACCGGCGGAATATCCCTGCCGTTCATGGCCCAGGCAAGCAGCGATTCCTCGTCCATGGCCGTGGCGATCGGCACGCCGCGGGAGATGACCGGTTTGGTGGGATCCCCGCTGATGTGGACATCGGCACCGTGGTAGCCGATATAGACCGCATCATCCTTGACGCCGACTGCCTTGAGGACGTCGGCGAGTCGCACACCGGTCCATTCCGGGAAGCCTACACCGCCGGTCGTCCACTGATTCCCCTTGCCCGGCGGGAAGAAGTCGGCGCGGCCGTTACCGCCGCATTCGAGCGCCAGCTGCAGGGTCACCGGCTTGAACTTCTGCCGCAATTCCGTCAGCGTGAACCGGACCGGCTTCTGGACCGACTCGCCGTCGACGGTCAGCGTCCATGCCGCCGGGTCGACCTGTGTCGGCGGCAGACCGTTGTTACGGATGAACATGACCTCCACCGGCGTCACATCGTCATCGAGCAGATGCGCCGGTGTCTCGGCGACGAATGGCTTGTCCCCGAGAATGATGAGCGCGGGATTCTTGCCGTAGCGCTGGAGTTCCTCGGCACCTTGCGCCAGCGCGACCGGAATCAGGCCATCCGGCAAGAAGCGGCCGAAGGGGATCTGCGCGCCGATCGCCGCGCTGATTGCGAACAAGGAACTGCTACGGATGAAACCGCGGCGCGAATCGGAAACGGGCAAATCACTCTCGGTCTGACACGGGGCTGGCCGCAAAGATACGAAGTCGTCGTGATGGTGGCTCATGCGAGTTCCCTCCTCGATTGCCGCCAGCCAATGGTAGTTCCGCGGTTGATCCTGTTCAAGTGCACCGCGCGCGGCGATTAATCGGGCGTTGCAGGGGCCCGGCGGCCTCGATCGACGGCACGCCGGTCGTCCCGAACGGCAGCGTCAATGCCCCCGCATCGCCGCCGATGCTCCGGACTTCCTCGTCGCAGGCTTCGGCGCTGATTTCTTCCGCGCGGGTTTTCGCGGTGCAGGCTTCGCCTTGGCAATCCGCTTGGCCGTCGCCTTCTTCTTCGGCGCCTTGGCAGTGGTGGCTTTCTTGGCGGCGGCGCGGCGAGCGCCCGGCACTGCGACCCCGAACGATCGAGCCATCGCACGCGCCATCGCCGGCGCCATGCTCGACTCGACCAGCGCGGCTTCCGCGTCACGGCGGCGCAGCAGGCCCGCCATGTTCTTGCCCATCCAGAGCCGCTTCATCGCGCGTAGCTGGGCGGCGATGCCGGCGAGGTTGCCCGAGGGCACGAGCTCGCGGATCACGCGCATCTCCAGGCGGTTATCCGAGCCCGCGCTGTCCTTCATGCCGGCACCGCGGTTGTAAACGAGCGACACCAGCGCCCCCTGCGCGTCGAGCGGCAGCTCGTCGAAACCGGGGAATGCCTGCCGCGTCTTCCCGACGTATTCGGGAATCGAGCATTCGAGCAGGACGCGACGCGAATCGGCCGGCTTGCACTTGATGTCCGCGAGGCGCTTGGCGAGGGCTTCCGCGTCCGTTCCCTTTCTTCCTATCGCTTCACGGAGCCGGGCGAACTGCTCGGGCGTGAAGCATCCTGTCCAGTCGGACTCGAACTTCTCCGCCGTTACGTAGCCAAGATCGTAGCCGTAGCCGACCGTGATGCCCGAGGCGGAGCCCGGCCACTTGCCGGGCTGGTTGAGGCCTTCGAAGCCGATGATGAGGTCCAGGGCTTTCTCGGAAAATGCCGGTTTCGCTTCGGCGGGACTCGCCGCGCGCGGCGCGAGGCCACGCGGAGCGCGGGTCATCGCCGCTGTTGCCTGGGCGAGCAGTTCGGACGGTGCGTTCTCCTGCACGATGTCCATGAACACTTTCTCGCGCTTCAGGGCCTCCTCGATCTTCGGCAGCAGCTCGCCGAACGCCACTTTGCTCGCGCCGACGGCATCGCGTTGTTTCGTCTTGCCGACGAGGAGGCAACCCTCGGTGTCTGCATCCGTGTTGCCGGTGTGGATGCGCACGCCCTCGTAGTTCGGGACGTTCATGAGGAGGGGGAGTGGTCTCTTGAAGCGGTTCGACCAAGTGACCACCACTTCGTAATGCCCGGAGGGAATCGCGGTCGTGCCCGGCACCTTCAAGGCGCGGATGCGATCCTCGAGCGTATAGCACTCGAACTTGCCATCCACGTACAGCTCGCCGATCGTGCTCTTCGGCGTGTACGCCTTGCGAATCACGTTGATGTTCATCTGGGCTCCTCCTCGGGATGCTCCAGCGGCCCACGCGCCGTCGGCTGCCTATTCTTTATAGTCGATTTCGGGCCCCTTCGCTTCGGTCACGCGGACTACGACCTTCGAATGAACGTGCTCCTTCAGCCCTTGCCCCGGCGTCATGACGTGGGGCTCGTGGTGGCGCCGGCAACCGACTTCTCCAGCGCGCCGATCGCCTCACGGCAGCGGGCAAGTGCAGCGGTTCTCTCGCCCTCCGGCAGCCGCGCGATCGGCCGCCATACCGGTTCCGGCACGCCTGCCAGCATGCCGTGTTTGCCGATGAGTTTCGAGGCGGGAATCGGCAAGACGTCGGTCGCCGATTCGAGCGCGGCCAGCTCGGTTCCCACGTGCACGCCGAGCATGAAGAGGTGGCGCAGGCGCGGCGAGGTCGCCTGCTCGACCCGGCTTGCCACGCCGCCCGCGTCGTCTTCGAGGCGTTGGGTGAGCTGCCCGAAGTCTGCCGCGGTACGTACCAGCAGGCGCTCGACGGGGCCGATCTCGATCGCTTCGGCGAGTGTGTTCATGCGCTGGATGACGTGTTTCACCGGGCGCTCGAGCTCGCGCATCGTCGCCTCGGGCTGTGCGCCGTAGCCGCCGAGCCACTGGCTGAGATAGCCGTACCACACGCCGAGCTCGAGTACCGCGTGCGGATGCTGCGGACTGAGCGCCGCCTCGCGCGCCTTCGATTGCGCGGCGATGGTCGCGGCCTCGGCCGCGTAAGTCTTGGCCGGGTCGTCGTAGGTCCAGCCGCTGCGACCGAGTTGCAGGGCAGCCCACAACCAGACCTCCTGCAGCGCGAGGTAGAGCAGCGTCACCGCCAGCGTGGCAGCGAGGAAACGCCAGCGCTCGCGCCACGTGCCGGGCAGTCCGGCCGACCGATCCTGTCGAGCGAGAGTCATCTCCACGACCCGTTGGAAGCGCCATGGCTAGGCTATCATCATCGGCTCTGGCGCGGAGATATTCGATGGGCAGTGCCGAGCTCAACTACCACTTCGTCAACAGCGCGATCCTGACCGCGCTCGTGTCGCTGTTCGTGTTGTGGCGCTATCGCACGGCAGTGCTCGACGGCATGATGCGCGGCGATGCGACGACAGTACCGTTGCCCGCGTCGATCCGATCCGACGGCGAGCCCTCGACTCGAGACCTGGCGACGCTGCTGCGCCACGAGCGGTCGCTTCGCAGCCGCATCGCGCTGGCTTATTGGCTGACGACGCTCTCGTGCGGCATGCCGCTCGCGGCCGGCTATGCCTATCTGAGCGGGTGGGAGCTCTCGCCGGCGTACATACTGATGCTGGCGCTCTGCTACGGCTTCGCCTGTGTCCCGATGATCGCGGTGTCGCTGGCCTTGCCGCCGCTGCGCACGCTGGCCGGACTGGCGCTGCTCGTTGCGCTGTCGACGCTGCTGGCGGTCGGTGCGGCACTGGCACAGCGCGCGTTCGCGGGCAGACCGATCGGTCTGCAGCACCTGGGGCTGGTTCCATTCTTCTTGCAGACGGCCGCGATCCAGTTGTGGATGCCGGCGCTCTTCTGGCTGCTCACCTGGCCGTCACGCCTGCGCGGGGTGGCGCCGATCGCCTTCGCCGCGCTGCTGGTGTTCGGCCTCGCGCCGTTTGCGGGCTCGCGCCTGACGGCGGCGCTCGCTGCCACCGAAGCAGGAACACCGCTGGTGTTCAAGCTCGGCATGAGCGGCATGTTCGTGCTCATCGCGCTGCCCGCAGGCTGGCTCGCATGGGAGCGCCTGCGCCGGCTGGCACGCGACTACGAGGCGAAGCGATTCTCCGATGCGCAACTGCTGGCGCGCACCTGGTGGCTGTTTCTCGTCGCCGCGATCGGCATGGAGGTCGCGATCGCGCGGGATCGTCCGGTTGCGGCCCTCGCGTTGTGCACGGGCGTCGTGCTCGCGTTCGGCCCCGTCAATGACTGGTGGCTCGCGCGGCTGGGCGCCGGCCTCCGCCCGCTGCCCGCGCGCACCCTGCTGCTGCTGCGCGTGTTCGGCTACACGGCACGCACCGAGCGCCTCTTCGACCGCATCGGCGCGCGCTG
>JBDHRV010000074.1:0-17291 GCA_039807745.1 Burkholderiales bacterium
GCCCGGTCCGAGCGCTTCGAGCCACCGAACAGGAAGATCGCAGGAATGCCGAGCGACACGGAGACGATGGGCGCGCCGAAGTCCCGTTCGTTCCTGTCCTGGTGCAGCGACAGCCGTGTGCCCGGTGCGTAGCGGTTGATCAGACAGGCATCGGGCACGAAGTCTGGGAAACCGGCCTGTGTCGCCGCGTCGTGCGCCAGCCGCTGAAATGCAGCTGGCATCCACGGCCACGGCCGACCGCTTTCCGGGTCGGCGGCATCGTAGCGATAGCCCGTCCGGTCCGTGACCCAGCCCCACGCGCCGCAGTTCGTCATCGCGACCGACATGCGAAAGCCACCCGGCGTGACCATGTGGCGAAACGGGGCCAGCCCGATCACGTCCTGCAGCGCGACGAGCAGCACTGGCGCATCCGCCGTTGCGAAGCCGCGCAACACCGCCGCCCCGGGACCCAACGATTCTTGCCTTGGCTCGATCTCGCTCGGCAGGTCGAAGAGGTCGAGGTTTGCTGGCGCGCTCTCACGCGGCTTCATGGAAAATGAACCCGAGCGTGCAGCGCACGCGACTGACATTCGCCCCGTCCGAAGCCGTGCCGCTCCATCACGATCCGGCTGCGGAAAATATCCTCGTTCGAATAGAGCGCGGCCAGCGCCGCGCACTCTGCCGGGACGAGCAAGTGCTCGATCGGCGCGCAGCCGCGGGCGTCGAGCTCGTGCGAAGCGTGCGGCCAGTGGCGGGATGACACACGCTCCGCAACATCGCTGGTAGAAGAGGCGATGACCGCGTTTCGGTCTCGCGCATTCATGCTTGCGCCTCGCGGTCGATCAGCGCGCGCTTGCGCTCGACGCCCCAGCGATACCCGGACAGTCCGCCATCGGTGCGCACGACGCGATGGCAGGGGATCGCGACCGCCAGCATGTTGGCGGCGCACGCCTGTGCCACCGCGCGCACCGACTTCGGCGCGCCGACACGCCGGGCGATCTCCGCATAGCTTGCCGTCGCGCCGGCCGGGATCGCGCGCAATGTCTGCCACACGCGCTGCTGAAACGCGGTGCCGCGCACGTCGAGCGGCAGGTCGAGGCCCAGCCGCGGCACTTCCACGAACCCGACAACTTTCGCGACGAGCGCTTCGAACGCGGCGTCGCCGCCGATGAGTTTCGCGCGCGGGAACCGGTCCTGCAGGTCGCGCGCGAGCGCATCCGGATCGTCGCCCAGGAGAATGGCGCAGACGCCACGGTCGGTCGCGGCGACGAGGATCGATCCCAGCGAGCATTCGCCGATCGCGAAGCGCATCGCCGTGTTTGCGCCGCCGGCTCGATAACTCGTCGGCGTCATGCCTAGCACTTGGTTGGATTGCTCGTAGAAGCGGCCGTTGGAGCCGTAACCGGCATCGTAGATCGCATCGGTGATCGTGTTGCCGCGAGCCAGCGCGGTGCGCACGCGATGCACGCGGCGCGCCGCCGCGTACGCCCTGGGCGTGAGACCCGTCACGGACTTGAAGACGCGATGCAGGTGGTACGGACTCATGCCGGCGTGCTGCGCCAGCGCTGCGAGGCTCGGCACCTGGTCGGCGTTCTCGATCAGCCGGCAGAGCGCCGCGACCTTCGCCGACTGCTGCCCGGCGAGCGAGAGCTGATCGGGTCGGCAACGCTTGCAGGGCCGGAAGCCCGCGCGCTCGGCGTCCGCGGCGCTGAGGTGGAAGGCGACGTTCTCCGGCCGGGGGGTGCGCGCGCCGCAGGAAGGGCGGCAATATACCCCGGTCGTCTTCACCGAGTAGAAGAACGCGCCGTCCGCCTTCGGATCGCGCCCCAGGACGGCGGCCCAGCGCGGGTCGCTCACGGTCGCTGCGGCCCGCATTTCCGTCTTCGTCGACATGTTCATTTCCGTACCTTCGAGGATAGTGATGATCGGTGCTCGAAGTCTAGGTTTCGATGGGGGCCGGCGCACTCCGGGTCTTGCGCTCGAATTCCCGTGTGAGCAACTTCCTGCTATGTAGTCGAACCGATGGGAGCCCTGCTGTAGAATCCACTCGACCGGTCGGGGAGCGGCCGGTTGTGGAGCGATTGTCTGATGCGCCGCATCTGCCGATGTCGCACGGTCCGGCAATTTTTCTTTTGATGAACAGGGAGAAGCAGCGTGACAACACAGAAACTCGGTAATCCGGCGGTCGTCGGCTTGGCGGGCTTTGGCCTGACGACGATGATCCTGCAGTTTCACAACGTGGGTTGGATGGGGCTCGGTCCCGTCATCTGGCTCGGACTGATCTTCGGCGGGCTTGCTCAAATGATCGCCGGCCTCCAGGAGATGCGCACGGGCAACAACTTCGGCTATTGTGCTTTCACGGCCTACGGTTGTTTCTGGATATCCCTCGCGTTGTTGCTGATCGGCAATCACTACGACCTCTACACCTCGAGCAAAACGGACGTCGGCTGGTTTCTCGTGGCGTGGACGGCGTTCACGGCGATTCTGTGGATCGGGTCCCTGCGGATCAACCTGGCGCTGGGGCTCACGTTCACTTTTCTCCTGTTGGGTTTCATCATGCTCGATCTGGCCCACTTCGGTTACCCGAACCTCACGATCCTCGCAGGCTACGAGCTCATGGTTACGGCGCTGATGGCGTGGTACATCATGGCGCACCTGATTTTCGCCGACGTGTTCGGCCGTGATGTGCTGCCGGTTGGCAAGCCACTGCTCACCGGTCGGACCGCGCCTGCCATCGCCAATCAACCCGCTCTGGCGACCGTCGTGGCTGCCAGCACCCCCGGCAGCCACTAGGAGGCAGATTCATGAACAAGTCGAAAAGGAATGTGATCTCGATTGCGGTGCTGATTGCCGCTTGGGCCGCTGGCGCGGGCATCGCGGCCGGTCCGGAGTCCGCGACGCCGGAGGAGGCCATGACGAAGGTGCGCGAAGCGGTGAAGTTTCTGCACGACAAGGGCGCGTCCGGGTACGCCGAGTTCAACAACAGCGAAGGCAAGTGGGTGTGGAAGGACAGCTACGTCTTTGTCTACGATTGCCGATTGGACAAGATGGTTGCGCACCCGCTCCGCCCCGATCTGGTCGGAAAATCGATCCTGCAGATCCAGGACAACAACGGCAGGTTCATCTTCAAGGAACTGTGCAAGGCGGGTGAGCAACCGCACGGGGGATGGGTAGAGTACGTGTGGCCCAAGCCCGGTGCGGGCAATCTGTCGCGGAAGGTGTCGTACGCCCACTTGGCGGACATCTCGTTCGCTTCCGGCATCCAGGTGAGCGCCGGCGTGTACGACGACAAGGTGACCCTGCCGGAGCTCAACCAGGCGCTGGAGCGAGTAGCGGATCCCTCCAAGTATCCGGTGCTCTGAAGCGCCACCGTGAAGAGTATGCCAGGACGGCAGAGGTGAGCATGTTCGTCAACGCTCGTGCAGTGCCACGCGGGGTGCCAGTCTCGTGAGCATGCACGAGCGACATTACCTCGCCTCGCTCTTCGAGCCGAAGTCGGTCGCCATCATCGGCGCATCCGAAACCGAGGGCGCGGTCGGGAACGTCATCATTCGCAACGTTCTCGGCGCCGGCTACAAGGGCAAGCTCTTCGCGGTCAACCCTAACCACGAGAAGATCTACGGTCTGACCGCATACGCATCGGTCGAGGACATCCCGCAGCGGCTCGATCTGGTCGTCATTGCCACCTCGGCGCCGGCGGTGCCCGGCATCGTCGAGACCTGCGGCAGGGCGGGGGCGCGGTACGCGGTCGTCATCTCCGCCGGTTTCGCGGAGTCCGGTACCCGCGGGGCTGCGTTGGAGCGCAGCGTGCTGGAAAGCGCGCGTCGCCACCGCATGCGGCTCGTGGGTCCAAACTGCATCGGTTTGATCCGCCCGGCGATCGGGCTCAACGCGACTCACGCCCTGGGCAGCGCACTGCCCGGCTCCATCGGCCTGATATCGCAGTCGGGTGCGCTGGTGGCGTCGCTCCTCGACTGGGCGAAGTCCAACAACGTCGGCTTCTCGGGCGTGATCTCGGTCGGCAACGCGGCCGACATCGACATCGGCGAGGCGATCGACTACATGGTGCAGGACGGGCGCACCGAAGCCATCTTCCTCTACGTCGAGGGCATTCACGATGCGCGCCGCTTCATGAGTGCTCTGCGCGCCGCGGCCCGCGTCAAGCCCGTGTTGCTGATCAAGGTCGGCCGCCATCCCGGCGCGGCACAGGCGATCCGCTCGCACACCGGCCTCATGGTCAGCGACGACGACGTTTTCGACGCGGCGCTGCGCCGGGCCGGCGTGGTGCGTCTGCAGACCCTGGAACATATGTACGCGGCGGCGAGCGCGCTGTTCGCGCGCTTCCACCCGACCGGGAACCGCCTGGCGGTCATCACCAATGGCGGCGGCCCCGGGGTGATGGCGGCGGATCGCGCTGCTGAACTGAATATCCCGCTGGCGCAGCTTGCCGCGGCAACGATCGCCGGGCTCGACAAGTCGCTCCAGGCCAACTGGTCGCACGGCAACCCGATCGATCTGGAGTGCGACGCCAAGGCGATCCATTACGATGCCGCGCTGCGGGCTTGCGCGGCGGATGAGAACGTCGACAGCGTGCTCGCCATCCTGACCCCGCACGCGGCGGGCGACCCTACCGAGGTTGCTCGCACCATCATCGCAACGGCACGGGAGGCGAAGAAGCCGCTCCTGACCTGCTGGATGGGAGAGGATCTGGTTCGCGAATCGCGCCGGCTGTTCAAGGAAGCCGGCATCCAGACCTTCCGCACGCCCGAGCCGGCGGTCCGGCTGCTGGCCCAGCTCTCCACGTACTACGGCAACCTGCAGATGCTGATGCAGACGCCGGCCTCGCTCTCGCATCTTGCGCCACCGTCGGTGGAGAGCGCGCGGCTGCTCATCGATTCGGCGCTGAGCGAGCATCGTTCGACGCTGAACGAAATGGAGTCGAAGGCGCTGCTCGCGTCCTTCCGCATCCCCATCGCGCCGACCGCAGTCACGCGCAGCGTCAACGAGGCGATTGCGTACGCGGAGGAGGTCGGCCTGCCGGTCGCTTTGAAGGTCGATTCGCCCGACATCCCGTACAAGGCGGACTCGGGTGGCGTGCGGCTCAATCTGAACAGCCTGGTGGCGGTGCGCAATGCGTTCCAGGAGATCCAGGAAGACGTGAGACGCACGCATCGCGATGCACGCATCAACGGCATCGCGATCGAGCCCATGATCGTCAAGCCGAACGGCCGTGAACTCGCTGTCAGCCTGAGCCGGGATCCGGTGTTCGGCCCGGCGATCGCCTTGTCGGAAGGCGGGACACGGGTGGCCGTAGGCAGAAACCGGGCCGTCGCCCTGCCGCCGCTCAACAGCTACCTGGCGGCCGACATGATCCGCGCCTCGCCGGTCGCATCGCTGCTCGCGGCATTTCGCTCGACGCCAGCGGCGAACCTGGAAGCGCTCGAACTGGTGCTGCTGCGCGTGTCCGAGATGGCGTGCGAGCTGCCGTGGATCAGGTCGATGGAGATCAACCCGCTGATCATCGACGAGAAGGGCGCCATTGCGGTCGATGCGCGGGTCGTCGTGGGCAACGTCTCGCCCACGGCGCGGCCGTACGATCACATGGCCATCCACCCGTACCCGTCGCAGCTCATCCACGTGTGGCCGCTGACCGATGGCACGCAGATCGAAATCCGCCCGATCCGCCCGGAAGATGCCGGAATCGAAGCCGATTTCGTCCGCAACCTCTCGGCGGAGACCAAGTATCTGCGGTTCATGAGCAGCGTGGGCGAGCTCTCCCCCACCATGCTGGCGCGCCTCACGCAGATCGACTACGACCAGGAGATGGCGTTCATCGCGACCGTGCAGCGGGACGGCGAGGAGATCGAGATCGGCGTGTCGCGCTATTCGTCCAACGCCGACCGCGAATCGTGTGAATTCGCCGTGGTCGTGGCGGATGAATGGAAGCGTCGCGGCCTCGGGCGCAAGCTCATGAGTGTCCTCATCGAGACCGCGCGCGATCGCGGGCTCAAGTACATGAACGGCATTTTCCTGTCGACGAACGAGGGCATGCTCAAGTTCGTGCAGGAACTGGGCTTCGCCCTGTCGAACGATCCCGAGGAAAAGACCATCAAGCACGGCCTGCTGCCGCTGCAGGGCTGACATCCGGCGGCAGGTTTCGCGGGGGACAGCGACGGGAATCCGATCGCGGTTTTCGCTGCAACGTACCGTTCGTTTCGTTGTCGACCGCTGATATGTCCTCGATCCCGAGTCTGTACAACGACGTCGTCCTCGATCACATCAGGAATGCCCGCAACTACCGGGTGATGGAGGCCCCTGATCGCAGCGCGGAAGGCGTGAACGCGCTGTGCGGGGACACGATGACGGTCTACGTGCGCCTGGACGGGGAGGTCATCCGCGACGCGAGCTTTCAGTGTTCCTGCTGCGGCATCTCCATGGCGTCGGCCTCGGTCATGACCGAGGCAGTGATTGGCCGCACCGTGTCCGGGGCGCGGGAAATGTATCGCGCGTTCCTCGATCTGCTGACTGTGGCGGATGCGCTGGAAGGTGAGGCCGATCTCGGCGAAGTCGCCGTGCTCGCGACGGTGCGGGCATTTCCCGCCCGCCGCAACTGCGCGACGCTCGCCTGGGACACGCTGATGGCCGCGCTCGAAGGCGGCGGGGAAACGAGGTTTTTCCAGCAACCGGTGAGCGACGGGGCAAGGAGGGAAGATTCATGAACCCATGAGCTTCCCTCGCGGACCCAAAGCACGCGCGGGCGGTTGAATCAGCCGATCGGCCGTGCTTCAGGGCCGTCTCGTGCCACCGTCGGCGAAGCGTTCGTGCTCCAGCAAGTGCGTCGCCCTGGTGCAGCGCACGGAGCTTGCTTTCCAGGCTTCCACCCCATTGTCAAGCCTGTCCTGGAACGCCAGTGAGCCGCCGACGCACGATCTCGATCTCCCACCTCAGCCACAGCATGAGGGTCCCTTATCTCCTCAAGGCGCTTGCGAGGATTTGGGAGGCCCAAGGATTCCGGATCGAGATCGGGCCGGGCTATAGCGCCAACGCGGACGTGTGCATCCTGCATCACGACCGCACCAGGCTGGAAGCCTCCGCCCTGCCGTTGCCTTCCTCGGGCGTGCCCGTCGTGAACGGCCGTGCCCTTGACATCTCCAAGCGGGTCTACTCGACGCTCAGACTTGGCCGGCGCGACGACTGGACCGGCCCGGTCATCGTCAAGACCAACGACAACTTCTTCGGCGACCCGGAACGTGGCGGTCACAGGCCGGGGTGGCTCGGCCGCGCGCGCAAGAAGCTCGCGCGCCACTCCTGGCGGCTCGCTGGAATGCTGCCGCCTCAGACCTATCCGATCCTCGAGTCCGTCGAAAGGGTCCCCGGATGGGTCTGGGACGATCCCGATCTCATCGTCGAGCGGTTCCTGCCGGAACGGGAAGGCGACCTCTATGCCATCCGCGGGTGGGTGTTCTTTGGCGACAAGGGTTTCGGCTACCGCCTTCTCGCGAGGGAGCCGATCGTCAAGGCCGGCTCGATGGTCGGGCGTGAGTGGCTCGATGAAACGCCCGAAGACATTCGAGCGTACAGGGACGAGCTCGGGATCGACTTCGGCAAATTCGATTACGTCGTCCACGACGGTCGGGCAATTCTGCTCGACGCGAACAAGACACCCGTCGTCGCCGGCAAGGGCGATTCGCCCAACTTGAGGATGCTCGCCCAGGGTATCGAAGGATACTTCCAATGACGGTCGTCACTTGCCTCAAGCCTTCGGTCTGCGCGGAGCGGCTGTATCCACACGATGCCGCCTACATGGCGCGCACGGATCTGGAGCAGATGCGGATGACGGGGGTGAAGGCCGTCACGCTCGATGCGGTCACGGCGCTGCTGCTCGGTTTGCTTGGCCGACGGCCGACGGTGCGCCACCGAGCGGGCGTCACCGACGAGATCCTGGGTCTCCTGGATCGCGCCGGTCTCGAGATCACGGAGGACATGAGAGTCTACGAGACCTTCGAGGGGGCAGCCCGTCACGCGGACCGCCTGATTGACGAGGGCTATCGGATCTTCTCGCCGTATCCGCTGCCAAAGGGGCGCATTCCGGACCGCGCCCAGCTCGTCGCGCCCGAGCTGTGGGCGAGCCTGAACGCCAAGCAGAACCTCCATCGGATCGTCCCCCGCGAAAACCTGGCGCCGTCGCGGATCGCGGCGCTCGCCGACCTGTCCTCGGCGGCGTTCGAGCGCCCGGTCTTCCTCAAGGCGGGCGGGGAGGCCGCAACAGGAGCGGGTTACGCCGTGCGCTACTGCGCCGACGAGGTGCAATGGAAGGGCGCGCTCGAATGGTTCCGATCCTTCGACGACATCGATCGTCTCATCGTCGAAGACGCCGTTCCGCACCAGACCTGCTGGTGCGTGACGTTCGTCGTGGAGCCGACCCGAACGACTTACATCGGTGCGGCAGAGCAACTGTTTTCCGCACCCGGGCGCCAGTCCGGCAGCATGATCGATCCGGCCAGGCCGTTTCCACGCAAGGGTCGCGAGCTTGTCATAGCCGTCGGGGAAGCCGCCCGGAAGCGGGGCTACGTCGGCCTCGCCGGGCTGGATGTCGCGCTCGCCGACGACGGCGGCTTGATCGTGTTCGACCCCAACTTCCGGTTCAACGCATCGAGCACCCAGGTCCTGTTCCATGAGGCCGCAGCGTCGCGCGACGACCTGGCGGCGAGTTGCTCCGCGCATGCGGCGACGCCGCTGCCGTTCGAGACGATCAGGCGGAGGATCGAGGGGCCCATCGACGACGGCTGGTTCGTTCCGACGCGGCTCCTCGACGCCCGCTGGCTGCCGAGCGCCGAAGGTCTGTCGATGTGCACCGGCTTCGTTCTTGGGAAGGATCGCAGGGAAGCCCTAATGCGCAGCGATGCGTTCAAAGCGCTGTTGGAGGTCTGAGCACCGCTTCTTGCGGACAATCTCATCGTGCGGGACTTGACGTTGCCGAACCGTCAGCGAGAAGCTCGGAGCCCCACAAGCCAGCGTCCGCTCGCATCGCCGATTTCTTCCAGCACCTCGGCATCCGTCCTTCCCGAGGTCTTCAACACACGGAACGCGTGATCTGCGCCTTCCAGCCAGTGCATTTCCCAGGGCGTTTTCACGGTGGCGAGCGTAGGCTCCATCAGATCTCGCCGGCACAGGGGGTCGCGCGTGCCGTTGAAGCACAGCACGGGTACATGGATGCGCGGCAGATGGGCATCGCGAAGCTGCTCCGGCTTGCCCGCGGGATGCAGCGGATAGGCGAGCAGCAGCAGAGCGTCGCACGCCAGACCGTCGGCGGCGAGCATCGAGGACGTCCGCCCGCCCATCGAACGCCCGCCGATCAGGAGCGGTACACCGTCGCACTCGGCGCGAGCACGCTCGACGACCGCGGCCATGCACGCCTTCAGGCGCGGCATCGCGTCGGGCCGGTTCAAGCCCTTTTCGCGATAGAGGAAGTTGAAGCGGACCATGCCGAAACCGCGGCTGCGCAGGACTTCGGCGAGCCGCTGCATACCGCGATCGTCCCTGTGACCGCCGGCACCGTGCGCGCAGACGAAGACGGCTTCTCCACGCCCAATCGCAGGCTCGAACACCGCCGTGGTCGCGTCGCCGCCGACCGCGACGCGCCACTGAAGCGTCTCAGACACCCGCACGTGGGAATCGGGCGTCCCACACGGTGTGGCAACCATTGAGACGGTCCTCGATGACGTGAACCTTCATGTGGTAGATCGACTTCAGCGCAGCAGATTCTTGTGGATCTTCCCGTCTTTCATGATCACGACGAAGTTCCTGGCTGGATCTTCGATCAACCGGATGTCCGCGATGGGATCGCCGTCCACCAGCAGCAGGTCCGCCAGGGCGCCTTCCTCGACGACCCCAAGCTTGCCAGGGTAGGGACTGCGCGGACCGGACAGCGCGAGCAACTCGGCATTGCCGGCGGTCGCCATCTTGAGCGCCTCGGCGGGCGTGTACCAGCGGACCATCTGGGTGAGCATTGCTCCCTGCGTCGCGGCGACCTCGGGACTGAACAGGATATCGGTGCCCCAGGCGGTCTTGACCTTGTACCGTGGCGAACATGATGTGCGTGTGCGCGTCGATCAGCCCGGGTATGAGCGTGCGTCCGCCGCCGTCGATCCGCCTGACCGAGGTCGCCGGCGGCACGGCGATGGGAGCCTTCGAAATCGTCTTGATGACGTTGCCCACGACCAGCACGTTCGACGGCCCCGCGAGCCGGTCGGACGTGCCGTCGAAGACGCGGACGTTCTCGAAGATCACGCCCGTGGCGTCGGGCGCCGGATTGTCGGCGGCTCGAGCGAAGACGCAGCCGAGGAGGAGCAGGGCGCAACGCGCCGGGAGGTGGCGTTGCATGTCGGTGCTTCCGAAGACCCGCGCGGGATTCTACGCGAACCGGAGGCGCAAGCCGCGGCTCACGGCATCCGCCTTCGGAGACACTCTGCTGTCGCCGCCTTGGCGTAGCGAGCATGGCTCGAACCGAGCGCTGCCCTGGTTGACGGTCAGTTCATGGTCATGAACGCGTGGATCAGCTCGATCAGTGTCGCCGGCTGCTCCTGCATCGGGCAATGGCCGCAGCCGGGAATCTCCTGGTAGGTCGCGCCGGGGATGGCCTGCGCCAGCTCGCGCGCCAGCGCCGCGGGCGTGGTCTGGTCGAGCGCGCCGCAGAGCACCAGCGTCGGATTGTGGATCTTCGCAAGCTGAGGCCGCAGATCCAGGCGCGCGAGCGCGACGCACGCATGCGCGAAGCAGTCGGCGTCGACGCGGCCGAGCTTCGCCTTGCACGCGCTCACCACCTCGGGGCTCTTCGCCGTGAATTCGGGCGGGAACAGGCGCGCCATCGCCGTGTCGAGCACCGCCGCCATGCCCTGCGCGCGCACCGTTTCGGCCATTGCGAGCAGTTGTGTTTTGGCCTCCGCGGGAAAGGCGGCGACCGCGCCGGCGACGATCAGGCGATCGAAGCGGGTCCCATGGGCAATGGCGAGCTCGAGCGCGATAAGCGCCCCCAGCCCGTTGCCGAACACCGTCGTGGTCGTCCGCGGCAGCGCAAGCGCATTCATGCTGGCACCGACATGGTCGGCATACTCGCGCACGCTATCGGGCGGCGCCGGACTCGACGCCCCGAACCCTGGCAGATTCAGGCGTGTCACGCGATAGCGCTGCGCGAGCCCGGGGAGAACCGGCTCGAACACGGTAAGGTCGGTATGCAGGGAGTGCAGGAGAAGGAGATCCGGCCGCGGCTTGGTCTGTTCGTATTCGACCGGAGTCCCCGAGAACGCGACGACTGGCATGGCGCCTCCTCGTGGTCAACGAACGCCGAGTCGGCTCACCCTAGGCGCAGCGAGCGCTGGCGCTCGATGCTGATCCTACCGCGTTTCGCCGACCGCTGCGATAGCGAGCCATCGTTCGACCAATCGCGCCCGATCCGCTGGCGGCAGTCGCAGCTTCGACTTCGGGAAACTCGACAGGTGAGAGACACGGTCCGGGCAAAATTCCGGCAGGTAGCGCGGCAGGTGCTTGGCACCGATCGCATGCCTGACGTGCTGTGATCAGGCGCTAATGACGCACACTAATTGAGCTGAATCCTTTCGCCCCAAGGCACACCAGCGCGGCCCTTGACGAGCCAGATCACGGGATAAGGCGGCGGCTGGGCGGGGAACTCGCCCTGCGCGTCGGTAAAGTAGAGCAGCAGATCGGGGTGCGGTTGCCCGCGCTCAATCCATTCGAAGACCGGCGTGAAGCGTGTCCCGCCACCGCCACGCAGGGTCTTGGGCAGCGTCACCAAGTCCCACGGTGCAAAGTGCCACGGCCCGTCCGCCGCGAGCTCGTGGTCGCACGCGTGCAACACGAGATTCGCTCGCACCTGACCTTTCAGTGCATCCACCTCAGACGCGAACTCCCGCATCTCCTCCTCGCCGATCGAACCGCTGGTATCGAGGGCGACGACCACGTTGATCACTCCACTGGCTAGCCTCGGCAGCAACGCGTCGCCATCCCGGCGCGAGCTGCGCTGGAAGCTGTAGTCATCGCGCGCAACACTCATGAAGTAGCGCGCGAGCAGCGCGCGCCACGGCACGCGCGGCGCTATGAGGTGATCGAGGGAGCGGGCGATGGTAGCGGAGAGGCGTCCTGCCCGCATCGCTGCCTGCGCGGCGGACGCGAGCCGGTTCTGCCACCGTTGCGCGAGCGCTTCGGCGGCGTCCGGGTCTGGGCGGGCCGCAGGAGAGCGCGATTCGTCGTGTGGCTCGTGGGCGTGGCACGCGTGCCCGGCATCGCCCCCGCCCAGGTCGTTGGCGTCGTGGCTGGTTGCGGTATCCGCTTGTGTCCGAGACACGTCGGAGTCGATCTGCTGTGCACCGCATGCGAGCGGCGACGGCTCGAAGAAGTGGCCGTCGAGGGGTGACTCCTGCGTGTCCCATGGGATGAGTGGATAGATCTCCTCGGCCGTAAGGCCGAGGAAGTTCATGTTTGCGAGCGCGCCCTTCGGCGGTCGCATCCCGTCCTGGATCAGGATCAGATTGACGGCATGGTCGCAGGCGACATCCCAGCGCTTCCTGATCCGATGCGAGCGCCGCGCAAAATGGGCGAGCGCGCAGTGAAGCGCCTCGTGAGCCAGCAAGAACTGGGTTTCCGCGAGCGTCAGCCCGGCGATGTAATCGGGGTTGAAGTAGAGCGCGCGGGCATCGGTCGCGACCGTGGGGCAACGGCGCGCATCCGCCGGGGTGAGAAGCAGGTGCATGACCAGTGCGCCGATGAAGGGGCGCTCGAGGATGAGCCGTGTACGCGCCGCGGAGAGCTTGGTGTGGATCTCCTGCCTCACGTCCTTTCTGTGTCGGGATGACAAATTGATCGGGACTGCCGTGCGACTCAGCGCGCCGCCATCACCTCGTACAGCATGAGATCGGTGATGCTGTTCGCCCAGTCGGAAAATTCCGGTACGTCATAGAGCGGCTGGCCGATCGACCGATGCATATCGGTCACGAGCATGATGCCCATCTCGCGCTGCGGGAAACCCCGTGCATAGTCGAGGATGTGACCGAACACGCGCTGCGCGTCAACCCGGTCCCTTGCATCCCGCGCCCGGCGCACGAGTGCAGCGGCTACACCGTATTGCAGGTCGAGTGCCGCCGGCACGTCGCGCCGCTCTCCGCGCAGGATGGCGTCGATGTCCGGCAGGCGATCCATGCTGTCCAGGAAAGCCTTCAGCTCGATGCCGGCTGCCTTGCCGACGCATGCCTGCAGCGCGTCGACCAGCAGCGCAGGCGTGTCCGCGAACTTCTGCAGCGCGAGATGCGCGAACTCCCAGGATCGCGGACTCGGAAACGCGATCGGGTTGTGCGCGGGATCGAAATCGAAGAGCAATTCCGGCCGGAAGCGCAGGAAGGCGACGATGCGCGGATCGACCTTGTTGTCATACGCCCACGCCACCCAGTCATCCAGGTGCGGATCGAGCTCGTAATGCGTGAACCGGTTGGCGAGCGGCGGCGGCATCAGGTAGGTCACGCCGCGGTCTCCCTGACGGTTTCCGGCCGCGAAGATGGCCCAACCGTCGGGCACGCGATACTCGCCCAGCCGCCGATCCAGAATCAACTGATAGGCCGCGGCGGAGACCGTCGGCGGCGCGGCGTTGATCTCGTCGAGAAAGAGAATGCCACGGGCGCCGTGGCGAGCCGCGTCGGGAAGCATCACCGGCACCGACCATTCCACGGTGTCCGCCTTGCGGAAAGGAATCCCTCGCAGATCCGTCGGCTCCATCTGGGAAAGGCGGATGTCGATGACCGGGACGCCGCGTGCGCGCGCGATGTCGGACACGATGCGCGACTTGCCGACGCCGGGTGCTCCCCAAACCATCACCGGCGCGTGAATGCCAGACGCAGCAGCAAGAAACTCGCGGTCGAGAATGGAGAGAATGTGGGCGGGGCGCATCGTAGCGAGGCCGAAATCAGCGGGCGGTGGGGTGGCAGAACCGGCGCCGAACGAGAGCATGGGGCTCCATGATCATAGCAGACCGCCCACGAGCCGCGCCGGCCTGACACTCCCGGAATAGGCAGGCAACGACACGGAGAACAGCTACAGTAACCGCCGGACTCGCTGCTCAATGCGGGGAGTGTCGGGCCAGCCCCTGCACACCGCCATGCTGTCGGCGCGGTTTCGCGGGGCGGGTGAGTCGCTTATAGTAGCGGCCTTCGCCGGAACGACACCCGATATGAAGTTTTGCTGCAATTGCGGAGAAGTGCTCTCGGTCCGCATCCCGGACGGTGACAATGTGCCGCGACACGTGTGCGACGCTTGCCACACCGTGCACTACCTGAACCCCAAGCTGATCGTCGGGTGCATTCCCGAGTGGGAAGGCAAGGTGCTGCTCTGCCGTCGCGCTATCGAACCGCGCCATGGACTTTGGACCGTTCCAGCCGGCTTCATGGAACTGAACGAGACCGCGCCCCATGGTGCCGTTCGAGAAACGCTGGAGGAGGCCAACGCCCGGGTCGAGATCGAGCAGCTATACGCGCTCTACAGCCTGCCCCATATCGGACAGGTATATATGCTGTTCCGCGCGCGGCTGCTGGATCCGGATTTCTCCGCGGGTCACGAGACCCTTGAGGCTCGACTCTTCGCCGAAGAGGAGATCCCCTGGGATGCGCTCGCGTTTGCGACCGTGCGCAACACGCTACGGCATTACTTCAGCGACCTGAGGCGCGGCGCATTCCACTTTCACATGGGTACCGTCGAGCCCACACCCCGCCCGGTGTCCCGCACCGCCTAGCAGCCTGTCGGGCTTCGTACACGCGGCAGAGCTCAAGCGTTAAGCCCTCCCGGCTAAGGTCGTCGAGAGGGCGTATGAGGATCTTGGGTCTGAGCCTGCGAAAGAGACGAGCAAGATTGCGGTTGGCCTCGTCAAGACCGCACGCCCGCTTTTGGCGCCATTCCAACTTGCTGCCGCGTTTTCAAGACCGTTTCGAGCGGGTCATTGAAATCAACAGCCATCACAAGTGTGCGACGAACTCGCGCCATGGCAAAGCCGTCACCCCCGGTGCGACTGCCTGCAGGCGATCGGTCGGACCCTGGTGGACGAGAAACATGTCGACGCGTGTTCCCGGCGCTCGCTTGGTCCGCACCGCATCGGCTAGCCGGCGCATGGGAGCCGCCATTGCGGGCATTACCGTTCTTCCCGCCTTGCACTCCACCAGCCGGAGAGAGCCGCCTCGTCCGGGAACCATGAAGTCCACTTCCAGGCCCTGCTCGTCGCGGAAGTGGTATAGCTCGCGACGCCGCCCCGCGTTCACTTGGCCCTTCACGATCTCGGCGGCGATGAAGCCTTCGAACAACGCGCCGGCGGAAGGGGACTTGGCGAGCTCTGCGGCGGAGTCGATGCCGAGCAGATGACACGCGAGGCCGGAATCGGCCAGATACAGCTTGGGCGATTTGATCAGACGCTTGCCGAGGTTCTCGTAGAAGGGTGGAACGATCAGGATCTGCGCTGTCACCTCGAGGACGCCGAGCCATTGTGAGATTGTGGGCACGCTCACGCCCAATGGCGCGGCAAGGTCGGTCTTGTTGAGTATCTGGCCATGGCGGGTTGCGAGCAGCGCGAGAAAACGCCGGAACGTCGCGAGATCCCTCACCGCGGTGATGGCACGCACGTCGCGCTCGAGATAGGTCTGCAGATAGGAACCGAACCACAACGGCGCGCTGGCGGGCCGCGCGACCGCCTCGGGGTAGCCGCCGCGCAACAGCGTCACCTTCGGAGTCTCGCGCGCGGACAACGGATAGAGCTGCAGGACAGCGGCCCGGCCGGCCATGGATTCCGTCACGCCCTGCATCAACGGAGCTTCCTGGGAACCCGTGAGCAGCCACTGACCGACCCGACGCGGTTCGCGATCGATGCGCGTGCGGACGAAGGCGAACACCTCCGGCACGTTCTGCACCTCGTCCAGAATCGCCGGCGTCTGGACCGCATCGAGGAATCCCTGCGGGTCGGCGCGCAGCCGTGCCACCACGTCGGGATCTTCGAGCAGGAAGTAGTCGGCCTTGGGAAAGAGGTGGCGCAGCAACGAAGTCTTGCCGGCGCGGCGCGGGCCGGTCAGCACCGTCGCCGGAAAGGCCTTGACGGCCTTCAGCAGCGGAGTTTCGAGCGCTCTGCGAACGTACTTCATGAATGAGAAATCTAAAGTAAAACTTTAGGAATCTCAAATTGTAGAATCGACGCAGAGGGGTTGAGTGAGTGCATACGAAGGTAATGGGGGCGGGATGGGTGCAGTGTGAGGTCTCAAGGATGTGGAAGGGGCGCTTTCGCCGCAGACCGTCGCCGCTGGGTTCGAGGCGCGAACCGAAGACCGCCGCAAGAGCGAGGAAGCCAGAAGACTCCGAGAGGTCACGTTCCCGGGCCGCATGCTGGCCGGAACCGGTTCCGAATCGTGGACAGCGCTTTGGGAGGCAGCCCGCCGTTTCTCTCAGGAGCAGGCTTGTCCCGACCAAGCGTTTCCGGTTGTGGAAGACGGTGCGCGTTGCGTGCTGTGCCAGCAGGATCTCGATCACGCGGCCAGTCACAGGCTCCAGCAGTTTGAGGCTTTCGTGGCTTCGACGACGGAGCGCGAACTCCGGCAGGTGCGGGAAACCTTCACGCGGCTGCGGAGCTCCTTCACTGATCTCAGGACGACGACTGAAGCCATTGACGAGACGCTCAAGGAAATCCGCATCGAGCATGAGGCGGTGGCGGACGCGGTAGCCGCCGCGCTTGTCACGAACGAGAGCCGCCGGAAGGCCGTGGTTCTCGCCCTGACCGAAGACAAAGACCTTCCTGCCGATTGTCCGGCCCTCGTGTCCGTTGCCCGAGATGCCGATGCGCTCGCAGAGCAGATCGAGGCGCGCGTCAAGACGCTGCGTACCAGCGCGACTGACGAAACCCGCAAACGCGTGACCGCCGAGGCCCAGGAGTTGCGCGCCCGCAAACTGCTCGCCCAGCATGAGCCGCTCGTTCTGAACGAGATCGAGCGCAAAAAAAAGATCGCCGCCTACGGACTGTGCATCAACGACACGACTACTAACGCCATCACGCAGAAGAGCACGGCCGTCACGAAGACCGCCGTGTCGCAGAAGCTCAAGCAGCGCTTTAAGGACGAGCTGACGAATCTCGCCTTCCGCCACGTCGAGGTCGAGCTCAGGGAAGCCGGCGGAGCGGATGGCGTTCTCTATCACAAACTCATTCTGACGCGCGCGCCCGGTGTTGAACTGCCGAAGGTGGTAAGCGAGGGCGAGCAGCGCTGCCTGTCCATAGCGGCATTCTT
>JBDHRV010000252.1:0-2685 GCA_039807745.1 Burkholderiales bacterium
ACGTGGGTGAAGATGCCGCCGCGCACGTTGAACCGCGCCGTGAGCCGCATGAAGCGCGGCCTGGTCGCCGCCACGAGATCGTCGAGGATACGGTTGGTCACGGCCTCGTGAAAGGCGCCCTCGTCGCGATAGGACCAGATGTAGAGCTTGAGGCTCTTCAGTTCCACGCACTTGCGATCCGGCACGTAGTCGAGATAGAGGGTCGCGAAGTCGGGCTGGCCGGTCTTGGGGCACAGACACGTGAACTCCGGAAGCTCCATGTGGATGGCGAAGTCGCGCTCGGGCGCGGGGTTCGCGAAAGTCTCCAGAGTCCGGCCGGGTCGTTGCGGCATTCTCTCGCCTCGTGCACTTGCTGTAGAATCTGCGCGCCAAACCTCTGACGCGTGCGGGCCATCATCGCGCGGTGACCGCCGACACGACGCAGAGGTTTCGCATTATATCGAACAGATACTCGCCGCCTTTGCGCCTCACCCACCTCAAGCTCGCGGGCTTCAAGTCGTTCGTCGACCCCACCCAGGTGCCGCTGCCGGGACAGATCGTGGGCATAGTGGGTCCAAACGGCTGCGGCAAGTCGAACGTCATCGACGCGGTGCGCTGGGTGCTGGGCGAGTCCTCGGCGCGCCACCTGCGCGGCGAGACCATGCAGGACGTGATCTTCAACGGCGCCGGCGAGCGCAAGCCGGCAGGCCGCGCCAGCGTCGAGATGCACTTCGACAACAGTCTCGGCAAGGCGGGCGGCGCCTGGTCGCAGTACGGCGAGATCGTGGTCAAGCGCGTGCTGCAGCGGGACGGCGACTCGTCCTACTACATCAACAATCTGCACGTCCGGCGGCGCGATGTCGCCGACATCTTCCTCGGCACCGGCCTGGGCGGACGGGCCTATGCGATCATCGAGCAGGGCACCATCTCGCGTATCGTCGAGGCGAAGCCCGAGGAGATCCGCGTCTTCCTCGAAGAGGCGGCGGGGGTGTCGAAGTACCGCGAGCGCCGCCGCGAGACCGAGCTCCGGCTGGCCGATACGCGCAGCAACCTGAACCGGGTCGAAGACATCCAGCGCGAGCTCGTCATCCAGATCGAACATCTCGCGACGCAGGCTGAGACCGCGCAGCGTTACCAGGCGCTGCAGGCGCAGCTCGCCCGCACCCAGCAGCTGCTCTGGTACGTGAAAAGGCAGGAAGCGGGAAATCAGCGCAATCGTCTGCAACGCGAGCTCGAACGCGCATCGGTCGAGCTCGAGTCCGAGACCGCGCGTCTGCGCGACGCCGAGAAGCGGGCCGAGCTGCTGCGCACGGAGCACTATGCGGCGGGCGATGCGCTGCACGGCGCACAGGGCGAGTTCTACGAAAGCAACGCCGAAGTGGCGCGCATCGAGCAGGAGCTCGCGTTCGTGCGCGACAATCGCCAGCGCACGGAGCAGCGCATCGCCTCGGTGCGGGCGCGCATCGAGCAGGGCCGCGGCCAGCAGGATATGGTCGCAGCCGCGCAGTGCGAGGCGCAGGAACGGCTCGCCGCCGCGACGGACGCGGTCGCGGGCGCGCATGCGCGAGCCGATCTAGCGCGCGCCGAGCTGCCCGATGCCGAGTCCGCCTTCCGGGCACGGCAGGCCGAGGTGGAGGAGGCCGCGCGGGCGGTCGCTGCCGCCGAACAGACCTGGCGCATCGAGGAAACGCGTCGTGATCACGCCGACAAGCTGCTCGCACAGCACTCCCAGCGGCGCGCGCGCCTTGCCCAGGAGCGCGCCGGGCTGGTGCACCCCGATGCGGGCGCGATGGCCGATCTGGGCAACCGCATCGCTGCCCTCGACGACACGGTCGAGCACGCTCAGGGCGCGCTGACGGCGGCCGAGGCGGTGCTGCCGGAGCGCGAGCAGACAGCGCGCGGCGCGGCGACCGGGCTCGAGCACGCAACGCAGGAGCTCGCCCGCAGCACGGCGCGCCTGCAGGCCCTGGAGCAGTTGCAAAGCCGGGTCGGCAACGGCGAGCAGCTCGGTGCCTGGCGGGTCCGCCAAGGCATCGACGCGCTGCCGCGGCTGTGGCAGGGCATCGATATCGAAGCGGGCTGGGAAGACGCGCTCGAATCGGTGCTGCGCGAACGCCTGGACGCGGTCGAGCTGGAGGATGTCGCCCGCGCCCGGCCCTGGTTCGACGAGCGGCCACCGGGGAAGGTCGCCCTCTTCGATACCCCGTCGCTGTCGGCAGCGCCGTTCGCGGCACCCGATCGCGGTCTGCCGCGCCTTGTCGATCACGTGCGGTGCAGGAACGAGGCGTGTCGCCCGCTGCTCGACGACTGGCTGGCGCGCGTCTACCTCGCCGAGGACGGCGCGACAGCGCTCGCCGTGCGCGACCGGCTCGAATCCGGCGAGCTCGTCGTCACCCGCAGCGGACACCTCTTCACGCGCCACGGCGTCGTCTTCCACGCACCCGAGTCCGAGCTGCACGGGGTGCTCACGCGCCAGCGCGAGATCGAGCAGCTGCGCGTATCGGTAGCCCAGGAACATGCGCAGCTCGCGCAGCGGCGCGGTGCTCGCGACGACGCCGAGGGCGCGTTGCGGGTCGCGCGGCAGGATCTGGACGCCGCCCGCGGGCGGCTCGAAGCAGCCCGCCAGGAACGTCACCGCCTGCAGCTCGAGCACCTCAAGCTCGCCGACCAGGCGGATCGGGCGCAGGGCCGCGACGCCCAGATCGA
>JBDHRV010000253.1:0-2683 GCA_039807745.1 Burkholderiales bacterium
GTTCACGCCTCGGCGCGCAGATTGAACTCCAGCTTCCACCTGCTGTTGGACTGCGTGTGCTGCATCCAGAGCTCCAGCGTGCCGACCTCGGTCACGCGCGGGTGCAGCGTTACCGGCACCACCTGCCCCGCGGCACCTTCCAGCGGTGGCAGCGTGAGGGTCAGGCCGGACAGCTCGTCCAGGGATTTCGCCGCGCTCGGCACAACGGTGCCGACGCGATCGCCGGCGCGGATCTCGGAGCCGAAGAAACGAAAGTCGACTGCTTCGCCGGTGACGAGCCCGAACTCGCGCCCCGGCAGTTCGAGCTCGGTGCCTTCGGTGGTTCCCTGCGGCACGATGCAGATGGCTTTCACCGGCGGCACGTAACCCGGCACCGCCGGCATGGGGCTTTCGAGCCCGAGGTAGTAGGAGCGCGAGGTGCCCGCCTGGATCTTGATGCCCCGGCCCGATGCGCGCACCGCGCCGTAGTAGGCGGCACCGCGCGAGACGGCGATGTCGAGTCCGGCGCTCGTCAGCGTCTTCACCTGGACGTCAACGCCCAGCCATGACGATAGCAACTCCACGACGCGCCGGCGAAACGGTTCGGCTTCGAACACGCCGCCGTTGAAGAGCAGGGCGGTCGGTCGCAGCAGTGTGGCGGTGTCCAGTTCCGCGGACGTGCCGAGCAGGGCGGCAAGCTCCGCATCGGAGCGGACATTCTCCAGCGCGCGCTTCAGGAAACGCACGAGGTGCTTGCTGACAGCCGGCTCGGTCGCGTAGTCGAGGCCGTACTCCTGCAGACCCACGGACTTGCGCTGCGCGGGAAGATCGTCGACCGTCGTGAGCGGAAAGTAACCGTCGACCAGGATCGACACGACCTCATCGCGCGTGAGCGTCGTGGCGAGCGTCTTGGCGAACAGGCTGGATCCGCGCGAGGGCACGGCGATCGGCACCTCGGCGAGCGCCTCGTTGCTCAGGAGCTTCTCCTTTGCAACCCGAGTAGCATGGACGAGGGCGAGGAACTGCCAAGCGTCGAGCTCGTGACCGGCTTCCTCCAGCTTGCCGCGCAGCAGGTAGGCGAGCGCGAGATCCATGTTGTCGCCGCCGAGCAGGATGTGCTCGCCGACGGCGATGCGGTGCAGCTCGAGATTCTTCGAGAGGCCGTCGGGCGAGGCGGCAACCGCGATCAGACTGAGATCGGTCGTGCCGCCGCCGATGTCCAGCACGAGCACGAGATCGCCGGCCGCGACCTGATCGGTCCAGTGGCCGGCGGTCGGCTCCGCCTCGGAGTGTGCGATCCACGCGTAGAACGCCGCCTGCGGTTCCTCGAGCAGGGTGACCTCGCCGAGCCCGGCCGCCACCGCCGCTTCGTGCGTGAGCGAGCGCGCCACTTCGTCGAACGATGCCGGCACCGTCAGCACGACGTGGCAGTCGTCGAGCGTGGCGTGCATGCCCTCGCGCGCGAACCAGTGCAAAGCGGCGTCGCGCATGTGCGCGAGATAGCGCCGCGAGGCTTCGAGCGGGGAGACCCTCGCCTCGGCGAGATCGGACTGCCACGGCAGGAGCGGCGCGCGCCGGTCGACGTGCGGATTGCAGAGCCACGACTTGGCGGAGGTGACGAGCCGGTCCGGGACCAGCGCCGCGCGCTCGCGGGCGAAGGTGCCGACGACCGAACCCGCCGATGCCGCATCGTCCCACGGCAGAGCGAAACTGCCTTCGGCATACTCGCCGCTCGCCGGAATATAGAGCGCCGAGGGCAGCAGCGGCTTCTCGCCGATCACGCCCGGCCCGAGGACTTGCGTGATGTCGATGCCCCGAGCGCGCCCGGTCTCCACTTCGCACAGCGACAGGCAGGAGTTGGACGTGCCGAGGTCGATCCCCAGAATGAATTGTTTCGTCATGAATGGGTCCCGCGATTTCGATGGGGTAACGGGAGCGTGCGGCGGCGACGGCAGCCGGTCACGCCCGATCGTGCCGACGGTCTATCGCACTTCGACGTCCATCGGGGTGATGACGTTCGGCCCGGTCGGATCCACCGGGCGCGTGAAGCGCGGCAGCGCGAGCTTCGTCGTCTGCCAGCCGCGGTGCACGACCACGCCCTGGTACGGCGGCTCCTGTGGCACCTTGCCGAGCAGGCGATAGCGATTCGGGTCGGACGACTTGTCCAGCGTGATGCGATCACCCTCCTTGCCCTCGTGCGTCGGGGAGAGTGCGAGACATTCCTTGATCACGGCGGAGCAGCCCTGGTGCACGACGCGCGACGCCGCGGCGACCTGCGCGTCGTTGAACGCCGTGATGTCTTCCGTCACGTAGTCCAGGAACCGCCCTTTCTCCTGCAACAGCGAGAGCAGGATCAGCGCCTCGCCGGTCTGCGTCGGCTCGGGCTTCGCCGGCCTGGGCGGTGCCACCGGAGGTGGAGGTTGCACGGCAGGGATCGAAGATTCCCGTCGGCTGCGCGAGGCCGCGAGACTCTGCCATGCGATGAACAAGGTGAGAAGGATCACGCCCGCGTTCAGATAGGAGCCCGAGCTCGCTGGCAGCGTGTCGGCAGGAAGAAAGTTGAGGGCACTCAGCAGGCAGGCGGCGAGTGCTGCAATCAGAACTGTCATGATTCGTTTCGCTTGGTCTGGATGTCAGTATGATGTGTAGCTGTGCGGCGGCGGTGCACGAAGCGCGATCTGCGAGTCCATGCCTGGGGAGCGGC
>JBDHRV010000254.1:0-2683 GCA_039807745.1 Burkholderiales bacterium
GTGATCGGTGTCGCGACGTTTACCGTCTGGTACTGGGTAATCGGCCAGACCCTACTCCTGGCGCTCACGCTCACTATCACCGTGTTCGTCATCGCCTGCCCGGACGCGCTTGGCCTCGCGACGCCGATGGCTATCATGATTGGGACGGGGCGCGGTGCGAAGAACGGCATCCTCATCAAGAACGCCTCCGCCCTCGAGGACGCGACCAGGCTCGACGTCGTCATCTTCGACAAGACTGGGACGCTCACTCAGGGCAAGCCCGAAGTCGTCGAGGTCGTCGCCGCGAAAGGAAGGACAGAAGCGGACGTGCTGGCGCTCGCCGCGGGGATGGAGCAGCACTCAGAGCACCCGCTCGCCCACGCGATCCTCGAGAAGGCGAAGGGGCTCGATCTCCAGCCCGCCGAGCGCTTCACCAACGTGGATGGCATGGGCGCCCGCGCCACGGTCGGCGGCGACGCGGCGCTCATAGGCAACCGCCGCCTGATGGATGCGGAGCGCGTCGATCTCGCCGGGCTCGAAGCCGCGGCCGAGCGAATGGCCGCCGGTGGCCGCACGGTAGTGCACGTCGCCCGCGCTGGGAAGCTCTGGGGATTGATCGCAATCGCTGACGCGCCGCGCGAGACCTCCGCTGCAACCGTCACCGCGCTGAAGGAGCGTGGCGTCGAGGTAGCGATGCTGACCGGGGATAACCGTGCGACGGCCGAACGAATCGGCGGGGAGCTCGGTGTGTCGATCGTACTCGCCGAGGTGCTGCCGGGTCAGAAGGCAGACCAGGTGAAGGCGTTGCAGGCGAAGGGAAAGAAGGTCGGCATGGTCGGCGACGGCATCAACGACGCGCCGGCGCTCACCCAGGCCGACGTGGGCTTCGCGATTGGTGCCGGCACCGATGTAGCGATGGAAAGCGCCGACGTGGTGCTGATGAAAAGCGACCCGTTCGACGTCGTCGGCGCGATCGGCCTCTCGCGGGTGACGCTGCGCAAGATGCACCAGAACCTTTGGTGGGCAGTCGCGTATAACGTGATCGCGTTCCCGGTCGCGGCCGGTGTTTTCTACCCCTTCACCATCAGTCCCGAGCTTGCTGCCATCTCGATGTCGGGCAGCTCGCTCATCGTCGCCGCCAATGCCCTGCTGCTCAAACGGGCGGAAATCCAAGGATTGAAATGATGGCGACTCAAGGCTCGAGGAGGGATCGGCAATGCAAGAAAGCAATGCTTCGAGCTTGCCTGGGAACCCAATGAGCGGGCGAAGCGGAGGGCGGAGAGAGCAAGCCGAAATGCAGCGTAGCAGTGCGCAGATGCGTCCACGAACGCTTCAGGACCTGATCGACCTTGCAACAGCGGCCGGCCCGTTACGCGTCGCCGTCGCGGACGCCGCGCAGGCGGTCGTGATCGAGGCGCTGCGGGAGGCGCACGAAATCGGCCTCGCCGAGCCGCTCCTGGTGGGCGTCACGGAGGCAATCGAGGATACCTGCCGGCAGGTAGGTTGGGCGCCGAAGCGAGAATGGATCGTGCCGGCCGCGATCGGTTCCGAAGCGGCCCTCAAGGCGACCGAGCTGGTGAGGACCGGGGCCGCTGATGCAGTCATGAAGGGCAACCTTCATACCGACACGCTGATGCGTGCACTGCTCGACCAGGACCAAGGTCTGCGCGCGCCCGGGCGACGCGTGAGTCACGTCTTCGTGATCCAAGTGTCGTCACACTCCAAGCTGCTCGGCGTAACCGACGCGGCAATCAACATCGCGCCGGATCTCGCGGCGAAGGCGCAGATCCTTCAGAACGCGGTCGAGCTGTTCGCGCTGGTCGGCATCACTGCACCGAAGGTCGCGGTGCTATCGGCCGTGGAGACGGTGAATCCAGCGATCGTCTCGACGCTCGACGCAGCGGCCCTCACATTGATGGCGCGACGCGGCCAACTTGCGGGCGCTGTCGTCGATGGTCCGCTCGCATTCGACAACGCGATCTCCGCCGACGCGGCGAGAGAGAAGGGAATCATCTCGGAGGTTGCGGGTGACGCGGACATCTTGCTGGTGCCCGACCTCGTCTCGGGCAACATGCTTGCCAAAGAGCTAGAGTATCTCGCTGGCGCGGTCGCGGCCGGGGTGGTAGTGGGCCTCGCGGCGCCGGTGGTGCTGACCTCTCGGGCAGACCCACGCCCTGCGCGCCTCGCCTCGCTCGCGCTCGCCGGGTTGATGCATCACCGCAGCCCCAAGACGCCGGCACACCGTGCGTCGCCCGATGCGAGCCCTCATTGCGCACCGCAGCCGGAAAGTGTGTGCTGCCCCATGCCGGTGAAGACCGTATGAGTGATCGCGATCCGCACCGTGCTCGTTTCGCGACTACACCTTGAGCGAGGAGCTCCTGTTCAAGTGGAAGTAGGTCGACCGGCGCTCCGGCGAGCCCACTGCACCGCCGCCGACCGGGGCGTTGGACAAGGGGTCATGCGGTGCCGCGGACGCGCCGCGCAGTTACCCGCCAGGGCCGGGTTTGGCCGGTAACCTATTAATAGGTTTACTCGGAAGGAGATCAGTCATGGATCACCACGAGCACACTCACAAGGCACACCAGCACCACGACCACAAAGGTCGCGCGGACGCTGGCTGCGCCCATCATGCTCATGCTCCGGACGCCGCTCCAACGGTTTCGATCGCGCCCGCCGGCGCAGCTGAGTGGACCTGCCCAATGCA
>JBDHRV010000255.1:0-2667 GCA_039807745.1 Burkholderiales bacterium
CGGTGCGAACGAGGGCCGCACCGTGAGCTTCGACGGGCTCGAGTACATCGCGTCCTACCGCGACCTCATCGCGGTGTTCGGCGCCAACGATGCCGCCGGCGCAGCCCACTACATCCAGAGCGGAGCCGCCGAAGGGCGCACGGCCACCTTCGACGGGCTCGAGTACATCGCCTCCTACGGTGACCTGATCCAGAGCATCGGGGTCAATCCCGACGCGGGCACCGTCCACTTCATCACGCACGGCGCAGCGGAAGGGCGCAGCGTGATCTTCGATCCGATCTCCTACGAGCTCGCAAATCCCGACATCGCGGCTGCCTTCGGCGGCGATCTGCTCGGTGCCACAGTGCACTACATCACGACCGGCTTTTTCGAGCACCGCCCGATCGCCTAGTCTCCGGCGCTCGACGACTGCGTGTTCGCGAACGCGACGAGATCGTCGAGCGTGCTGCCGGTGGCGTCCGGCGCAACACCCAGCGCCTCGGCGGGGAGGTGCATGCGGTTGATCCAGATCGTCGGGTATCCGAACCACTTGGCGCCCGCCGCGTCCCAGCCGGCAGAGGCCACGAAGGCGATCTCTTCGCGCCGCAGGCCGAACGCGTCGACTCCCAGCTGGTAGGCGCGCGGATCAGGCTTGTAGCTCCTGACCCGGTCGGTGCTGAGGTGGTCTTCGAAGACGCCCTCGAGCCCCGCGCTGCGGACGGCGGCATCGAGCATCTTCGGTGTGAAGTTGGAGAGGAACGCCATGCGCATGCCGGCGCCCTCCAACGAGCGCAGGGCAGGCAAGGCGTCGGGCCACGCCTTGAGCGTGAGATAGGCGTTCATGAGGTCGGCGCGCTTCGCGGGCGTGAGATCGAGCTTGAGCGATGTCGCGGAAAACACCAGCGCCTCCTCCGTCGTCTGCCAGAAATCCACGTACTGCCCGGCGAGCGCGCGCAGCCACTGATAATCGAATTGCTTCGTGCGCCACAGAGCGCTCAACTGTGCACCTTTCCCCGGAAAAAGCTGCTCGGCGAGCGCGAAGATCGGGCGCGGGTCGAAGACGGGGAAGGCATCGAACGCAATAGCCTTGATGCGCGGTCGAGAGGCGGCGCGAGCGGACCTCGGCAGGACGCTCGTGACCACGGTTCCCGCGAACAGCCTGAGGAAATTCCGGCGCTGGATGGACATGGAAGGAACCTCGAAAAATGGTGACGACGCTGTGTGATCTTCGCCGTTGGTCGCGTTGCAGCCGCTCAGCGCATCGCTGTCGCCACGCGCACCGCGGACGCAGGTCGTGCCGCCGGCTCCGGCACCGGTCCCGTGATGAGCCGCGTGCCGCTGCGCAGCGTCAGGTACGCCCAGAACCAGTCGAGCATCACCGAGAAGCGGTTGCGCAGCCCCACCAGCAGCGCGACGTGTATCGCGCCCCAGAACCACCACGCGAGCGCGCCGCGCAGTCGCACGAAGCCGAAATCAACGACCGCGGCCTTGCGACCGATGGTGGCGAGGCTGCCCAGGTGGCGATAGACGAAGCGCTGCGGCCCGCGCTGGCCGAGCACACGCGCGCCGATTGCGCGCGCCACGAACTCGCCGCCCTGTTTCGCAGCAGGCGCAAGCCCGGGCACGGGCTGACCGTTCCACGCGTTCGAGGCTGCCGTATCGCCGATCACGAACACGTGCGGCAGACCGGCCACCGAGAGATCCGGTTCGACCTTCACGCGGCCCGCGTTGTCGGCCTCCGCGCCCAGCCACTTCGCGGCCGGCGACGCCACCACCCCCGCCGCCCATAGCACCGTGCGCGCGGCGATGCGCTCGCCATCCACTATCACGCCGTCGTCATCGATGCGCTCCACCCGACTCCCCACCCGCACCTCCACACCGAGCCTTTCGAGGGCGCCGCGCGTTTGCGCAGAGAGCGCTTCGGGGAAAGTGGGCAGTACGCGCGGCCCGGCCTGCACCAGGACGACGCGCGCGGTGGCCGGGTCGTAGCGCCGGAAGTCCTTGTCCATGCCGAACTTCGCGAGCTCCGCGATGGCACCGGCAAGCTCGACGCCGGTCGGTCCGCCGCCAACGATGAGGAACGTGAGCAGGCGCTGGCGTTCCTCGGCATCGTCGGTCGCCTCCGCGCGCTCGAAGGCGGAGAGCAGCCGCCGCCGCATCTCCACGGCATCTTCCACGCGCTTCAGCCCTGGCGCGTGATTCGCCCATTCGTCGCGGCCGAAGTAGCTGTGCGCGGCGCCGGTCGCGAGCACGAGATAGTCGTAGGGCAGGCGCTGCTCGCCCACGAGCACCTGCCGGTTCCGCGTGTCCACACCGGTGACCGTGCCGAGCAGGACCGTCACGTTGAAGTGCTCGCGAAAGAGGCCGCGGACTGGCGCTGCGATATCGCCGGGCGAGAGAGCCGTGGTGGCGACCTGATAGAGCAGCGGCTGGAACAGGTGATAGTTCTGGCGATCGACGATCGTGACCTGCACCGGCAGCCGTGCGAGACGCGCCGCGCACGCAAGCCCGCCGAAACCCGCGCCGACGATCACGACCCGCGGCACGGCATCGAGGGCGAACGCCGGCCTGCCCGCGAGCTGCGGGTATCGACGTTCCAGCCGGCGCTCGATCAGCGCATCGAGCGAGATCCGCCCACCGCCCCGCAGCGCGAGCAACCCCGCGACCAGCGCGGCCGCAAACGGCGCC
>JBDHRV010000256.1:0-2644 GCA_039807745.1 Burkholderiales bacterium
GCGGCAAGATGGTAGACGGTATCGTCGGCGGATAGGGGGAGTCCCGCAACCGACTCGGGTTGGCACAGGTCAGCGACGAACCAAGGCACGCCGTGCGGGGTATCCGCCGGTCTCGGACGCAGATCGGACGCTATGACTTCTTCACCCAGCTCGACCAGTTGCTTCACCAACTGGCGACCGGTAAACCCCGCTGCGCCGAGCACCACGTGCGCCATTACGTCCTGACCCATGCTGCGAATACCGACGGACGCAGATTATATGGGGATTCCCGCAGCATCGAGAAGGGCTTCCAGTTCGTCACCATCGGTTCGGACGGACGCTCAGTCGCGAAAGCGCACGATCACGGCCGCACCGCCCAGAGCGCTGCGCTCCACGGTGACCCGGCCCCCGTATGCCGTCGCAATATCACGCACCATCGCGAGCCCGATGCCATGCCCGGGCACCGACTCGTCGGCCCGGGCGCCGCGCTCCATGAGCCGCGCGACGAGCTTCGCGTCCATCCCCGGGCCGTCGTCTTCGACCGTGAGCGCGAGCCCGGATTCCTCGTGCTGCGCGGTGAGGCGAACCTTCTGCCGACACCACTTGCAGGCGTTGTCGAGCAGGTTACCCAGAGTCTCCATCAGGTCGCCTTCCGCGCCGAGGAAATGGAGGTCCGGCGCGATGTCGAGCGCGATGCTCATCGCTTTTTCGCGGTGGAGCTTTTCCAGCGACGATTTCATCTTCTCCGCCAGCGGCAGCACCCGCAGTCGCGTTCCGAGTCCGGTACCGCCGCGCGCCATGGCACGCTGCAACTGGTGGCGGACGATGCGATCCATCTGCCCGATCTCGGCGTCCAGTTCGCGCGCGACCGCGGCATCCACACGTCCTTCGCCGAGCGCGCCGCGCATCACCGCGAGCGGGGTCTTCAGGCTGTGCGCGAGATCGCCGAGCGCGTTGCGCAGGCGCTTCTGCTGCGCGCGTTCGTGCGCGAGCAGCGCGTTCACGCTGCCGGTCAGGCCCTGCAGTTCCGCCGGGTAGCTGCCGACGACGCGCTCCCGGTCGCCGGCCTGCACGCGATCGATCTCGCGTCGCACCTGACGCAGCGGCCTGAGTCCCCAGTGCAGCGCGATGGCGAGCACCGCGAGGAGGAGCAGCGCCATGCCGACCAACCACGCCCCGAGGCTCGCGCGAAACTGGTTGATCTCTCTCGTGAACTCCGAGAGGTCTTCGGCGACGCTGAACGTATAGGCGCGCGGCACCCCATTCAGGATCCAGCTCACGCCGTGGCTCTGGACGAAGAAAGGCGTGCCGGCAGCATCGAGGCGCTGCTCGAAGCGCTTCTCGCCCGCACCGAGATCGTTCGAGAACGGCGGCGACACGCCGACGGTGGAGGCCGAGCGCCAGACGGTCCGCCCCTGATCGTCGCGGATCTCGCCATACAGGCCCGAGCCGGCGAAGTTGAAGCGCGCCTCGGGCAGTGCCTCGGGCAGCTGGAGCTCGCGGTCGTCATCGTCGGGATCGGCGGCGGTGAGCAGGAGATAGATCTGACCGAGCAGACGCTCCTCGTGCGCGGCACGCACGCTGTCGTGGAAGGCGCGGTCCAGCGCGAGACCGGTGAGCATCACGAACACCGCCAGCACCAGTCCCGCCGACAGGGCGAGGCGTGCGTGCAATGACATCATGGTGCGTCTTCCGGCAATGCGAAGCGGTAGCCGCGCCCGCGCAGGGTCTCGATGGGTGCGAGCGCGCCGTCCGGGTCGAGCTTTCGGCGCAGCCGGCCGACCAGCACTTCCAGCACGTTGCTGTCGCGCTCGGCGTCGTGCGGATACAGGTAATCGGCGATCTCGCCCTTGGACACGATTCTGCGGCGGTGGCGGACCAGGTATTCGAGGAGACGGTACTCGTAACCGGTGAGCTCCACCGGGCGCCCTTGCACGGTAACCCTCTGCGCCGCGAAGTCGATGGCGATCGGACCACACTGCAAGGCGTTGGTCGCGGCACCTGCTGCCCGACGCAGCAGCGCCTTCACTCGGGCGACGAGCTCGGCCATCTCGAACGGCTTCGCGAGATAGTCGTCGGCGCCCGCCTCGAGCCCTTCGACCTTGTCCTGCCAGCGTGCGCGTGCGGTCAGCACCAGAATCGGCAGCGCGCTGCCGCGCGCGCGCACGGCGCGGATGAGATCGAGCCCCGACAGGCCCGGCAGCCCCAGGTCCACGACAGCGGCATCGATCGGATATTCGGTCGCGAAATAGAGCCCTTCCTTGCCGTCGCCGCTGGCGTCGACCTGAAAGCCCTCACGCGCGAGGCGCTCGGCTACCTGCCGTCGCAGCTGCGGCTCGTCCTCGATCACCAGCACGCGCATGGTCGCTTGGGGGCTATTTCCTGCCCGGATCCTGCCGCGGGTCGACGTTCAGGTAGCGCACCTCGCCCTGCGGCGTAAGGATCTTGACCCGATAGTCGCCGTTCTCCTGCTGCGGGGGCGGCCGCACGGACAAGACACGTCCGCCACCGGTGTCGCGCCGGGCGCGCTCCGCGGCGGCATCGGCGCCCGAGCGTTCACCCTTGTCCCTCGCATGAATGTCGAGGGGCGGCGCGAGGAAGAGTGCGAGGGCGATGACTGGAAGGGTGCGCTTCACGGTGGGTCGGGGTTCGACTCGGCGCACGC
>JBDHRV010000257.1:0-2640 GCA_039807745.1 Burkholderiales bacterium
GCTCCGGTGAAGATTGTCAAGACCGTGGAAGCCACCGCCAGCGCGGGACCCAAGGGGTCCGACGCGCGGGGAGCGCCCGGGGGCGGCGTGGCTGCCAGAGCAGGAGCGGCCACCGGAGCAGAAGCGGCCGCCGGAGCAGGAGCGGCCGCCGGCGAAAGCGCTGGGGCATCGACCGGCGCCGCGCAGGGCGCTGCGACCATGGCAGGCAGTGCGGCAGGCGAGGCTGCAATCCCGGCCCGTGTGTACTTCGAACTCGACAGCGCGAAACTTGACGCCGCGTCACTCGGCGAGCTCGGGAAGGTATCGTCCTACCTCAAGAGCCATCCCGGCATGACGGTGACGATCACCGGTTACGCGGACAAGACGGGCGCCCACGAGCACAACGTCGTGCTCGCCAAGGAGCGCGCAAAGGCCGTGCGCAATGCCATTCTCAAGCAGGGCGTGAAGCAGAATCAGGTGAACCTGAAGGCGCCCGTGAACATCACTGGCGGCGCGGACGACAAGGAAGCGCGCCGCGTGGATGTGGCAGCCACGGGCGCCGCGTCCTCGAGCACCACCGCGCAGACGCAGAAGTAGCGGGGAGTCCGAGGCGATGCTCTCCCATTTCTTCATCGACCGACCGATCTTCTCGATCGTCATCGCGCTCGTGATCTCGATCGCCGGCCTGGTCGCGATGGTCAACCTGCCGATCGCGCAGTTTCCCCAGATCACGCCGATTCAGATCCAGGTGACCGCGACCTATCCGGGCGCGAACGGCACGCTGGTGGCCCAGAACGTGGGGGCGCCGATCGAGCAGAAGGTGAACGGCGCCAACAACATGATCTACATGCAGTCGACGAGCTCGTCGACCGGCAACTACACGCTGACGGTCTACTTCACCATCGACACCGACCCGATGCTCGCGCAGGTGGACGTGCAGAACCGGTTGAGCCAGGCGATGCCGTTGCTGCCGCAGTCGGTGCAAGCGCAGGGCGTCGTCGTGCAGCAGAAGACCAACACCTTCCTCATGGTGCTGGCGTTCTTCTCGCCGGACGGCCGCTACGACGCCGATTACATCTCGAACTTCACCAACGTCCAGGTTCTGTCCACCATCAACCGCATCGACGGCGCCAACCAGGCGTCGATCTTCGGCGTCCCGGACTATGCGATGCGCATCTGGCTCAAGCCGGACCGGATGGCGCAACTCGGCATCACCACCACCGACATCGCGAACGTGGTCAAGGCGCAGAACCAGCAGTTCGCGGTCGGCCGCATCGGCGATTCCCCGACCCCCTACCCGGTGAAGCAGACGTTTCCGGTCACGACCGGCACCATCACCGAACCGGAACAGTTCGACAACATGATCCTGCGCGCCGAAAACGAGCAGGCGGCGCTGGTGCGCGTGAAGGACGTGGGATACACCGATCTGGGCCTCAAGAGCTACGCGCTGCGCACGAGCTACCAGGGCAAGCCGGCGACCCTGATCGCGGTCTACCAGCAGCCCGGTGCCAATGCCATTCAGGTGTCGAAGGACGTGCGCGCCACCCTCGCGGAACTCGCGAAAAGCTTTCCGGAGGGCTTGCAGTACGAGGTGGCCCTCGATACGACCAAGTTCGTGCAGGCGTCGATCGACGAGGTGATCAAGACCTTTTACGAGGCGGTGGCACTGGTGATTCTGGTGGTGTTCATCTTCCTGCACAGCCTGCGGCTCACGATCATCCCGACCCTCGCGGTGCCGGTGTCCATCCTGGGCGCCCTGATCGGGATGCTCGCCTTCGGCTTCTCGATCAACATGCTGACGCTCTTCGGGATGATCCTCGCCATCGGCCTCGTGGTCGACGACGCGATCGTCGTCGTCGAGAACACCGAGCGCAACATGGTGCAGTTCGGCCTGTCGCCGAAGGATGCGGCCAAGCGCGCCATGGACGAGGTCAGCGCGCCCGTGATCGCGGTGGTGCTGGTGCTGAACGCGGTGTTCATCCCCGTGGCCTTCCTCGGCGGCATCACGGGCGCCCTGTACAAGCAGTTTGCGGTCACCATCGCGATCTCGGTGGTGTTCTCGGGCATCGTGGCGCTCACCCTGTCGCCCGCGTTGGCGGCGATCCTCATCAAGGCCAAGCACGGCGAGAAGAAAGGCTTCTTCAAGTGGTTCGACGACACCTTCGAGCGCGTCACGAACGGCTATGTGGGCGGCGTGAAATGGATCACGAAAGCCTGGGTGTTGGGGCTGGTCGCGTTCGCGCTCGTCATCGCGGGGGCGGTGTGGCTCTTCAAGGTGGTGCCGACCGCGTTCGTGCCGCAGGAGGATCAGGGTTATATCTTCGTCGCGTACTTCCTGCCCGACTCCGCGAGCCTGGACCGCACCCACGCGGTGGGACGGGAGGCCGCCGACTTCATGATGAAGCAGCCGGCGGTCGCCAACGTGACCCAGGTGGACGGCTACAGCCTGATCGACTCGCAGAACAAGACCAACTTCGGCGTGCTCTTCGTTGCGCTCAAGGACTACGAGGAGCGCAAGTCGCCGTCCCTGTCGGCGTTCGCGCTGATCGACGAGGCGCGGCGCGCGTACTTCAATGTCCAGGACGGCCTGATCGTGCCGGTCAACCCGCCGGCGATTCCGGGGCTCGGCGTCGTCGCCGGCTTCCAGATGTGGATCGAGCA
>JBDHRV010000075.1:0-16930 GCA_039807745.1 Burkholderiales bacterium
AAGCTGCCGCTCACCGACTGATTCGGGACCTGCGGCCCGGCGAGCGTCGCCTGCACGCCCAGCGGGTTCACGCCGACGTATGCGAGCTGCAAGCCGCCTGCCTCGAACCGACCCGCGACCGGACCCGTGGCGCTCGCCTTGAATGTCTGCCCCGGCTGGACAACGTCGACGTCGAGCACTGCGTTCGCGATCTGAAACGCGCTCGCGCTGCCTTCGAGCTTCGGCAGGCTCAAACTCAGCTTCGTCGGCTGTCCATTCGGCTGGCGCAGCGTCGCCTTCAGCAGCAACTGCTCACCGCCGACTGCCTCTTTTGTGAGCTGCAGCCGCGGCAGGGCGAGATCGACCTCGAATGCGCCCTGGTTGCGCTGACCCGTGGCGGCGATCGCAAGCATCGCGACCTCGACCGCAGGAGTCGTCATGTCGAGATCCAGGCTGCCCCTCGCTTTCGCCGCGAGCGCATCGACGTCGGCTGCCGCGCCTTTCACCTCGAGAGCGAAATCCTTCAAGCCGAGCCGTTCGCGGTCCATATCGAACCCAACGCCGCTCTTGCCCTGCACTACCACGTCGATCTTCGGCGCCGCGCCTTGCATGCGGCCGGAAACATCGACCGTGCCCGTCCGACCGCGTGCGATGGGACCGATCTTGAGATCGAGATCGCTCACCGTGTAGCGCTTGTTCGCCTTCTCGTCGCGATACGTCACTGCTGCGTTCACGAGCGCGATCGAACCGACGGCGAAGTCCCTGCTCGCGCGCGGCGCGGCAGCATCCTGCTGCGCTGCCGCCGGTGCTCCGGCCGCGCCGATGAGATCGTCCACGTTCCATCGACCGTCGGCGTCGCGCACGAAGTTGGCGTGCAAACCTCGGGCGTGTACCTCGTCGATGCGCACCTGTCTTTCGAGCAGCGGCAGCAGTCCCAGCGACAGCCGCAGCTGCTCCACCGACGCAAAGATCGCCTCCGAGCGGGGCTCGCTCAACGTCGCCTTGCCGACCGTGATACCGACGGCGGGAAAGAACACGAGCTCGATGTCGCCCGGCAAGGCGAGCGTCCGCCCGGTTTTCTCCTCCACCCACCGCACGGCTTGCGGCTTGTAGGCGTTCGGGTCGAAGGTCGCGGCGATATAGATCGCGACGAGCGCAAGGGCGACCGCTGCCAGCGCCACAGCGGCGAGGATGTATTTGACGATCTTGTTCACGCGTCCCGTCCGGGTCCGCTGCGAGTGTACCACCGGCCGCAGCCAGGGTCCGGCACGTGTCAGGCGGGGCGCAACTTCCAGGCGCTCACGAGGAACAGCGGCAGGACGCCGCGGTACAAAGGCACGTGCAGGCGCGCGACCCGTGTGAATCCGCGACGCTCCAGGAACCCCTCGACTTCCGCGCCCGTGTGGTAGTGGTCTGCCGGTTTGGTGATGCCGAACACGCGGCGCAGCGCCACGTACAGGCCGTTTTCCGTAGGCAGCGAAGTGTAGAGCACGCCGTCGCGCGCGATCCAGCGCTCGAGCGCCGCGACCGGCACGGCGAGATCGGGAAAGTGCTCGAGCACGTCCGCGGCAACGATCGCGTCGAACGGCGCTGCGGTCAGTTCGACAGCGCCGATGTCGCCTTGCACCAGCCGCAGATTGTCGAGCCCGAACTCGAGCTGCACCGCGCGCGCTTCGACGGTTTCGAGATCGACGCACACCACCTGCTCGAAGGCGCGGCAGAGCGTGGGCAGGAACACGCCGCCGCCGCCGCCGAAGTCGAGGCAGTTCTTCGCCCGCGGACTCAACCGGCGCATGAGGCGGAACACCAGCCGCAGGCGCATCCAGAAAAAGGCCCGCACCGCCGCGTAGCGTGAATAGTAGAGTCTTGGAATCCGCTCCGAATCGGTGGCGATGCGCGAGAGAAAGTCCCGTGGGATCTCGGCGAAGGCAGCGCTAGTTCGCAACGAGGCAGATTCCCGCAACGATGAGCACCGCCCCGAACGCGCTCTTGAAGGACAGGGGCTCGCCGAGGAAAGCCGCCGCCAGGATGGGCACGAACAGGAATGCGAGTGCCATGAAGGGGTAGGCGACCGACAGCGGAATGGTCCGCAGGAGCCAGATCCAAAGGGCGGTAGCGCCCAGGTAGACGACGAGTCCACCGAGGAGGAACGGGCTGCCCGCGAGCTCGCGGGCCGCGGTCAGGAAATCACCGCCGGGGCCGGCGGAGCGCGCCGCCACCTTGAACAATACCTGTCCGCAGGAGATGCAGGCGACGCAGAGGATCGTGAGCAGGATGTTCGAGAGGCTCATCTCGCGTCGCGCTCGCTCGTCGATGGATCGGACAGCGCCACCTGCTCGCGGCGTGCGAGCGCCGGGTGAATCGCGCGCCGCGGCACCGATGCGATGTCGTAACCGATGAAAGCGAGCAGCAACTGGACACCGACCAGCACCGGCAAGGCCGCGAGCATGACGGTGCCGGGCGGCGTCGCGACGCCCGCCCGAGCCGACCAGATCCAGTGCACGCTGCCGTAAATCGTGCCGAAAGCAAGCATGGCGAGCCCGACGACGAGCTCGAGCGAAGCGATCGAGAAATCGCGCAGAAAGTAGTTGTAGAAAATCCGCTTCGCGCCGTTGCGCAGGTTCTTGTAGAGGAATTCGGGAAAGATCCGAAAGACCTTCAGGCTGCTCGTCTCGTCGCCGTAGGTGGCATCCATCGGAATGTCGACGACGACCGCCCGAAAGGTATTGAGCCGGAAGAGCATGTCGGTCTCGAAGAAGTAGCGCTGGCTGATCTTGTCGAAGGGCAGGCGCCGCGCGACGCTCGCGTGGATCGCCGTGTAGCCGTTGGCGGGATCGAAGATATCCCAATATCCCCCGGAGAACTTCGCCATGATGGACAGCGCGGCGTTGCCGAGCTTGCGCACGATCGGCATGCGGTCGATGTGGTCGAGCTCGTAGAAACGGTTGCCCTTGCAGTAGTCCGCCTGCCCGTCGAGGATGGGCGCGACGAAGCCGGGCAGCAGTTCGGGCGCCATCTGCCCGTCGCCGTCGATCTTGACGATGACTTGCGCGCCGTCGCTCAACGCGGCACGGTAGCCCGACATCACCGCCGCCCCGACGCCGAGATTCTTGCGATGGCGGATGACCTGCACGCGCGGATCGGCGCACCGGGCTGCGACGAGGTCGCCCGAACCTTCCGGGCACGCGTCGTCGACGACGTAGATGCGCCAGCACTCCGCGCCGATCCGGCCGATCACGCCGAGCACCTGGCGCGACACCCGGTAGCACGGAATGACGACGGCAATCCGTGCCGCCGGCGCGTCGGCGACTTCGGGCGGCTCTTGTGCGTGCTGCCCGGCAACGTCGCCGGCGGCGAAGGCGCGAGCCGGTCTGCGCGACAAGGTGGTATGAGGCCGGGCCATGGTGGCCCGCATTATCGCATCTGCGGGGCAGCGGGCGCTGTATCGGCGCCCTGCCCGATCGTGCCCACGCCAAAGGGCTCGATCCGGACCGTCGGCACCACGCCGATCGCGGCCAGCGCGTCCCGCGTCCCGATCACCACGGTGCCGGCCGCGAGCTGTCGCGGCGGCCGACCCGCCTCGAGCCCCAGAAAGTCCGCCCGGTGTGTCCCAAGAGACGCGATGCGATAGACGTACGGCAGCCCGGAGCGATCTTCCTGCGGCGCGACGATCACCATCGGGACGTTTGCGTGATCGGCCAGCGCGACGGCGACGCGCGCCGCCCGATGTTCGGCGGCCTCCGGCGCGCGCAGCTGAAACTGCCGGTCGAACACCATCGCCAGCAGGGACATGACGAGATACGCACCGAGCACGGCGCCGAGCAGCGCACGCGAACCCCTGCGATAGGCGAAGAGCGCGATCGCCGCGCCGGCGAGCGGCACGCCTGGCATCACCCACGGCCGGAAGAAGAACTCCGCGGCATCGAAGGGCGACCGCATGTATGCCGCGACGAAGAGCTCGCAGAGCGCGATGCCCAGGATCCACGCCATCAATCCCAGCACCTGCTGGCGGCGGCTCCAGAGGCCGGCGCCCTCCAGCGCCGCGAGGCCGACGAAGAGCAGCGGAATCGCGAAGCCGTAGTACCTCAGGTGCAGGCGGCTCGTCTCCTCCAACGCGACCGTGAACACCGCGGTCATCACCATGAGCCCGACCATGAGCCACGCGGTCAGTCCGGCCAGCGCCGCCGCGAAACGCGCAGCGTCCGACTCGGCGCGCACCCGCCCCGGGATCTGCGCGAGCCCCGCCGCCAGGGCCGGACCGGCAAGGCACGCGGCCACGGCGAAGTGCGCGATCAGCAGTCGGCCGAACGCGGCGTAATTGCCCGGGTCGACCAGCGAGCTCGCCATGTCCGCCGTGATGTTCGAGTAGAACGAGCCGGTCAGCGCATTGCCGGTCACGACGTCCGGAGCGAGCACGCGCCCGAGGATCCAGCGCACGGCGATGAGCGCCACCGCATAGCCAATAGCGACCCCCCACGGCAAACGCGCCCCCGAGCGGCCTTGCAGCAGCGCGTGAACCACGATGAAGGCGAAGGTCATCGCACCGACCGGCAAGCCGTGCGGCTTCACCAGCGCCAGCACGGCGGCGCACGCGCCCGCGAGCAGCCCCAGACGGGCGTCTGCGCGACCCAGTGCGAGCGCAGCGAGCACAGTCTGCAGGAAGAACAGCACCGCATACATCGTCTCCGGCGTGAAGTACGCGGTGTAGCTCGATTGCGGGCCGAGGCCGTAGGCGATGGCGACGACCAGGGATGCCGCCAGGGCGCGGCCGGCGCGGGCGGCGATGAAGAGCACCCCGATGCCGAGCGCGAGCAGGAAGGTGTTCAGCACCCGCGCCATCTCGAAGACCGGACGCGGCTGCGCGCCGAGCAGGCCATACACGGCAAGGAACACGCGGTTCGGCGCATCCAGCGTGACCACCAGCGGGTTGTTCGCCAGCGTCGACTCGCGCCCGAAGCGCGCGCTCAGGGCGGCGTAGGTGAACTCGTCCGAGAACCCGAGAGGGAATGCCATGCGGGCATTGACGAAGATCGTGACGGCCACCGCCAGCGCGGCGACCCACAGCCAGGCGACGGCAGCGCTGTCGAGCCGGTGTCGCATCGCGACATCGCTCATCGGCCGCGGTCCCGGTCAGGCCGCACGCAGCTTGCGGATCTTCCCGTCCTGCTTGGTGAGCACGTAAAGCGCGCCGTCCTCGCCTTCGCCGAACCTCAGGTCGACGCGTTCGGACAAGCCGACCACCTGGCGCAGGGTCACGACCTGTCCGTTACGCTTGAGGGTGAGCTCGCGCAACTGCGCCACCGCGCCCAACTTGAGCTGGCTCGCCGGCACGTGGAAGATGCGGCCGTTGACCAGGTCGCCGCAGACGTAGTGCCCGGCCAGCGCGGGGATGGCGCTGCCCCGGTAGACGAAGCCGCCGGCGATCCCGAGCCGGTCGCTGCCGAAGGGCCGCCCCTGCGTGTCGAAGGCTTCGCTGCGATCGTACTGTGCCACGGGATACACGAAGGGTCTCTTCGTGGCATCGCCGGGGAACCGCCACGTATCGTCGGCGGGCAATGTATGGAGGATGTCCTCGTCGCCGCGCTGGGTGGCGAAGGTGCCCTCGCGCAGCGGCCAGCCATAGTTGCCGCCGCGCACTCCGATGTTCACCTCCTCGACCCATGCCTGGCCGATGTCGGTGAAGATCAGTCTGCCGGCGACACCCCGGTCGAAGGACAGGTTCTGCGGGTGACGCAGGCCGAGCGCCCAGATCTCGGGCAGCACCCCCGATCGCCCCACGAACGGATTGTCGCCGGGAACCCGATAGGCTGCGCCGCTCGCGGCGAGCGGATCGATGCGCAGGATCTTGCCCAGCGCGCGCGCCGGATTCTGCGCGTGATTGTATTGGTCAGGGTAGGCGGGCGTATTCCCACCATCGCCCAGGCCGACGAACATGAGTCCGTACCCTGCCTGCCCCGGTCGGAGGCTCGGATCGAACAGGATTTGATCCAGGCAATGGTCCGGGCGGTACTGCGCAACCCGGAAGAGCTCACGACGGCTGAAGCTCCCGTCGGAGCCCCGGCGCCATTCCGCGACGACGTTGTGATGGTCGACCCGAATCGTGGAGGTCATCGCGAACAGCTTGACGCTGGCCGGCCGGCTGGCCGCGGTCTCCGTGTGCGCCGTGTAGAGACGGCCGAAGCCCGGCCGCCCCGAGCGTGCGAAATCGGGGTGAAAGGCGAAGCTGCGCAGCCCCGTTTGCTGTCCGGTGACGAACGCCGACCCGCGCGCCTTCGCGACGTCGAGAAACAGCGAGGCGGCACCGCTCACCGGATCGATGCCCCACAGCTTGCCCCGGCTGTCGCACGCGAAGAGGCGGCGGCTGCCGTCGCCGGCATGGTAGAGATAGTTGAGCGCGGCGTATGGCCGCGCGGTCGACGAGGCGGGCGGCTTGGCTAAGTCGGCGATCTCGACCGCGACCCCGCTCTTCTGAATCCGTGCGCCGATGGGATTGGGGCTGACGACTGCCGCGTGCGCGTGTGGCGCGCCGACTCTCGAAGGCGGCAGGCCGGATGCGAGAAAACCGATCAACCCTCCCATCGCGGTGCGCAGCACATCGCGTCGCTCGATGTCCAGATCATGCCTTTTCATTGGTAGTCATTCTCCCCGGATGCTGGCGACTCCGCCATCAGCGGTGCAGGTGGCAGCGGCGCGATCCCCGGCAGACGGGAAGCCGGCAGCCGCAGCCGGCAGTGTCACGGGTACGTCCGCGGAGGTCAACCACCGGCCTGGACGCGCTGCCGGTTCAACCTCCGCGGAGTAATCACCGCGACATTGCGCCGCGGCGCAGGGAGCGGCGTGCTTTCAGCTCGGCTTGAAATCGAACTTCGTGCTGACTGGCGCGCTGTTGCCCCGCTTGATTCGCACGCTGATCGAATAGGGATCCTTCCCGATCATCTGGAAGTAGTTCCCGTAGCTGATCCTGTCTTCGATCGGGACCAGTTCGAGCTTCTTGGTCTCGCCGCGCTGCGCGAGATCCTCGACCGTGACTTCGACGTTCGCGTCGGTGATCTCACCCTTGGTCTCGCTGTCGAAGAGCGAGATGTTGATGTGATAGTAGCCCTTGCCGGTCGGCACACCACCGTGCATGGCACCCCCTGTACCCCGTTTTGCCTGCTGGGCAGCGAGCGACGCGGCGGGCACGACGCCGAGATACACCTCCGTCCTGCCGACGGTCTTGCGATTGGCCGCGGGCACCGCGGCGCGCGACGCCCCCGTAGCCTTCGCCACCGCGCCAGCCGGGTTGAACATGTACACGACCGCACTTTGGATCTCCGCGTCCGTGAGGTCGGAGAGACCGCCCCGGGCCGGCATGCCGCCGTGTCCGTGGATCGCGGAGCGGACGGCGGCATTCAAGCCCTGCTGCAGCCGGGGTGTCCACGCCGCGCGGTCGCCGATCTTCGGTGCTCCGCCCTCGCCGCTCTGATGACAGCGTGCGCACTGCGCCTGCACCACCTGTTCGCCGGTGCGCTCGGCACGCGGTGCGGACTTGTCGATCGGCTCGGCCCACGAACCCCCCGACTGATTCACCATATAGGTCACGGCGCGCTCGATCTCGAAGTCGGTGACGTTCGGGTTGCCCCCATGGGCGGGCATCTCGCGGATGCCTTTGATGGCGTGGTCGGTCAGCGCCGTGAGCCCCTGCGAGGCACGCGCGTGCCACGCCTTCGCATCGCCGATCTTCGGTGCGCCCTGGGCACCGGTGGCGTGACAGGAAGCGCAAACCGCGTCGACCACTTCCTTCCCACTTCGATCTGCCCTCGCTTCCTGCGAGACCAGCAGCACACCGGCAGCGGCTATGCCGACCGCCAATAACCTATGTTGCGTTTTAGTCGTGAACATGGCAGCACCTCCCTTGAGCAACCGTAGTCAGACATTCCCAGTATAGGAAAAACTGACACCCATTCGGCAGGGAAAGCCACCTTGATCTGATCCATGTCAATCGTTCGATGCGCTTCCCGCCCGACCACCTGACGCGGACGCCGACCGACTGCCCGGCAGCGCGATGCACAGTCTGCCGCGGGCGGGCCATCTCTCGTCATGGAGCATGCGCCGGGGGCGGACTTCGGCGACGCCCCCGTAGTCCTTTCAGGGCACGGGGCGACGCCGCTGGCGCCAGACTTCAGCGAGGGTGCCGAGCTTTGCCTCGCGCGGGAGGCGCTCGTCGGACAGCGCCTCGAGGAACTCCGACAGCGGCTTCGACTTGAGGATGAAGAAAAGAATCAGCGCGGCCGACGGGATGAAGAACAGCAGGAAGAGCAGCAGTTGCTGCCACAGCGGGTTCTCGGCGGCGTCGATCACGTTCATGCCGAGAAAGCCGGTGCAGAGTGTGCCGATCAATCCGAACGTGGTGACGACCGTAAGCCGCACCACGGTGTTCGCCTGGCGGCGCAGGCTGTCGCTGTCAAGATAGCTGCTCATCTCCTGGATCTCGTCCTGGACCTCCTCGAACAGCGCGTCGGTACCGAGGTGACGCGCGCAGAGGCGATACAACGCCTTCGATTGCGCCTGATCGGACACGTCGTGGAACCAGTAACGGTGAGTAAAGCGCAGGAAGATCTCGAACTGCTGCCGGATCCTGCGCTTGAAGATCTTGACCGAATCGGCGTTGTGCACCTCGAGCCGATTCAAGGCATCCAGCAGGCGGTCGGAGATCATGAGCAGCGCCGCTTTGTGGAAGTGCGCGATCATGAACAGCAGGAAATACTGGTGGCGGAACTGACTGAAGACGCCGGTCTCGCGGTCGGTGAAGACACGCGTGTTCGCATCGCCGACCGCGACCAGCGCATGCCCGCAGCACAGGTAGCGGGTATTGCGTTCCTCGATACGGTCGCTCCAGTAGCGGTCGTAGCAGAAGTTCTCCTCGAAGTCCGCGACATGGCGATCGGAATAGGGGAGCATCTCGTCGCTGCCCGACGCGGTCACGAGACCGAGACGGACGAAGTCGCCGCGGGACAGGGACTTCGGTTTCTCCATGGCGAGATAACCCATCACCGGCATGCGGTAATACTCGATCTGGCGGTAGCGGATCACGCCGCGCTCGTCGGCGTGGTCCAGCACCAGCGGCCGCAGGAGGAACGCCCAGTGGGCCGCGAGGCAGGGCGCGCGATGCCGGCAGACGAACGAGAGATACTTGTCCCGCTTCTGGTAATCCGACACGGCCAGCACCGCCCCCTCGGGCGAGAGCCATTCCGTCTTGTGCATGCAGTGCAGGCCCTCCCCGTCCTGGTCCCAGCCCGCCGGGTAGGCGCGACCGAAGCGGTACAGGATGTCTTCGGCCACCACCAGGGACAGATCGTCCGCGAACACTTCCACCCCCAGCAGCACCACGTCGATGTCGAAGAAGAAGTAGAGGTCGATATGGGCGACGCTCAGGGTCAGCGGCGATTCGCCCGGCGAGAGGGTGAGCCGCACGGCGGACACGTCTCCACGCCGGAATGCGCGCATGGGGGAGGCGCCGCGCTGCGCGTCCTGTCCCGCACGTCGGCTCTCGCCGTAGAGAAAGCGCTGCACGTGCGGCAGGAACGTGACGAACTCGTTGTAGTGCCGCTCCTTGAACTCGGCGGGATCGCCGGTGAATTCGTCCAGCACCTCGTGCCAGGGGTTGTCCTCGCGCTCCTGCTCGAGCACTTCCCAGTGCTTCTGGATCTGCGCGCCTTCCCGGATCGGCATCAACTGCAGCGGCCACAGCAGGATCTGCCGGAAATGGCGCACGCGCTTCTCGGGCGCAGTATTGGTCATTAACGCCTCCGGGGCGCGCGGTGAGAGGCTTCAAGTATAAGACGCCGTCCGCGGGGCGGTGACATCGACGCATCCGAAACGGATCATCCCGCGTAATGAGGTGCGAGATCCGCAAGTCGCGGTTCCGCTCACCAAGGAGAGGTCCATGTTGAAGCGCATCCTGATTGCCACCGCCTGCCTCACGACCACTGCCGTCGCCCAAGCCGATCCCGTCGCCGCACCCGAGCCGGTGCGCGCGCCCGCCGGGCATCGCGTCGCGTGGGATACGCTTGGCATCGGCGAGATCACCTACGAATGCCGGGAGAAGAAGGACGCCATGGGACAGTTCGAATGGGTGTTCGTTGCCCCCGCCGCCACGCTGTACAACATGCAGAAGAAGAGCGTCGGCCGCTACTACGGGGGCCCGACCTGGGAGTCGAACGACGGATCGAAAGTGACCGGCAAGCAGGTCGCCGTCGCACCCTCGCCCAACGCCGGCAGCATTCCGCTGCAGCTCGTCAAGGCCGAGCCGGCCATGGGCAGCGGCGCGCTTTCCGGCGTGAGCTACATCCAGCGACTCGACACCAAGGCGGGCGTAGCACCGGCCTCGGCTTGCGACGCCCAGGTCAAGGGCAAACAGGAGAAGGTCTGGTACGAAGCGCGGTACGTGTTCTATCGGCCGTGAGGGCAGACGGGAGAGGCGCTCGCCGCCTCTCCCCGGGCCCGCGCATCGCCGCTTGTGCAGCGGTTGACAGTACGAGATCGTCGACGACCGGGTGATCCTCACCAAAGCCCGTCGTGGCGGCGCGATCGAAGACCCCTTCCGCACTTTCGAAGAATGGGGCGGCGAGGCGGACACGTCGATCGCCAAGGGTCCAGGCTTCTCCGCCAAAGTTGTCCACACCTTTTCCTCTCGATCTGGCCTTGCCGGTTCGTTCGGCTCGTGGCTGCGGAACTTGCGCGAACGCGCCAGCACCAGAGGTTGCATCCAGAACTTTGCGCAGGCGCGACCTTTCGCAACGTGAACGTGCATGTTCGAAGACGGGGTTCGACCCAAAGCGGAAGCTTGTCACGCGAGAAAGCAGTCGTTCAAAGCCCTACCCTAGAGAGAGCGCCACGGCGCTCGGTCAGCACTTGCCCGGCGCGAATATCACGGCCAGCCTCGTTCCGCAGGGCCCGGGGCTGGCATAGATTCGCCGTGTTCAGACCTAACTGTAAAACGGCGAATAGAAAAGGCGAATGGTCGTCATCGGCGTAAGCGCTTATTGGAACCCGTGCGTCGTGTTCCGATATCCCCGCGACCGATGGCGCTGCTGCCGATTTCCGTGTCTGTCCGCCCAGTAGCTTTCGAACGCAATGGCGGGTGAACTGCAAATGCCTCCGCCAAAACGTCATTGAGGACGCCCAAAGCGCGGCTCAGGTTCCCAACTTCAGCTGCGTGGACGAGCCAAACATCAAGCTTCAGCGAAAAGTCCGGCACGCTAACCAGAGACAGATCCTGCAGATAGCTACTTTTCGCAAGCAAGCTTCTTGGAGCCAACCCGAGACCCAGCCCTGCCGCTACCAGTCGCAACTGTGTTTCGGTGCCGTGCGTATCCACGCCCAAGCGTATCTGCTTTCCGACACCCTCCATTGCACGTTGTAGTGCAGCTCGGTAGCCGCACCCTTGCGGGTTCAAGATCCACTCCCGATCCGCAAGATCTACCACTCGTGCGCATTTTGGGACGATCGGATCGCGCTTGGCCTGGACGACGAGCACGTCCAAAGTCACGACGAACTTCGCCTGCATGCCGGCGGGAGGTCCGCTCCCCTCAGGAAGCATCAACGCCGCCGCATCCAGTTCACCGTGGAAAAGTCTTTGCTGTAGGCCCGCACTCCAGTCTGTGCGGCACTGGAGGTCCAGAGCCGGGAAATTCGCCTTCATCCGTACCGCTATCTCGAAAAGCGCTACGTCTGCAAGCACTTGAGGCAACCCCAGCCGAAAAACACCGCTTGGCTCCTCGTCCTCCTTGGCGATGCTGGTCAGCCGATGGAGATCTCGCAACAGCGCGATAGCGGCCTGATACACGCGCCGGCCGACTGGCGTGGCAGTTGGAGGCTTACTCGATCGGTCAAGCAGCGTGGCGCCAAGTACTTCTTCCAGATGCTGAATGCGACGGGACACAGCCGACTGCGTAAGGGCTAATGCATCTGCGGCCTTCGTGAGGGAAGTTCTGTCGAGGACTGCAACGAATGCTTTCAATTCTTCGACCATTGATCGGCCTCCCGAGCCCTTCATTGGGCTCGCTACAATGTTGCTCGCGTCGCATGATAATCATGCTAATAATGCGCTTTACGTATTATACAGATCTGCGTAATCTTTCTCGCGTTCGCTCCATCAAGCGAATGTCCACTCAACCTTTGGAAGACCAAAATGCCACTCGCTCGAATCAACATTGCGAAGACAGTCCCCGCAGAAACCGTGCGCACCGTGAGTAACGTCGTTTATGACGCAATGATCAATGTCGCGAATGTTCCCGCCAATGACAAGTTCCAGATCATCACGCGCCACTCGGAAGATGAACTGGTGTATCCGGCGGAAGGATATCTCGGAATCGACTACACCCCGAACATCGTGTTCATTCAAGTCACGTGGAATTCTGGCCGCACGATTGACGTCAAGAAGGCCTTCTACAAGGCTGTTGCCGAAGGCATCGCGCACAAGGCCGGCTTGCGCATCCAGGATGTCTGGATCAGCCTGATCGACGTTGCGCGCGAGGACTGGTCCTTCGGTAACGGTGAGATGCAGTACGCGCCAAGTGTCTAACGCGTTTGGGACGGCGGGCCCGCCCGTCGTCAATCACAACGGAGACCACCACATGCCGTTTTCCACCCAGCTGCAAATGGCCGCCTGCATCGATGATCTGCGAGACATGGCCAAAGCGCGGGTCCCCAAGGCGTTCTTTGAGTATGCCGACCACGGCTCGTATTCCCAGTCGACCATGCGCGCGAATCGGTCGGATCTTCATGCAATCGACTTGCGTCAACGCGTAGCGATCGACGTAGACAAGCGAGACCTTCGAACCGAGATTGTTGGAATGCCCTCGTCCTTGCCACTTGCTTTGGCGCCTATCGGCCTGTGCGGCATGCAGTATGGTGATGGAGAGATTCACGCTGCGCGTGCCGCCAACGAGGCAGGAATTCCTTTCTGCTTGAGCACGATGTCGATCTGCTCGATCGAGGATGTGGCCGAAGCGACGAGCAGACCATTCTGGTTTCAGCTGTACGTAATGCGCGATCGTGGTTTCAGTAAGTCACTTATCGAAAGGGCCATTGCCGCTAATTGCAGTGTCCTTATGCCAACGCTGGACCTTCAGATTCTTGGCAAGCGTCACTGCGACGTGAAGAACGGGATGACCGTCCCGCCCAGGATAACCCTCGCCAATGTAATTGACGTTGCCACCAAACCCCGGTGGGCATGGGGAATCCTCAAAGGCAAGCGGAAGAACTTCGGGAACATTTCGGGCCATATTCAGGGCATGGAGAGTGTGAACACCCTGGCCCAATGGATGGCAAAGCAGTTCGATCCGACACTCAGCTGGAACGATCTTGACTGGATCCGAGGCATCTGGAACGGAAAGCTAGTACTCAAAGGCATTCTCGATGTCGAGGACGCGAAGATCGCCGCGAGCCTGGGCGTGTCCGCGATTGTGGTGTCAAACCACGGGGGCCGTCAGCTCGACGGTGCTCCTTCGTCGATCTCAAGGCTTGCTCGGATCGTCGACGCGGTCGGTGGCGACGTAGAGGTGATCTTCGATGGTGGCGTGCGCTCGGGGCAAGATGTACTCCGCGCACTCGCGCTCGGCGCCCGTTCTTGCATGGTAGGTCGAGCCTACATCTACGGGCTTGGCGCGGCTGGTCAGGCTGGCGTCAGTAGGGCCATCGACATCATTAGAGATGAACTTGACGTCTCCATGGCTCTGACCGGTACGCGCAGCGTTCGCGAGATTGACCGTTCTGCTCTCGCTCAGTAGTAGCGACCACAGCACCAGAAGCGCTCATGCAACCGCAGCTCTGCTGTACCGTGCTCAAGTGAGGGGCCTGTACTTCACCCTGCAGACCTCCGTGTAGCCGTTCAAGCCAACAATGGTCGTCGTGAGGTAGCCGCCCTCTAAGTCTTCAATGCATCAATCTGCGCAACACAATCCATTTGGGAGTGCACCATGAAACTGGCTCGGGTCATCCACAAACAGAGAGTGAGTCTTGCTTTGGTCGAGGAAGAAAAGCAAACGGTCGTCTTGATCGCCGGTGCCATGGCGTTTGACCTGAACCCGGTTCGCACGGTTATCGAACGCCGTGTGCAGGAGGGCGAACTTCTGAACGCCGCCACGGGACGCGCGAAATTCAGCGAGATCACATTCCTGGCGCCGTTTTCGGCGCTGACCCGAAATGTGTTCGCGGTCGGAAAGAACTATGTCGATCATGCTCATGAGTTCGACCAGAGCGGATTCAACGCGACCAGCGCCACGAGCGCGATTCCCACCGCACCTCAGATTTTCACCAAGGCGACCACATCCCTTGCCGGACCAACCGACGACATTGTGTTTGACCCGTCCAACACTTCATCAGTGGACTACGAAGGGGAGATTGGAGTCGTCATGGCGGATGAGTGCAGGAATGTTCCTCATGACGAAGCACTTGGCAAGGTTTTCGGCTTCATCGCACTGAACGACGTGACTGCAAGGGATCTTCAACGCAACCACGCCCAATGGTTTGTCGGGAAGTCGCTTGACACATTCTGCCCTGTCGGACCATGGATTACTACAGTGGATCAGGCGCCTATTGAATCGCTGACGGTGCGCACCTGGGTGAACGACGAACTGCGCCAAGAAGCTCCGCTCACGGACCTTATCTTCAACATACCAACCCTAATAGAAACGCTTTCCCGCTCCATGACGCTGCTGCCCGGCGACATCATTGCCACCGGAACCCCAGTCGGGGTGGGTATTGGATTCAAGCCGCCGCGCTTCCTTCGTGAGGGCGACGTGGTGCGCGTCGCCGTCACTGGGCTTGGAGAACTGTCGAACACCGTGAGGATGCGGCGGGCCAGACCGTGAGATCTCTGCTGGATAGGAGTCGATGGCGTCTCCGCGTTGAGCGACCTCCTGAATCACCGGTTGGATTCGCGCTGTCTTCTTGGGGCAGGAGCTGACGGGAGCGGGTTCCGTGAGAGCGAGTTACCCCCGCAGTAAACCTTCCCCACAGCGCATCCCCGACCCCGCTACCCCTTACGCGAACTCGTCAGCGGCGGCGACACTGACGGCGCTGCCCTGGCGGCCCGTCTAGCTTTCCACCCGCTGCAGCCACTCAGTTGGCCGACGCGTAACGACCTCGGGGTGGCCCGCCAGGATGCGCCCCGCGTTGCCGTCGAGGCACAGCCAGTCGCCCTCGGCGAGCACACGCCCCCCCGATGCGGCATTGCCGGGCAGCCATGTCGATCGCGAGATCGTTGCAGCCGACGAGGCAGACCTTGCCGAGCTGGCGCGCCACCACGGCGGCATGCGAAGTGCGGCCGCCGGCGGCCGTGAGAAGTCCGTGGCAGGCGGCGATGCCGGCGATTTCGGAGGTCGCCGCTTCGTTGCGGACGAGCACCACTTCCTCGCCTTCCGCGGCCCAGCGCGCGGCCGTCTCGCTGTCGAACGCGATACGCCCCGGCGCGATGCCGATGCCGGCGGACACCGCGCGTGCGAGCACCTCGACCTCGTCCGGGTGCGCAAAGCTCGTCTCCCGTACGTGATTGAGGTCGATCCGCGCGATCCGCGCGAGCCCTTCGTCGGTGTCGATCAGACCCGCCTCGACCTGCTCCACTGCGATGCGCAGCGCGGCCCACGGCGTGCGCTTGGCGGTGCGCGTCTGCAGCAGATAGAGGATACCGTCCTCGATGGTGAACTCGAGCTCCTGGGCATCGCGAAAGCGGGCTTCGAGCGTGCGCGCCACGCGCTCGAGCTGGTCCACCGCCTCGGGCAGCAGCCGGCCAAGCGGCACTTCGCTCTCGAGCGCGCGCCGTCCGGATACCACGTCCTCGCCCTGAGCGTTGAACAGGAAATCCATGTAGAGCGCGTTCTCGCCGGTGGCAGGATCGCGCGTGAACGCCACCCCTGCACCCGACATTCCTCCGGCATTGCCGAACACCATCCGCTGCACCGTCACCGCGGTGCCCATGGCGTCGTCGAGGCCCTGGGTCCGGCGGTAGGTCGCCGCCTTCGGCGCGCGCCAGGACCGGAACACCGCGAGCGTGGCCGCCTCGAGCTGCGCCATCGGGTCTTGCGGGAACGGCGCCCCGGTCTGCTCCTCGAACAGGGTGAGGAAATCCCGCGTGAGATCCGCGAGACTGCGAAAGTCGATCTCGTGCGGTGAAGCAGCGCCGCACGCGGCGAGGCAGCGGTCCAGGCGGGCCTCGAAAGGCGCAGGCGCGCACTCGTGCACCACCTCGGCGAAGCTCTGCACCAGGCGACGGTAGCAGTCCCACGCCAGGCGCGGGTTGCCGGTGGCGCGGACGATCGCGTGCACCGTGTCGTCGTTGACGCCGACATCGAGCACCGTCTCCATCATGCCCGGCATCGAGACCGGCGCGCCGCTGCGCACCGACACCAGCAGCGGCTTGCGCCTGCCGCCGAAGGCAAGCCCGCTCTCGCGCTCGACATGGCGGATACCCTCGGCGAGCGTCTAGCGCAGGTTGGCGGGCGCCCGTCCGTTCGATCCATCGCACTCGCGGCAGTAACCGGTCGACAGCACGAAGCCCTGCGGCACCGGCAGGCCGGCGGCGGCCATCGCAGCCAGGTTGTACGCCTTGAATCCCATGTCCTGCACGCTGCCGAGCTTCGGCGCTTGCCCCCTGCCCCCGAGCAGGTACACCGCGGGGGACGCCCGGTTTGCCGACTTTGCTTTCATCGCGACGCTCCATTCATTGGGCAACCACTTCGTTCAGCACGTGGTCGCGAAACCTGAGGGCGACGCCCATGAGCTCGTCGGCGGCCTGCTCGAGGTTCTTGCCGGTCTCCGACAGGACGTAGAGCTCGCGGAAGCTGCCGGCCTTCGCGACCAGCACCGCCTCGGTGGCGCGCTGCGCGTCGTCGCACTCGTGCTCGAGCGCGACGATACGGTAGATGCCCGACAGAAAATCCTGCATGTCCTCGCGCGGAATCCCTTCGCG
>JBDHRV010000076.1:0-16879 GCA_039807745.1 Burkholderiales bacterium
AAGCTCACACGCGAGGAGATGCGAAGCGCCATGCACGCCCGGATGGCGCAGTGCAAGCAGGATCGCGATCGCTGTCGCGCGGCGATGAAGGAGCGCTTCGAGGCGGCGTGGAAACGTGCCGACACGGACGGCGACGGCATGCTGTCCAAGGCCGAGGCCGAGCAGGGCATGCCGCGCCTGGCCCGGCACTTCGACCAGGTGGACACCGACCGCGACGGTCGCATCACGCTCGCGGAGATGGACGCGGCGCGCGCACGCCAGCCGCATCCGCGTCGGATGCCGAAGCCCGACACGGCACCGCCGGCGCAGCCACAAGGCTGAATCATTTCGCCGCGCCGGGATCGTCCATCATGAGCTTGTACGCGACGTAGTACTTGTAGACATTGCGCACGTACGTGGGCGTGCGCAGTCCGAGCTTTTCACCGTAGACGATCTCGACGTTGTTGAACCACTGATTGGGATCGAGGCCGCGCCGCTCTGCTTCGGCGCGCATCGCCGCGATATTGTGGGCGCCGGCATGATAGCTCGCGCTGGCGAACAGGTTGCGGTTGGTATCGTCGAAATCGGCGTCTTCGAAGTGACGGGCCATGAGTTGGTCCATGTACTTGGCGGCGGCATGAATGTTCGGTTCCACGGTGCGGATGTTGCCCACCTTGAGGGTCTTGCCGATCTGCGGCATGACCTGCATGACGCCGACCGCGCCGTGGTAGTTTTCCGTCCGTTGATCGAGTCGCGACAGCTGATATCCCTGTGCCGCCAGCATGAGTGGATCGAAGCCGTACTGCTCGCCGTATTTCCGGAAGAGCGCGAGCGTGTTCTGGAAGCGCTTGATCTCGGCGTCCCCCATGCTGTTGCCGATCTGTCTTGTGTCCTGTATTGCCTGCGCGAGCCGTGCTTCGTGCACGCGCTCTTTCCTGCCGGCCTCCTCGAAGAACGCCGTGAGCTCGGCATGCAGCTCGGGACTGTCCTTGCGGATCGCCCACGCGACGACAGCGCCCGTACCGACGGCCGCCTGATCGTTCACCTTGACGTTTGGCAGGACGCGGGCCCACGGCCGCGCTTTCCAGTCGTCGACGACGATCACCTGCAGCAAGCCCGCGTTCAGCATCTCCATCATGTCCTCGTCCTCGAGCGCTTCGGGTACGAGCACGAGCCTGACGGGTGCCTTGCCTTCTTTTCGAAGCCGGTCGTTCAGGGTCTGCAGACTCTCGTGATAGCTCGATGACTTGCGCACCTGCACGGTCTTGCCCGCGAGGTCTTCGACCGATGCGATGACCGGGCCGTCCGGACGCGTCAGCACGAGCTCGGTGCTGGGCTTGCGGTCCGCAGGCGCGACGAAGTCGACCAGCTTCGAGTGGCTCTCCGTCACGCCGCCGGCCACGTCGGCGAAGCCGTCGGTGAGGTCGAGCAGCAGATCGTTGCGCGCGGTCGGAATGAGTTTCACCACGAGCGGCCGCTTGCCGAGTTTTTTTCGGTACTTCCGGTTGAGATGGCGCTCGAAGTCGCGTGCGAGCTGCGCCGACAGCCCGACGGCGCGGCCCCCGTCGTTCACGTAGAGGGTGCGGCTGTATGGCACGGCAAAGCGGATCAGGCGGCGCTCGAGCATTTCGTCAAGGTCGCCCTTCCACGGCGCGGCCGCGACGACCTGCGGCCCGGCGGCGTGGGCAGCGTAAGCGAACAGGACGAGAGCGGCCAGGACCAGGCCACGCATCGGACGTACCTCCTTGGGGGTAAGGGACCGCGGGACGCGCAAATGCCCTCGCGGGTCGACTGCAACCCGCATGGTAGCGAATGCGGAAGACGGAGTCATGACCCGGACAGCGCCGGGTGCCGGGCAGTGCGCTCGTGCCGGATCGGCGAGGGTCGTGGATAATGCCGCTTTTCCAACTCATCGACCGGTGTCGTCCGGCATCTTCGCACGTGGCCCAATACGTCTACAGCATGAATCGGGTGAGCAAGGTCGTGCCACCCAAGCGCGTCATTCTCAAGGACATCTCGCTTTCCTTCTTCCCCGGCGCGAAGATTGGCGTGCTCGGCTTGAACGGCTCGGGCAAGTCCACCTTGCTGCGGATCATGGCGGGCGAGGACGGCGAATTCGACGGCGAGGCGACCCCGCAGTCCGGTCTGCGTGTGGGTTTCCTGCCGCAGGAGCCGCGGCTCGACCCGGACAAGACCGTGCGCGAGGCGGTCGCGGAGGGCACGGGCGACATCGCGGAGGCGAAGCGGCGGCTCGACGAGATCTATGCGGCCTACGCCGAGCCGGATGCCGATTTCGATCGCCTCGCCAGCGAGCAGGCGAAGTACGAGGCGATCCTGGCCACGGCGGGCGGCGATGCCGAGCATCTGCTGGAGATTGCCGCCGATGCGCTGCGGCTGCCGCCCTGGGACGCACCGGTAGCCCAGCTCTCGGGTGGCGAGAAGCGGCGCGTGGCACTGTGCCGGCTGTTGCTCTCGAAGCCCGACATGCTTCTTTTGGACGAGCCGACCAACCACCTCGACGCCGAGAGCGTGGAGTGGCTCGAGCAGTTCCTGCAGAAGTTTCCCGGCACCGTCATCGCAGTCACCCACGATCGCTACTTCCTGGACAACGCCGCCGGGTGGATTCTCGAACTCGACCGCGGCTACGGCATCCCGTGGCAGGGCAACTACTCGTCGTGGCTCGCGCAGAAGGAGGAGCGGCTCGAGATCGAGGCGAAGCAGGAGGCGGCACGCATCAAGACGATGAAGGCCGAGCTCGAGTGGGTGCGCCAGAATCCGAAGGCGCGGCAGGCAAAGAGCAAGGCCCGCATCGCGCGCTTCGAGGAGCTCTCCTCCTACGAGCACCAGAAGCGCAACGAAACGCAGGAGATCTTCATTCCCGTCGCCGACCGGCTCGGCAACGAGGTGATCGAGCTTTGCGACGTGACCAAAGGCTACGGCGACCGGCTCCTCATCGACAAGCTGTCCTGCAAGGTGCCGCCGGGCGCCATCGTCGGCATCATCGGCCCGAACGGCGCCGGCAAGTCGACCCTCTTTCGCATGCTCACGGGCAAAGAGCAGCCCGACCGCGGCAGCATCGTCATCGGTCCCACCGTCAAGCTTGCGGTGGTCGAGCAGACGCGCGAATCCCTCGACGACGCGAAGACGGTGTGGGAGAACGTCTCGGGCGGTGCCGATCTCATCACCGTCGGCAAGTTCGAGATGCCCTCGCGCGCCTACCTCGGGCGCTTCAACCTGAAGGGCGCGGACCAGCAGAAGCTGGTCGGCCAGCTCTCCGGCGGCGAGCGGGGGCGGCTGCACCTGGCGAAGACGCTGCTCGAAGGCGGCAACGTCCTGCTGCTCGACGAGCCGTCGAACGATCTCGATGTCGAGACCCTGAGGGCGCTCGAGGATGCACTGCTCGAATTTGCCGGCACCGTGCTGGTGATCTCGCACGACCGCTGGTTTCTCGATCGCATCGCGACCCATATCCTCGCCTTCGAGGGCGACTCGCGGGTCGTGTTCTTCGACGGCAACTACCAGGAATACGAAGCGGACAAGAAGAGGCGGCTGGGCGAAGAGGGCGCGCGGCCGAAGCGCATCCGCTTCAAGCCGCTCAAGTAGGAGAGGTCGGATGCCCCCGATCCGGGGCATCGACCATCAGGGTTCGGAGGCGGGTGCGGCGATCGCCACCGGGGTGCCGGACGACGTCGTCACGGGGTCGGGGGATTCCGCGCTGCTGACGGGCGTCGCGGGGGGGTCATCGGGTGCGCTAGCGGCAGGAGCTGCGGCCGGCGCCTCCTCGGACTTGCTTGGCGGCTCGTCTGCATCCTCTTCGTCATCCAGGTCTTCCCGCGGCGGGTTGCCGTCCCAGATGAGGTTCCTGCGTTGCTGCATCCAGGCCTCGCGCACGAAGGAGTATTCGTCCACGGCCGCGTCGCTCACGAACTCCTGCGCCTCGAGCGCATCGGCGCGCAGGATCACGAACGTTGCGCCATAGACGATGTTCGAGGCGCGCACGTCGCTGATGAGCCAGGTCGGCGGGTAAAGAAAGATGTCGACACCCACGCCGACGCCGTCCCGAAAGGTCGAGGGTCCCACCAGCGGCAAAACGAGATAGGGGCCGGATGGAACGCCCCAGACGGCGAGGGTCTGGCCGAAGTCCTCGCGATTGCGTGTCAGACCGTCCCGGCTCGCCAGGTCGAAAAAGCCCGCTGCGCCGAAGACGGTGTTGATCACGACGCGCTCGAGGTCGCGCGCTGCCTGAGCGAACTTGAACTGCAGGGTGCCGTTCACGACCGTGATCACGTCGCGCATGTTGTTGACCATGTTCGACAGCCCGGTGCGCAGGAACTGCGGCGTGAGGCGCGTGTAGATCGTTGCCACCGGCTTGATGAGCGCGGTGTCCGCCGCCTTGTTGACCGCGAACACCATCCTGTTCATCGGCTCGAGCGGGTCCTTCCTGTTTGTCGTGGCACAGCCCGACAGGATCGCGAGGACGAGCAAAGCCGCCGGGAAGGTGTGGAAGCGGAAGGGTGGAACGTTTCGCACGGTCAGCGTCCGTATGTGATTTTTCGCCACTGTAGCGAGGGAAGGCGGATTATAAACGGGTAGGGTTGCTTTTCCGCAACGCATGCCGCAACGCCGCTTCGGTTTCCACGGGCGCGCGGCGGGTCGAGGAAACGGTCGGGGTCAGCAATAAGCGTTCCGATACGCTCCCAGATCCTATAATCCGAAGCGCAATCGAAAACACGGAGCGCGCCCATGATCCAGCTCGAAGATCCCTCCCTGTTGTGCAGCCGGGCCTATCTCGGCGGTCAGTGGATCGACGCCGCGGGGGGTGCGACGCTGCCTGTTCTCGATCCCGCCAGCGGCGAGCAGTTTGCTGCCGTTCCCGCCCTGGGCGTCGACGCAGCGCAGCGGGCGATCTGTGCGGCATCGGCGGCCTGGCCCGACTGGCGCTCGCGCACGGCGAAGGACCGCGCGGTCGTGCTGCGCCGCTGGTTCGATCTCATCCTGGCGCACCGTGACGATCTCGCCGTCATCATGACCCGCGAGCAGGGCAAGCCGCTCGCCGAAGCGCGCGCGGAGGTCGTCTACGCCGCATCCTTCGTCGAGTGGTTCGCCGAGCAGGCGAAACGCGTCTGCGGGGAGACGCTGCCCGTGATCCAGCGTGGCAAGCGCATGCTCGTGCTGAAGCAGCCGGTCGGTGTGTGCGCTGCCATCACGCCCTGGAATTTCCCCGCCGCGATGATCACGCGCAAGGCCGGTGCGGCGCTCGCGGCGGGTTGCACGATGGTGGTGAAGCCTGCCGAGCAGACACCGCTCACGGCGCTTGCGCTTGCCCTGCTGGGCGAGCGTGCGGGCATTCCGGGCGGCGTGTTCAACGTGATCACCGGCGATCCGGTCGAGATCGGTCGCGTGCTCACCGGCAGTCCCGACGTGCGCAAGCTCACGTTCACCGGCTCCACGGAGGTCGGCCGCCTGCTCATGCGACAAAGCGCGGACACGGTGAAGAAAGTCTCCTTCGAACTCGGCGGCAACGCGCCCTTCATCGTGTTCGACGATGCCGATCTCGATGCGGCGGTCGAGGGCGCGATGGCGTCGAAGTACCGCAACGCGGGTCAGACCTGCGTCTGCGCGAACCGCATTCTCGTCCAGCGCGGTGTGCACGACGCCTTTGCCGCGCAACTCGCCGCCAGGGCGGGCGCGCTCAAGGTCGGGGCGGGCACCGAGCCCGGGGTGGAGCAGGGTCCGCTGATCGACGTGCCGGCGCTGGAGAAGGTCGAAGCGCATGTGGCGGATGCGGTGGCGAAGGGCGCCCGGGTACTGGTCGGGGGCCGCCGCCATGCGCTCGGTGGCACCTTCTTCGAGCCCACCGTCATGATCGGTGTCACGCCGGACATGTGCGTCATGCGCGAGGAGACGTTCGGTCCGGTGGCGCCGCTCACCTGCTTCGATACCGAGGACGAGGCGATCGCGCTCGCCAACGACACGCCATCGGGGCTCGCCGCCTACTTCTACAGCCGCGACGTCGGCCGCGTCTTCCGCGTTGCCGAAGCGCTGGAGTTCGGGATGGTCGGGGTCAATACCGGTGCCATTTCGAACGAAGTGGCACCGTTCGGGGGCATGAAGCAATCGGGCATCGGGCGCGAAGGGTCGAGCCACGGGATCGAGGAGTACCTCGAGATCAAGTACGTGTGCCTCGGCGGCCTGTAGCGGGCTCGGGAGCGCGCTCGCCGATCGGCCATCGATTCCCGAGTCGGGTAATACTCACCTTGCGTTTTCGCCGCGGCGTCCTAGACTAAGATTGCTCTAGAAGTTGCCGAGGAGAATCATCCGGCGCCTGCGCGCCGCTCAGCATGGGGGAACAGGTCATGAGGAAGCGTGCCGTCTTCGCGGTTGCGATCGCAGTCCTGGGCGGGTTGCTGTGGACCCAATACACCTGGAACCCGTTGGCATTGGCCGATGCCGCGCCGGCGCAGAGCGTGACCACCGATGGCGCCGCGCAGCCGGCGAATGCGACGCCGGCAGACGCGCCGGTGGTCGACAATCCCGGCTTCTATGCCGGTGAGGCGGGCCTCGGTCCCTCCGCGCGCGCCGGGCGCGAGATCTGGTACAAGGCGACCGCGGGCAACGCGCGCTTCCATACGTACACGTTTCAGCAGCGCGTCGGTGTATTGATCGATTGGTATCGCGTGCTCAACTCGAACGAGCGTGACGACCGCTTCGCGGCGTGGGGCATCATCAACGATCCCGGCTGCTGCAAACCGGGGAGCGCAGGGTGTCCGGCGAAGAGCATCGAGGAAACGTACGGCTTCGACTATTGCCCCGGCGACGATCAGCTGCTCGCGTTCGTCGGCAGGCAGGGCTACCGCGATCCGGCGTGCAGCTTCCAGGACGCGCCGGCGGATACCAGTGATCCGCACCTCACGACAGCCGATCAGCGACAGTCCGCGTGCGATCTCGCATTCGGCACCTCGACCGGCGCGCTCGGATTTCGCAAGTTCCCCAATCCGCGCTTCGACAAGGACCGCTGGGTGAAGGTAAATGGCAGCCTCGCGAGCTGGGACGGGTTTCGCCAGCGGCTTTCGAGCGATCCGGCGTCCAATGACTCGCGCGTGAGCCGTCTCGCCGACGGATCGATCGAACCGCCCTTCCTGATCGGCATATCGTGCGGATCGTGCCACATCGCCTTCGACCCGCTCAATCCGCCGAAAGACCCGGCGCATCCGGAGTGGCACAACCTCAAGGGTGCGATCGGCAACCAGTATTCGCGCATTGCCGAGGTGCTGGGCTCCGGCATGCCGCACGAAAGTCTCGAGTATCAGGTGTTCGCGCACTCGCGTCCGGGGACTTCGGACACGTCCGCGGTGCCGACAGACCAGGTGAACAATCCCGGCACCATGAACGCGATCATCAATCTCGCACGGCGACCCGTTTTCGAGGGCGAGGTGATCAACAAGTGGCGCAAGGTCGCCTCGTGCGAGAAGAGCGAACCCGAGACGACCTGCTGGTGCGAACCCGGACGCGACGGCAAGTGCTGGCAGAGAAGCACGAAGACCGAGGCCGTCCACCATATCCTGAAGGGCGGCGAGGATTCGATCGGCGGCCTGGAAGCGATCCAGCGCGTGTATTTCAACATCGGGTCGTGCTCCGAGCAGTGCTGGGTCAATCACCTGACCGATCTGCGCCAGCTCGATCCGCAAGGACGCAACTTCGGCCAGACTCCGTTCGACATCGGCCAGTGCCGCCGTGACTGTCCGAACTTCCGCGCCATCGAGGACCGGCTCCAGAACATCCTCGACTTCTTCCTGGCGCACGAGAACGACGCGACCGACCTGCATGTCGCGCGCGCCAATGCACGCAAGGCGAGCGACCCGAACGCGAAGTACGGTCACGAGGACCTCGTGGCCGACCTCGACCAGCAGTTCGGGAAGGGTGCGGTGTCGCGCGGACGGGACGTGTTCGCGGCGAACTGCGCGCGCTGTCACTCGAGCATCCCCGAGAGCGAGGGCGGGCCGTTCAAGAATCGCGACTTCCACGCACTCGACCCCGCGACCGGTTTGCGCGCGGACTTCATGGGCAACGACCAGGCGACGCTGGTGTCCGAGGTCGGCACCTTCCGCTGCCGCGCCCTGCACTCGAATCACATGGCGGGTCATGTGTGGCAGGAGTACGGGTCCGAGACGCTGCGTGCGCGACCGCCCGACCCCAATCTGAAGGAACCGCACGACGGCGGGCGCAGCTATTACCGCAACATCTCGCTCATCTCGGCGTGGGCGCACGCGCCGTTCATGCACAACAACGCGGTCGGGCCGGAGATCTGCGGCAAGCCGCGGAATGCCGACAACTTCTTTTATCGGTCGCCCTACGTCGACCCGCAGACGAAGCAACTGATCGCGGATGCGCCAGGTTGCTGGGCATACGACCCGAGCGTGGAAGGTCGTTACAAGCTCTTTGTCGCCTCTGCGGAAGAGTTGCTCGCGCCGGAGGAGAAGCGCACGCCGAAGATCACGAAATTCGACGTCGACGTGCCGCTGCCATTCGAGCTGCGCGTGGTCGAAGACGGCACCGAGAAGCGGCTGCACGGCTTCACCGTCGTCATTCCGAAAGGCACCAGCGCCGGTGCGCTCGGCAATTTCCAGCACAAGGCGTTCGTCAACGATCTCGTGCTGGCGCGGCTCAAGCCCGATGCCCTCGAAGCCCGACTGGTGAAGCAGCTCGGCGAAAAGGACGGCAAGGAGATGGCGGCACAGCTGCGCGGCGTCGGGGTGGAGATGGTGCGCGACCCTTCCAGGCTCATCGAGACCGCGCGCAAACATCCGAAGGTGGTGGAAGCGTACAGCTCGTGCCAGGCGGACATCGAGAACTTCGGACACCGTTTCGGCACCGACCTGCCGGACGCGGACAAGAAGGCGCTGATTGCTTTCCTCGCGACGCTCTAGAGGGGTGCCTGCCATGAAGACGCCGAAGAAGCTCATCCTCCTCGTAGCCGGCCTTGTTGCAGCGGTGTTGTCGATCGCGGGGTGTGATCGCGGCACACCGCCGGACCTCAAGTTCGCGCAGTATGGCGAGGGGTACCAGACGAAGCCGGATTTCGCACAGGTCGAATACGCGCATCCGCTCACCCCCGCGGACCTCGAGAAGCTCACTCCCGAGAATCTGAAGAGCTTCGATCAGGAGCAGATCGACCAGATCTATGCCCGGCTCACTCCGGGACCGATCCCCGACGGAGCGTTCGGGGGCGGGCTCTTCTTTCCGAAAGGGACGAGCGGCGATCGGCGTGTGTCCGAAATCGTCGGCGGCCTGCCTGGCATCGCGGTGGAGCTCAAGACCATCAAGCTCGAGATGCTGGGTGCGGCATTGTGGAAGGGCAAGGTGTTCTACCGCGACGACCGGCTGCTGCGCAATCGCATCGAGGACATAGCGCTGCTCAAACCGCTGATCGAAGGTGATCTCGCGACCATTCCGAAGATCACGGTGAACGGCAAGGATGCGTGGCTGATGTTCCCGGCGCGGCTCTACTGCGGACAGAGCCTGCTCGATTCGCGCCGCGAGTCGATCATCATCGACTACTACTTCACCGACGAGCTTCCGGGCTACCGGCAGCGGCCCGACTTCCTTGCGGGGCGCAACGGTTTGCAGGTGCGCGACGAGATCCGCATGGTGCGTCCCGGTTTCTATCTCGGGCGCGCCTACATCGGCAAGGTCTTCCTCCTCAACTTCACGCTCTACAACAAGGAGCTCGCCGAGCGCGACGGCGCGGCGTTCCTGAAGACGGGAGAGGTAAAGGAGGATTGCTGGAACGGAACACAGAGCCGCAAGGTGGTCGCAGCGGCGAAGTGATTCGCCAACATTCGAACGGGCCGGGCAGGCAGCCGCACATGAAGGCGGGAGTTCGCCGCTTTGCCACGCTGCTATTCCTCGGCGCAGGGTGGATGCTCGCCGATCGCTGCTTCGAGTCGACGCTCATGCTCCGCGGCTTCATCTGGTCGGGCGCATTGGCGGCGAGCGATGGCCGTGCGGCCGCAGCGCCGCGCTGGGTGGTCGATCCGGCGCAGGCGGGACCCACCCTGCCGCCGCAAGGGCGCTCCGCTTTCGACTTCGTCGCAACCCGCCCGGGGCCGGATGGAGCGATGGTGTACGACGTGCCATTCCCGCTGGAGGCGCTCGTGGCGCGCATCGAGGCGCGTGCCGGCTGCGCACCGCCGCACGCGCCCTGCACGCGACAGGTGCTCGTTCCGCTGGGCCGCTCGCTTCAGCGCACGGCGGCGGCGCCGGATTTTTTCGACTATCCGCGCGTCGTGATCGCGATCGACCGGGAAGCGAGCGCCGCGGGCGGTTCGAGCATGCTGCTCAAGGATCGTCTCTACCTGGGCTACCAGGAGCGGGCGAACTTGATCGAGGTCATCAGCTACAACGAGGCGGCGGGGCGCTTCGAGTTCCAGCTGGTCAAGGACTATCGGGCGGGCGGGTCGCCGCGTGTGGTCTACGCCAACCGTACCGTGTGCGTGAGCTGCCATCAGAATCACGCGCCGCTCTTCTCGCGCCAGCAATGGGACGAGACCAATGCGAATCCGCGCGTGGCGGCCTTGCTGATGCAGCGGCGGCCGTCGTTCTACGGGGTTCCGGCGCGCCAGCGGGTGGAAGTTCCGAATGCGATCGACGATGCCGTGCATCGAGCCAACATGCTCGCGGTGGACAATCTGCTGTGGCGCGATGGCTGCGGGACCCAGGAGCCGGAGGGCACGCGCTGCCGGTCGGCGGTGCTGCTGGCTGCGTGGCAATATCGATTGAGCGGCGAGCGTGGCTTCGACGCGGGCAGTGCCGCGTTTCGCGAACGGGTGGTCGCCCCGCTCGCGCGCAACGCGGCGACGCAGTGGCCTGGCGGGCTCGCGATTCCGAATCCCGAGATTCCTAACCGCGACCCGCTATCCTTTGCGGCCGATGCCAACGGGCTCGCCATGTCCCATGTGTCGGCGGGACTCGAACCGCTTGCACCGCGCCTGCCGCTCGAGACCTGGCAGGCGGCCGATCCGCAGCTCGCGCGTCGCTTCGTCGTCGGACTCGCGGAACGGATCGCGGATGCGGACGTGCGCGGCGTCGAAGCGCGGCTCGCGGCCGGAGAGGGTGGCGCACGCGAGACGTTCACTGCCAGGTGCGAGATTCGGCGCGGGCAAGGCGAGCTGCGCTTTCAGTGCCGGGAGCGGGAAGGCGCCGCGGTGGTAGCGCTCAACGCAAGCGTGGTCTTGCGCGCGGGGCGCGTGGCATCCGGCGAAGTGGCGTCGCTGGCGCTGGCGGGCGATGCGCCGCTGCTGCATCTGGACGCCGCAGGAGCGCGCTACGGAGCGGTGGGGGGCGAGAGCACGCTGTCGATTGCACCCTCGAAACAGGGTCTGCGCGCGCGGGGCCGCGACGGCAGGGTGATCGAGGGCATCGATCTGCGCTGGAAAGAGCAGGGCGCCGGGGAGGCAACGGTGACCGTGGCGGACGATCTTGGGCCGCTGCGCGATGCCATCGCGGCAATGGTGTCCGAGAGCGGGCGCGACGCGCCGTTCGCCGCGGGCGTGTTCAGCCGGTCGCGCGTCATGGCTTCTCTTTCCGCCCGATTGGATCTGCCGCAGCGGCAAGACTGCTGCGCGGACGCACGCGGGCTTCCGCCGCCCGCAGTGGATGCGCAAGTGCCACCGGCTTCCGGCGCACTGCCGGTTGCAGCGGCGTTCGAGCAGCACTGCACGCCGTGCCACCAGACGCCCGAGCATGCTCCCCCCAACTTTCTTCACGGCGACGCCAAACGCGTTAACGCTGCGCTCGCCGCCTGTGCGCCACGCATCTACGTGCGCCTGGGCATGTGGGAGGTGAAGCCCGGTGCACGGGACAAGACGCCGATGCCCCCGGCGTTCGCGGTGTATCCGGCTCCCGACCCGGCGGTGATCGCAGCGCTGCGCAATGCCGCCGGCGAGATGTTGCGCGCGGAGACCGGGCGCGTTCCGACCGTGGACGAGCTCCTCGTGCGGGGCTACGAGAACCTGCGGCCTTGTCTACCGGCGGACTCATGACGAAGGCAAAACGGTGCGGCGGTCTGCATCGATGGGAAGAATCATGCTGAGAGGCAGGCCGTGACGCCGCAGTCCCAGTTCATGGTGCTGGCACGCGTGAGGCCGCAGTGCGAGGGCGATCTGCGGCAATTGCTCCAGACGATGAATGCGCAGCCTGGCATGGCCGACCCGGCGAACACGCTGGTGCCGTTCGGGCGCTGTGAACGACTGCATTTCGCGCGACTGGCGGTGCTGGACGATCCGACGCTGCGCGACCTCGAAGTCCACGGCTTGCCGCACCCGAGGCTGCCTGTCTATCTCGCGCTCATCGGCAGCTGCGACGGTCCCGCAGCCGACTGCATCGCAGATCTGGCACGCCACGCACAGCCGGGGCTGCGGCGGATCTTCATGTACTGCGACGGCTTCGACGCGGGTGGCGACCTGCTCGCCTGGATGCGGGTGCATCAGCGTCCGCTTGCTGCCAACTATGTCAACTGGGTCGGCCGCACCGTGCGGCAGGTGAAGGAGGAGATCGCGCTGCGGCGTGCGCTCGCGGCGAAGGTGCCGCGCGCGCCGCTCGCATCCGCCGCGCAAGTCCAGGCGTTGCGGCGTGAGCTGATCGACTTCATCGACACCGAAGTCAGTGCCGGGCGGCTCGGCCTGACGCCCCCCGACCCGACACCGCTGCGCTGGCAGATCGCGAAGCTTCTGCATCTCGTCGCGATTCCCCTTGCGGGTCTGATCCTGCTGCCGTTCCTGATCGTCCTCGCGCCGCTCCTGATCTACCTCCTGCGCACGAAAGAGGAGAGCGACGCCGAAGTCTGCCCGCCTCCGGACGCGGCGGTGCTGCTGGAGTTGCAGCAACTGGAGGACCACGACGTGAGCAACCAGTACACGGCGATCGGTTCGGTCAAGCCGGGCCTCTTTCGCCGCTGGCTGGTGATCGCGCTGCTCACGCTGATCGACTACGCGGCCCGCCATGTCTTCACGCGCGGCTTCCTGGCACGCGTGCAGACGATCCATTTCGCATTCTGGGCTTTTCTCGACGACAAGCGTCGGCTCGTCTTCACCAGCAACTACGACGGCGGCCACGAGGCCTACATGGACGACTTCATCAACAAGGTGGCATGGGGCCTCAACCTGTCCTTCAGCCACGGCGTCGGCTGGCCGCGCACGCGCTGGCTGGTTGCGCGCGGTGCGCGCATCGAGCACAAGTTCAAGCACTACCAGCGACGCCATCAGTTGCCGACGCAGGTCTGGTACAAGGCCTACCCGGGTCTGGCGCTGACTGACCTGAAGCGCAACCAGCGCATCCGGGAGGGACTGGAGCGGGCGAGCATGAGCGATGCGCAGGCGCTCGCCTGGCTGCAGCTGCTATGACGACAACGCCGAGCCAGGACAGTCCCGTGGAGCTGAACGACGTACAGGGCCTGGTGCGGTTCGGGTACCGGCACCTGACGGAAGCCTGTTTCCTCCTGCTGCGCATCAAGGACCCGGGCGCGGCGCGCGCCTGGCTGGCGCAGGCCGCGGTTACGAGCGCGGTCACGGCCGATCCGTTGCCCGATACCGCGCTGCATGTCGCATTCACGAGCGAGGGCTTGCGTGCCCTGGGTGTTGCCCCTGATCTGTGCGATGCGTTCTCGGCGGAATTCCTCGCCGGCATGGCAAGCGACGCCGAACGCGCGCGCCGGCTGGGAGACGTCGGCGCGAACGACCCGAGCGGCTGGCGGTGGGGCACCGGCGAGCGCCTGCCGCATCTTGCCGTGCTCCTCTACGCCCGGCCGGGGCGACTGGCAGCGTTCGCAGACGACATCGAGGCGCAGTGCGCGGCCGGGTTCGCGCGCATCGAACACCTCTCGACCTCCACCACGCAGATCACCGAACCGTTCGGATTTGCCGACGGCATCTCGCAGCCGCAGGTCGACTGGCAGCGCCAGCGTCCGGTGCGCGACCAGGACCGGCTCGACTACGACAACACGTCCTGCCTCGGCGAGTTTCTCCTGGGCTATCCGAACGAATACGGGCTCTACACGCCGCGCCCGCTGCTCGTGCCCCAGCGCGACCCGGCCGGTCTGCTGCCGCGGGCCGAAGATGCGCCGGAACTCGCCGACCTCGGCCGCAACGGCAGCTATCTCGTACTGCGCCAGTTGCGGCAGGACGTGCAGGGTTTCTGGCGCGAACTGGACCGGCAGGCGGGCGGGGATGCGCAGTTGCGCGAGCACCTGGCGGCGAAGATGGTGGGCCGATGGAAAAACGGCCAACCGCTCGAACCGCCCAGCGAGAATCCCTTCACCGACGGCCCTTCGAAGCGCGAACCAAAGCTCAACGCTTTCACCTATCAGGCCGATCCACAGGGGCGGCGCTGCCCGCTGGGCGCGCACATCCGACGGACCAATCCGCGCAATGCGGATTTGCCGCCCGGCGGGCGCGGCCTGCTCTCGCGCCTGTGGCGCATGCTGGGATTCGACGCGCCGGCACTGCAGCCGGACCTGGTCGCATCCACGCGCTTTCATCGCCTGCTTCGCCGTGGACGGAAGTACGGTGTCGAGGCGGCGCTCGCGCTCTCCGCGACGGACCCATCGCCAGCGAGCGATGCCGGGATCCATTTCATCTGCCTCGCGGCCAACATCAAGCGTCAGTTCGAGTTCGTGCAGAGCGCGTGGCTGATCGGGAGCAAGTTCGCCGGGCTCACCGGCGAATGCGATCCATTGCTCGGCAACCGGGTGCCGGACCTCGGCGGGTATCCCACCGACGGCTTCTCGATTCCCCAGGCCGACGGTCCGGATCAGCGGCTCACCGGCCTGCCGCAGTTCGTCACCGTGTTGGGCGGCGGGTATTTCTTCCTGCCCGGCATCCGCGCCATGCGCTACCTCGCGACAGTGTGCGGGAAGGGGGCGTGATGAGAAGGAACGTCCTGGGATCCATGACCAGTCGCCCGGTGCCGCCGGCCGACACCGGCTCGGTGCTCCTCGACTGGGTCAGCGATGCGTCGGTGCGGCTGCTGCAACTGCAGCGGCGCATCGATCCCTGGATGCGTCCGGCATTCGACGCGCTGCTGCGCGACCCGATCGCGCGTCTGACCACGGCGCTCATCAATCGGCGGCGCACTAACGAGGGACTGAAGATCGCCGAGGAGCGCGCGCAGCCAAACGAAGAAGAGTCGCTGCAGTCGATCATCGACACCTTCCGGGCGCAGATGAGCGGACTCTGGAAGCCGGGCAGGTTCGAGCGCGGCGGTAACACCAAGACCCATGGCATCGTGCGCGCCGAATTCATCGTCCACGAGGATCTGCCGCCGCAGTACCGGCACGGCATCTTCGCGCAGCCGAAGACCTATCGCGCATGGGTACGCTTTTCCGGACCCGGACCGTACGTCACGCCCGACATCGACGACGTGGGGTTCATGAGCATCAGCATCAAGCTGATGGGCGTCCCGGGCCCTAAGCTGATGGAGGAGGAGAAGTACACGCAGGACATGTTCGGCGTGTCCACACCCACGTTCGTGACCCCGGACACGTATGCGAACGCTCATCTGCAGAGCTGGAGCCTGAAGAACGCATCGATCTATCACTTCGTGAATTTTCGGCGCCCGCACTTGCTCGACTTCATCATGCAGGGGCTGTGGATCAAGACCCAGAGCAGTCCGTTCGAGGCGCCGTACTTCAGCTGCGTGCCCTATCTGCTCGGAGCGGGGCAGGCGATGCAATATTCCGTGTGGCCGAAGTCGGACAGGAAAACGCCGATCCCGCGCCTGCCGCTGCGACCGCCGGACGACTACCTGCGTCAGGCCATGGTCGCGGCACTCGATCGCGGCGATGTAGAGCTCGACGTTCGCGTGCAGTTGCAGACCGATCCGCATCTGATGCCAATCGAGAACAACGCCGTGCTGTGGCCGGAGCGGCTGTCGCCCCGCGTCTCCGTGGCTACCCTGCGCATCCCGCAGCAGAAATTCGATGCACCGGCGCAGATCGCGTTCGGAAGGCGGCTGTCCTACAACCCGTGGCACTGCATCGCGGAGCATCGCCCGCTCGGCAACCAGAGTCGCGCCCGGCGGCGCATGTACTTCGAGCTATCGAAGTTCCGGCACGACATGAACGGCGTGCCGCACTACGAGCCGAACGGGGAAGAGACGTTTGACTAAGGCATGCTCGCTGAGCTACCCGGAAGCCGAGACGCTCGTTGGTTCCAGAGAATATTTAATCTCTTTCGGGTCGCTCCCCGCATGTGCGCATCGGAGGATTTGTGAGATTCGTCCACCGCGGAAGGAAGTTGATAGTAACGACCACGGCCACTCTCGTAAGTTTGCGTGGCTCAGCGGGGGTTGCCTTGCTGATACTGGCAAGCGTCGCAGTGGCGGACGTGAACGTGACGAATCTCCGGTGCGAATACTTGAAGGACCCGCTAGGCATCGACGTGGCCAAGCCGCGGCTGAGTTGGCAGTTGGTTTCCGCTGAGCGTGACCAGAAGCAGACCGCCTACCAGATCATCGTCGAAGGGCTCTGGGACAGCGGCAAGATCCCTTCCGACCAAAGCATCAATGTCGAATACGACGGCCCCGCGCTGAAGCCAGGCCAACGTGTCACTTGGAAAGTCCGCGTGTGGCCCGGCGGCGTGTGGAGCAAGCCGTCGTCGTGGACGATGGGGCCGTCGCAGTGGACCGCGAAGTGGATTGGCACCGGCGAATCGGTTAGGCCGCCTGAAGGTGGCGAGAACACGCTGGCCGATCCGTGGTTTCGCAAGACCTTCACGCTCGACGCCAAACCGCTGCGCGCGACCGCGTTCGTTGCCTCGATCGGCTACCACGAACTGTACGTGAACGGCCGCAAGATCGGTGACGCGGTGCTGATGCCAGTCGTGACCGACAACTCCAAGCGCGCCCG